>CANQQU010000055.1 GCA_947626085.1 uncultured Oscillospiraceae bacterium
CTAACGCGTTGGCCGCCCTGCCCGTCCTGTTCAGCCTGCTGGCCAACGCGTTAGTCGTCCCCTACGACGTGATGGACCCGATCGACCCGCTGGGGCCAATGGCAAACGGCCACTTTCTGTCCGCCCTTTATTTTACATACCCCTGGCTCCACGGGCTCATCTGGTGCGGCGTGACCTTCCTGTTTGGCGGCGTGACGGCCGGATTGTGCTTCCTATTAGGCACCCGGCCCCGGTTTACTCTGGTAGTGCTGCTGACCCCCTTCCTCCTGTACTTTGGAACCTATTTGCTGGAGCGCCTTGCCGAGTCCTTTGCCCGTTCCCAGCGTCTGGAGCTGAGTCCCCTGATGCTGGCGAATGTGACAACGGACTACCCAAACCCGGAATGGCTCGTGTTGACAGAGCTGATGATCCTGGGGCTGCTCTCCCTGGCGGGGTGCTTCTGGGAGGTAAAGAAGCATGAACTGGCGTAACCTTGTGGCTCACGATCTTCGGTGCGGCCTGCTCCGGAAGCGCTACCTAGCGGCGGTGGGGATCGCGGCGGTCCAGTGCGCGCAGTGTACGATCCTGCTAAATGGCTATGCCAGAATGGGCCTGCTCCCCAGGCCCGGCGGGACTTGGATGGACTATCTGCTGTTCATGTATATGGGCAACCCGGCAGTCAAGATCGAGGGCATTCAAAACGCTTTCAACGTGCCCATCTGGTGGCTGCTCATGGTGGGCGGCTGCCTGTATCTCAATTTGGACTATCTGCTCTACGACCTGTCCAACTCCGGCCTGCAAATCATTGTCCGCTGCGAAACGAAGCGCAAATGGTATTTTTCCAAATGCGTCTGGAACCTGGCCGCCACGGCGCTGTTTTTCCTAATCAGCAGCCTGACCGCCCTGGCCTTCGCGGTGTTTACCGGAGGCTCCCCCTCCCTGATGGCCAGCCAGCCCTTTATAAGAGGCGTCTTTCTCGGCACGGCAGAGGAGGATTTCACCCTGTCCCTGGGCCAGGGGCTGCTGGTCGCGGTGCTTGCCCCCTACTGCACCGTCGCGGCCCTGAGTATTCTGGAAATGACCCTGAATTTGGCGGTAAAGCCGGTGTTTAGCTTCCTGATCTGCCTGGTGGTGATGATGGTGTCGGTCTACTTTCAGACCCCCTTCGCCCTGGGTAACGGCGCGGCGGTCTGCCGCAGCGGGGTTTTCCTCAGCGACGGGGTGGACCCCTGGGCCTCCATCGCCGTGGCCGGAGGGGTGATCCTGCTCTGCGGGGCGGCGGGATGCTTCTTCTTTCACTACTCAGATATATTAGGACGGGAGGAATAGCCATGCGGATCGTGATCGATCATGTAACGAAAACCATCAAAGGCGCTGTAATTTTGGACGACGTGAGCTTGACGCTGCGCAGCGGAACGGTGTACGGCCTGCAAGGGGTCAACGGCTCCGGCAAAACCATGCTGATGCGGCTGATCGCCGGCCTGATCCGGCCCACCTCCGGTAAGGTGACCATCGATGGGAAGATCTTGGGCAAGGACCTGGACTTTCCCGGTTCCATGGGGCTGCTGATCGAAAATCCGGCCTTCCTGGACGGGCATACGGGACTGAAAAATCTGGAGCTGCTGGCGCAAATCAAGGGCGAGATCGGTCTGCCCCAGATCAAGGAAACGCTGCGGGAGGTGGGCCTGAAACCGGAGGACCCCCGGAAGTTCAAGAAGTACTCCCTGGGCATGAAGCAGCGGCTGGGCATTGCGGCGGCGCTGATGGAAAAGCCGGATCTGATCCTTCTGGACGAGCCCACCAATGCCCTGGATGACCGGGGCGTGGCGCGGATCTGCGCGCTCATCCGGCGGGAGCGGGAGCGAGGGGCGCTGATCGTCCTGGCCTGCCACGACGCCTCCATTTTGGAGGGCCTGGCGGACGAGATCTACAAGATCTCGGAGGGCAAGATCGAAAAGAGGGCGGCAAGATGAAAACGGCAAGAAAGTGGATCGTGGCGCTGCTGGTCCTGGTTCTCGCCGCCGGATGGTTCTGGCGTTATACCACGATGAACGCCTATTATAACAGTTTCGTGACAGAACCCCGGAGGGATATCTATCAGATCGGGGAGGAGGCGTCCTTTAACGACGGGTATTCCCTGCTGGTGAATCGGTTTGAGATCGTGGATTACGATGCCTATTTCGCCGCCGAGGGCCTGCCGGAGCCGGTAGGCAACCATCCCGAGAAGCTGGCCCTGGCGTATGTGACGCTGCGGAATGTGGACAGCGACGCCGAGGGCGTGATGCTGACCAATCTCGATTTGGTGGGCGTGGACAACAATGCCCCTTGCGACTGGGACGTTCTGACCGCGGCGAATCCCATTCTGGAAGGGAACTATGGGATCCATCTGGACAAGGGCGCGGCTTGCGATCTTGTCCTGCCCTTTTCCCTATGGCGGGACCGTTGGGGGAACGCGACCTGGCAGCATTTCGATCAATATTCCCTGTTTTTGAACCTTCCCGCCAGCTCTGAGACATTCTCCAAACGCGATGTGATCACACGGATTCAGGTGCAGTGAGTTTCTGAAAATACCGGAAACGCGAGAGAAATAAGATTATGTCTAATTCTGTAAGAATGCTTCTTTCCATCACTTATCTGAAATCAAATGAAGCGGCTGGCAAAAGCGCGGAAGTTCCTTGATTCGGGAAAAAGGCGGGTCGGAAGGGCTCCGCGATGAAGGGCTATACCCATTTGCACATATGGCCGCCTTATCCTATCAATCGTTTTGCTCTTTACCGATATTTGTCCAAGACCCCCCTCACTTTTCATGCCGAAAAAGTGAGGGGGGTCTTGCGCGTCAGTGATAATCGTCCAGAAGTTTTTTGAACTTCAAGAGGATTTTTGTGACGCGTCTGCGCGCGCTTAACTGATTCTTAGACGCGATCTCTTGCCTCCGCGTCAAGATATCCGCAGTGTGGCGATGGAACGAGCTGGAAGCCGAAATTAAAAAAATCTGCGCCTGGTCAAGCTGGACGCCACGGACGAGGAAATTGTGGCCGCCTGCAAAAAGGCGTCGGTCCACAACTTCGTCATGACCCTTCCCCAGGGCTACGGCACCCCGGTTGGAGACACCCTTCTTGAGATTTTTACCCGATCCACCAGGCCAAAAGAAGGATCGGAAGCTCCGTCACCGTCAGGGCCAGCAGGAGGGCGGGGACCTGGGTGGAGGCGGGACGGGAGAAGAATGTGACGATCCAGGCGGCCAGGACGGTCAGAGTCAGGCCGGCAAGCTGCGTGGACAGCAGCAGGGCCAGCACGCTCACGAAGCCCGGCAGCCAGGCAAAGCCTTCAATCGCCCCCGCCTGGGCCAGCAGGTCCGGCGGGCCGTAGGTCCAAACGGCCCAAAGGAGCCGGGGCAGCGTCCCAACCGCCCAGATCAAAAGGGCCAAAATGCCGGTCCACAGGGTTTTGTACCGCCGGACCCGCCGGGTTTGGCCGGAGGCCGTGAGCTGGAGGGTCATAGCGCTCTCCCGCTCCGCCGGGTACAGCCCCGCCAGGGCCAGGGAGAGGACAAAAAACACCTTCCCCAAGTCCCAAAGCCCGTCCCGGAGGCCCTCCGGACCGAAATAAGCCCGGTAAAGGGTCTGGTCCAGGTACCGCTGGCCGGGCTTCAACGCGCGGTACTGCTCCTGGGCCTCCCGGAAGGGCTGCTCCGCCGCCAGCTGCCCGTAAAGCTCCGTATCCCAGGGCGCGGCGGCAAAAGCCCGGGTCAGCTCCTCCAACCGGGCCGCCTCGGCGGTCAGGTAGGCGTCCTTTTCCGGGCTGGGGTCGCCCGCTAGAATTTGGCTGTACATCCGGTAAAAATAGCCGTATTCCGTATTCTCCGCCCTGCGGGGGCCGTAAGAGGCCACCTGGGTCAGGGCCAGGAAAAGCAGCAGCAGGGCCGCCCGCTGGGTCCGGAACAGCTTCCGCCCCTCCCAGAGGAACAGATTCGTGTGCCTGGGCCCCCGGAGCAAGGGCAGGGGCCACTGGGCTTTTCTGGGAACGGCGGGCAGGAGGCAGAACAGGCCCAGCCCAGTGAGGGTGGATAAAATGCCCATCCCCGCCAGCACCGCCAGGGCCGTCCAGGGCCGGGAAATGGGCGTGCCCATCCAATTCAAGTAGGCAGCGCTCTGGGCCAGTTCCTCCAGCCGGGCCAACCGGGTCAAGCTGAACACCCGGAGCCACAGATCTCCGGACTCCCCCGCACACCAGGCGCCCCCCAGCATGGCGGCCAGGACCAGCACCGCCAGAATGGGGCTTCCGGTGGCGCATCCCGCCGCCAGGCAAATGCCTGCCCAGCTCAAAGCCCAAAGGAGCTTCCAGAGGACGTAAATCGCAAAATATCCCCCGACGGACAATGGCGCGGGGCAGGCCTCAAAGCCATAGACCCCCTGAATGGGCTGGGTCCAGGCGCCCAGGCCCAGCGTCCCGGCGGCAACCGCCAGGTCCGTCAGCAGCAGGGTTGCCCAGACGGCCCCGGTCAGGCAGGCCAAGACCGCCCATTTCCGGCAGAACAGCGCCGCCCGGCCCCGGCGGGTGGGGCGGCTCAGGACCATGCCCCCGCTCCGGCGCTCCAGGGTGGTCAGCACCAGCGCGCCGGCCAGAACGGCGACGCCCAGGGCCAGGTCCATGCCCCGGTCCGTCAGCAGCACCTCCATCCCGCCCTGGAACACCGGCTCCGGCGTGACGCCTACCAGAGCTTCATAGGCGGCCTGGCCCCGCTTCAGGGAGCGGGCCTCGAAGCTGTCCGCCGGACCGAGAAGGCCCAGCCGCTCCTTCAGGGCGGCGTCGTCCACCAGTCCCTGGCGGAAAGCGTCATAGTCCCGGGCGGCGGCGATCCGATCCCGGGCCGCCGTCAGCAGGGCCAGCTCCGCCCAGGGCCGCTGGGTGTAGCGCAGGGGCGGGGCCGCCGTGGGGTCCTCCAAAAGGGCAATGTCCGCCTCCAGCGTATCCGGCGCGGCATAGACCTGCCGGATCTGCGCCATGGTGTAGCCCCCCAGATCTTGGGAGCAGCGGAGGAAGAACCAGATCCCGTTTCCCACCAGCACCCCCAGGAGCAGCAGGCAGATCTGGACCTGGGCCAGGAGCTTTTTCCATTCGTATCTCATAGCCCCGCCTCCGGGCCGAAGAAGCGCAGATACACATCGTCAAGCGTGGGCGCCGCCTCCACCGCCCCTTTCGGCGGCGTGGGCGTCAGGAGCCGGATGGCAACCTGGTCCCCCGCCCGGGCGATGCCGCAGACCTGGCCCAGGCTTTGGGCGGCCTCCACCTGGTCTTCGTCCACCGTCAGGCTCCAAACCTGGCCGGCCATGGCCTTGAGCAGGGCCTCCGGGGTCTGCCGGCACAGGACCTGGCCCCGGTCCAGCAGGATCAGCTCCTTGGCGATAAATTCCACATCCGGCACCACATGGGTGGAGAGAATGACGATTTTATTCAAAGCGACCCGGCCAATGAGGTTCCGAACGGCGATCCGCTGCTCCGGGTCCAGCCCGGCGGTGGGCTCGTCCAGAACCAGAATGTCCGGGTCATGGATCAAAGCGGCCGCGATGAGCAGCCGCTGCTTCATTCCGCCGGAAAAGCCGCCAATGGGCTCGTGCCGCACCCGGGCCAGGGACAGCAGTTCCAGGGCCCAGGAAATCCGCGTTTCGGCGGCTTTCCGGTCCATCCCGTGGAGGGAGGCCATGTAAAATAGAAATTCGTCGGCGGTGAAGGTGGGGTAAAAGGCCGGCTGCTGGGGGCAGTAGCCCAGGCGGCCTCGGAAGGCCGGCCCCAGAGTCCGAATATCCCGGCCGTCAAAGGTGATCTGGCCCCGGGTCTGCTCCAGATTCCCGGTAAGAATGTTCATCAGGGTGCTTTTCCCCGCCCCGTTGGGGCCCAGAAGACCGTAAATTCCCGGGGTCAGGGTCAAGTCGATCCCCTTCAGCGCCTGCTTCTTGCCATAGTTTTTCACCAGGCCCTCAAAACACAGCTCCATATCCCCACCTCAGAGCCGCTGGGCCCGGTCGTACCGCTCGGCGTAAAAATCGTCCTTTTGGATGATAAAATCCCCGCTGTTGCCCTCCCATTTGCCGATAAAGCAGCTCTGGGTCTCTTCAAGGATGCTGAACATCATGCCGCTGGTCAGCCCGCCGTTTTCCATGTGGACCAGTTCCCCAGAGCCGGCGGCCTGATAATAGACGTCGTAATTATTGTTTTCGTCCTTGGTGATGGCAAAAACATGGTCGTCCTGGATCCAGTAATTGACGATATTGGGCAGGGTCAGCTCTTTGTCGGCGGTCTCACGCTCCAGGTCGTAGACATAGACGCTGTCCCCCACCTGGTAGACGACCTTATAGCCGTAGACCGCGTTGGGGTCCGCCGTCAATTTCAGGCCCCCCGCCTGGTCCGCCACCACGGTACGCTCGCCGGTGTCCAGGTCCCACAGCTCCAAAAGAGCATCGACCCGGTCATTGGCATTGGCGCTGTTTGGATCGTGCCGGTAGGATCTCAGCAGCAGCTTGCTGCCCTTCATGGCCATGATGGACTGCTCCTTCTCCCCATTGTCGTCGTACAGGAACCGCGTTTCGCCGGTGGCCAGGTCCATCAGGTACACCTTCGCCTCGGTTTGTTCCAACACCTGGCCGTCCTCAATGGAGCGGGTGGTCCAGCTCTCCCGCAGGACGCACCGCCCGCCCTCAAAAAGAGGGAACGTGATCTGGACGAACCGGTTTTCCTCGTTGTCCCACCGGCGAAGCTGACGAATCTCGCCGGTGGATAGGTCCTTTTCCAGGAACGCGGCGCCGCTCCCCTCCCGGTTTTCCAGGCCATAGAGCTTGCCCCGGTATTCAATGACGGAGGTGACATTCCCAAAATAGGCCCGGCAGGAGGGGTCGTTATGGGCGCAGCCCACCTGCGCGCACAAGGCGGTGTACTTCCCGGAGGGAACATCGTAAAACGACACGGAGCCGGCGCAGAGATAAAAACCGTCGGCGCTGGTGCAGGGGATCCGCCCGGAGATGGAAAACCCCGCGAAGTCGCGGTTCTCCATGGGCAGCATGGCCCCGCTTTGGCTGGGCTGGACGGCCTGGGCGGTCGTAGAATCACTGGGCGGCGCCGTCTCCGCCGGATCGCCCCCGCATCCCGCCAGAACCATCAGCGCAAGGCCTACCAAGCCGATTCGTATGCTCCAACCATAACGAGCCATCTTCGCTACCTCCAGTTATTGATGTAAATGGATCGGGAGAACATCGTCTGCGTCTCCGAAAAAAGTGACTGCGTAAAAAGGCAATACTTTTCTAATTTCATTATACTTTCCGGTTCTTCAAAAGTCAAGGAATCGACAACCAACGCTATCTTTTATGTAATGAACGCATCCCTTTTTTATTCTTTTTCCGAAAAGCAGTTGGGGATCTCCGCCGCGAACTGGAACCAGCCGTCTGCGTATTCCATGGCGTAGGTGGCATTCAGATTAGAAAGAGCCGATTTTACATTGGGCAGCCCCAGGCCGTGGGCCCATTTGGGTTCCTTGGTAGTTTCCATGTTTTCCGGGGCCACAGGCAGGGAGGTATTTCTGACGGAGAGGTACAGCTCCTCCTCTGCCAGGAGGGTACATTCGATGAATCGCTCTGACGGGAGCTTCTGGCAGGCTTCTATGGCGTTGTCCAGGAGGTTGCTCAGGATCGTAACGATGGCCGCCGGGTCCAGCGTCACCTTGGACAGGTCGTTCACCCGCACCTGCAGATCGATCCCGTTTTCCCGGGCGAGCTGGTATTTTTGATTCAGCACCGCGTCCAGAATGGGATTGCCGCAGTTTACGGCGAAAACGCAGCTTGCCCGCCGGTTTTGCAGCTGACGCACATAGGCCAGGGCGGAAGCGTGGTCGTTTTTGCCCAGCAGTTCCGCCACCGTGTCGATCTGATGCTGATATTCATGGCTGGCCCGGCGCTGGGCCCGGTAGCTCTTTTCCAGAGCGGAAAAGTTTTGGTTCAGCAGATCCATCTGCTGGGCCATCAGAAGCATCTGCTTCTGACGCTGACTCTGCCGCTCCAAAACGGACAGCACATACAGGATCGCCAGATTTGCCGCCATCAATAGACAGGTATACAGGAAAATACCCAGGGGCAGATCCGCCCGGTCCTGAAAGCAAAAGAACAGCACGCTCAGATTCACCAGGCTGACCGCGGGAAACAGCGTGGAGAGGAGCACCCACTGTCCCTTGATGGGGACAGGCTCTTTCCATCTCCTATATTGCCATAGGAGGTAGGCGAACAGAACGGTACAAACTTTGGAGACGGACCCGGCGGCGGCATACAATAGCCTTTTCCCCGCCAGCGCCTCCATACTAATTCCTAAAAGCGCGCAGAATCCGTAGAGGACCCCGGCGTCGAATATTCCGCAAAAAACAAAGCTGAGAATGGAAAAAAGAGCCTTCCGCAGCGGGGAGCCCTGGAAGCTCCAGAGGGAGAACAAGATAATCGCAGAAATCGTCAGCGCTTCCCGACCCCAATCGGGGAGATACTGGCCCAAGGTGAAACGAATTGCGCAGGCGAGGCCCCAGACTGGCAAGAACCAGCAGGCGGCTTTTCCCATCCGGCCCTTCGTGGGCAGGGTCGCGGACAAAAAGAGAAAGATGGCTGCCCCTTCCAGAGTAACCCAAATCCCGTAGAGCAGCTGGTCCAATTCCTCACCCCCTCATGAGCAGGTACGCGTTTTTGATCTGCGGATATTTTCGGGCGCTGACCGGCAGCTCCGTCCCATCGTCCAGGAGGGCGCCGTCATGATGGAGCCTTTTCAGGTGATGCCCGTTCACCAAAAAGCTCTTGTGGATCCGCAAAAAGCCTTTTCGGAAAGCTGGTTTTCAAGATCCGCCAGCGCGGCGTAGCACTGGTATTGCCGGCAGCTCTGACCGGACTGGACATGGATCACCACCTGCCGAAGCTGGGACTCAATATAGAGAATGTCTTGAATGCGCAGGTCCATCACTTCGCCGTTGACCTTGATTTTCAGGGTCTGCCGCCGGCGATTCAACTGCCGCGCCGCCAGATCCAGGCAGGCGGGCAGCTTTTCCTCCGCCTCAAACTTCATCACATACCGAAACGCCTGGACCTCGTACCCCTCCGGGGCGTACTCGATGAAATTGGTGATAAAAATAATGACGGTGTCCTGCCGCAGAGCGCGGATCTTTCGGGCAATATCCAGGCCGTTATAGTCTCCCTGGGCCAAGTCGATATCCAACAGGGCCAGATCACAGCTGGCCAGGATCCGCTGGCCGATCCCAGACAGGTCGGTACTGGTGTGGATCTGCACCGGGATCCCCATTTGGGCCATGCTGTCCGAGACGATGCGCCGCAATTTTTCCAGTACCGCCGGCTCATCATCGCAGATCAAAATTCGGAACATTCCGCTCCCTCCATTCTCAGGCACCAGGCGCGGCTGCCTGCCGCAGGGCCCTTTTTCCCATCATTATACTGGATTTCTTTCTTTTTTCAAGAGGATCGCTTCCCGGCGAAAATGCTTCCAAGGATCGTCCACCCCCCAAAATAAACGGACGGCGGCCGCCAATTTATTTTGAGAAAATCGGCGTTCATTACATAAAACTAAGCGTCTATTACCAATTCGTGGATTCTCCGGTCGCTTTGTGCTATACTGTGCCAAGTGGATGGGGGGAGTATTTTGCTGGAGCTTCGGCGGAGAGCGGCAGAAAAGTTAACATAATTGATGCAAAAAACGATGCAAAGACGATGCGTTTTCGATGCACCGGCGGCTTAACTTTAATTCAGCGGAAGGGCAAGGCCCTTCCGGCGGAGATCATACAAAAGGAAGGGATCAAAAAAATGATGAAGAAAATGCTTTTACTGTTCCTGGCGCTGTGCCTGGCGGCTTCGACTCTGGGCTGCCGGCGGGAGGTCCCGGATCGGTTGCTTACCCTGTCCGGCAGCGGAGAGACCACCTCTGCCGCCGGGGGGAGCGAGCCGCCCCAGAGTTCCCAGGGCGCTCCGGACGCTACAGACGGGGACGCCACGGAGGGGACCGCCCAAAATCAGGCTGGAACAGTGGCCTTCTCCGTTACCCCGGAGACGGACCCAACGCTCCTGTCCGGGCGGCTGGAATATACCGTCACCGGGGTGCGGATCGTGGAAAATGTTTCTGACCTTCCCAACCAGGCGGGCTTTGGGAACGAGGCCGTCCCCCTCTACGACGAAACCGGGGCCGAACAGATCTACAAATACCAGTCCGACCGGTATCCGTCCTTCCTCCTATCGGACGGGGGCTTCGTCCCGGAGCTGACGGTGGTGCTGGTGGACGTGACGGTGGAGAGCTTCGACGCCGTGGCCCGGACCAAAAAGGACGCCGACGCCCAGGGCCGGGGCGGCGGGCAATATGACGACCCCTATCTGTTCCGGGCGGACGCGCTGCTGACGGTGGTGGACCGGGGCCGGCGGCAACTCAATACCGAGCCCATGGAGGGCTGGAATTTTGACTGGGGCATCGCGAAAGATCAGGGCATCTATCAGGAATGGCACCTGGGCTATTTCAGTGCCCCCGGGGAGAGTCCGGATGCGACCTTCTGCTACCGCTTGGAGCCGGGACAGAAGCGGTCCTTCACGTTGGGCTTTCTGGTGACCAATCGGAGCGACGGGACGCCGAGAGACCTTTCCGGCCTCTGCGCCCGGATCGGCGGGGCGCTGCTAAACGGGGAGGAATACACGCCTGGGCAGGTCTACCTGGTGGATCTGGGACTGGAGGGAGAAAAATGAAGGGGAACCTGAAAAGCGAGCTGTGGAAAGCGTTCCACAATAAAATGTTCCTGCTGGCCCTGGCGGTGGGTCTGCTGATGTCCGCCGCCAACATCCTGCAAAACAGCGCCACGGTGGCGGAGATGACCGAAAGCACCCTGCGGCTTTTGCAGAAAGACCCGGAACGGTTTGTCGGCGGACACGGGGGCTTTTCGTTGTTTATGCTCTGGCTGCTGATCAATATCAGCTTGGGCTCGCTGGCCTTTGATTTTTACTGGCCCATTCTGGCGGCCCTCCCTTACGGCTGGTCCTACCTGAAGGAGCGGCGGAGCGGCGTCTATGACCAGCTTGTGACCCGTATGGGGAAAAAGGCATATTTCCGGGCGAAATATGTCGCCGTATTCCTGAGCGGCGGGGCCGTGGTCGGCGGGACGGCGCTGTTTGATTTGCTGGTCAACGCCCTGATCTGCCCGGTGGAGATGCCGAGCATCGCGGGCTTGCCGCCGGTATTCAATGGACATTTTATATCCATGCTGTACTTCCGCAATCCCTGGCTGTTCTGCCTGGCCTTCTGCGGTTTGGCGTTCCTGTGGGGCGGGGTGACGGGGACGCTGTGCCTGGCCCTGGGGACGCTGCCCCGATTCCAGGTGTTCGTCATTCTGTTTCCCTATCTTCTTTACTATGTCTGGAATATGATTTATTTCCAGATCCTGCAGAGTTTTGGCAGTCTTCCACTGCTCTCGCCCCTCCTGCTCATTCAGGCGGCCCCCGACTATTTCAATCCCGGCTGGGCAATTTTCGGCGTAATGGGTCTGGTGGCGCTGCTGGGCTCCGTAATTGGCTATTGGCAGGTGACAAGACGTGAATTTTCTTAAGCTGTTTTCCCACGACCTTCGGTGTGGCCTGCGCCGGAAGCGATACCTCTTGATGCTGCCCATCTTCGCCCTGGCCTGCGCGTCCTTTTTGCGGGTCGTGAAGGGGATGCCGGGGATCACCTGGATGGACTGGGTATTCCACCTCTTCGCGGGGATGGAGCCGCCGGTGATCGGCTCCGGTGAGGCCATCGTGCTTCCCCTGGGATTTCTGGCGGTCATGGGCGGGGCGCTGCTGGTGAATCTGGACTTTCTGATCGCGGATCTGACCGCCTCGGGTCAGCAGGTGCTGATCCGCTGCGGGTCCCGGCGGGGATGGTTCCTGTCCAAATGCCTCTGGAATCTGGTCAGCTGCGGGGTGTATTTCGCCGGGGTGCTTCTGGTGGCGGCGGTGTTCTGCCTGGCCACCGGGGGAGAGGCGGCCCTGACCAATACCCCCGCGGCCCAGTACTGGGAATTTCCCTTCACCCAGGTCCGCCCCCTGTCGGCGGGGCAGTGCCTGCTGATCGGCATCGCGTTGCCCTATCTGACCATGGCGGCCCTCAGCGCCGCGCAGATGACCCTGTGCCTGTTCTGCAAGCCGGTACTGGCATTTCTCAGCTGCTCCGGGGCGCTGCTGGTATCTCTGTACTTTGACGCGGGGTGGATCCCCGGCAGCGGGGCCATTTTGATCCGCACGTCCCTTTTTGGGGGCAGCGTGGAGCCGGGGACGGCGATTTTTGTGGACCTGGCGCTGCTGCTGGGCAGCGCGATTGCCGGGACGATCCGGTTCCGGAAGCAAAATATTTTATCGGCGGAGGAATAGAAATGGAAATTTTGATTGAAAACGCCTCCAAGACCATCCGGGGCGCGGAGGTCCTGAAGGATGTAAATCTCCGGCTCACCGGGGGGACCATCTACGGTCTCCGGGGCCCCAACGGCTCCGGCAAGACCATGCTTCTGCGGCTGATGGCCGGGCTGATCCGGCCCACCACGGGCCGGGTGCTGCTAGACGGCAAGGAGTTGGGAAAAGAGCTGGACTTCCCCCCCTCCCTGGGGATGCTGCTGGAAAACCCCGCCTTCCTGCCGGAGTACACCGGGCTGCGGAACCTGATCCTCCTGGCCCAGATCCAGAACCGGGTGGGCGCGTCCGAGGCCCGGCAGGCCCTGCTGGATGTGGGCCTGGAGCCGGAGGACCGGCGGACCTACCGGAAATACTCCCTGGGCATGAAGCAGCGGCTGGGCATCGCGGCGGCGATCCTGGAAAAGCCGGAGATACTCCTACTGGACGAGCCCACCAACGCCCTGGACGCGGCGGGGTCGGCCCTGATCGAGGACTTGATTCGCCGGGAGCGGGACCGGGGCGCGCTGGTAGTGGTGGCCAGCCACGACGGGGCGTTCCTGGAGCGGCTGGCGGAGGAAACCTACACCGTGACGGAAGGGCGGGTGGCAAAATGAAGCGGGGCGTCAAATGGGGCCTGATCCTCCTGGCGGTGGCGGTGCTGGCGGGGCTTTGGACCTGGCGGTATGTGACCATGAACGCCTGGTATGACAGCTTCTCCCAGATTGAAGGGGTGGAATACCACCAGATGGCGGAGCGGCTGGCCTTTGGAGAAAACCGATTGAGTTCAGGGGAGATCGTCGACGGCTACTTCATCAAGGTGAACAGCTTTGAGATCGTGGACTACCGGGATTTTCTGGCGGGCTGGACGCCGCCGGAGGATTTTGATCCCCTGTTTCGGCCGGACAAGCTGGCCCTGGTGCGGGTCACGCTGTATAATGAAGACAGCGACGCCGAGGGGGTGCTGCTGACGAGCCTGGGCCTTCACGGGGACGACGCCTACGCGGGGATGGACTGGGATCTGCTCACGGCGCTAAACCCGGTGCTGGAGGGGGCCTACGGCATCTGCCTCCCGAAAGGGACAGAATATGATCTGGTGCTGCCCTATGGGCTGTTTTCCGACAACTTCAGCAGCTGGACCTGGCGGCATATTGAGACCTACCCCTGGGTCCTCCACCTGACCGCCTGGCCCAAAGAGTTGGACATCGTTTTGAACGGCTAGGTTTGTGAAAAAATAAAATTCCCTGGCCGGCGCGGGAAGCGGCCCATCGTCATGAAATTGGAGGAAAAATGAGCGGTACACTAAAAAGCGAACTGTGGAAAGCGTTCCACAATAAAATGTTTCTGCTGGCCCTGGCGGCGGGCCTGCTGATGTCCGCCGCCAACATCCTGCAAAACAGCGCCACGGTGGCGGAGATGACTGAAAGCACCCTGCGGCATTTACAGCAGGACCCGGAACGGTTCTCCGGGGAGTTCGTCGGGCTGCTGTTCATGCTCTGGCTGCTGATCTACTTCAGCTTGGGCGCTCTGGCCTTTGATTTTTACTGGCCCATTCTGGCGGCCCTGCCCTACGGCTGGTCCTACCTGAAGGATCGGCGGAGCGGCGTCTACGATCAGATCGTGACCCGTATGGGAAAAAAGGCGTATTTTCGGGCGAAATATGCCGCCGTATTCTTGAGCGGCGGGGCCGTGGTGGGCGGGACGGCGCTGTTTGATCTGCTGGTCAACGCCCTGATCTGCCCGGTGGCGACGCCGAGCATTATGGACTTGCCGCCGGTAGCCAACGGAAGCTGCCTGTCCGCGCTGTACTTCCACGCTCCCTGGCTGTTCTGCCTGGCCTTCTGCGGCTTGGCGTTCCTGTGGGGCGGGGTGACAGGGACGCTGTGCCTGGCGGTGGGGACGCTGCCCCGATTCCAGGTGTTCGTCATTCTGTTTCCCTATCTACTTTACTATGTCTGGAATATGCTCTACGACCAGCTGCGGGTGCGTTTTGAGCATCTTCCGCTGCTCTCGCCCCTCCTGCTCATTCAGGCGGCCCCCGACTATTTCAATCCCGGCTGGGCGGTTTTCAGCGTGATGGTCCTGGTGGCGCTGCTGGGCTCCGTGATAGGATATTGGCAAGTGACAAGACGTGAATTTTGTTAAAAGAAGGCAGGAGGCGCGCGATTTATGACACCGCACAGAAAGATTAGAGTTTCCCAGGCGAATTTGAAGCTCCGCCGCCTGGCGGCGCTGCTTCTCGCCGCATGGTGTTGCGGCTCCTTGTGGGGGTGCGGCAGGTCTGCCCCTCAGTCGTCCCTGCCGCCGCACCTGATCCTGGGCACAGAGGAGGAAACCACTTCGCTCCCCGGCGGAACGGACTCGCCGCCTGCAAGGGAGTCTTCGGAGCCGACCACAGAGGCGACCTCGGAACCGACCGCCACGCCCACGGAGGCGCCAACGGAAGCGCCCACTACGGAACCTCCCACGGAACCTCCTACGGAGCCGCCCACCTCCCGTCAGCCGGGGGACACCACGGACACCTTCGACCTGTCCCGGGCGGAGGATTATCCCGCCGACGGGGACTGCGGGGAGCTGGAGCTGCTGGAAAAGTGGATGGCGGTGGAGGGCCTGACCTGGGCCGACCTGGAGGAGCGGGACTGCCGCCA
>CANQQU010000056.1 GCA_947626085.1 uncultured Oscillospiraceae bacterium
TCCTCCATGCTCAACCCTAAATTTACATTCGGGGCCAGGTGATCTTCACCTGACCCCAACTTTTATTATAGAACCAATTCGTAGGCAAATTCCATGCCGTTTTTCTCCGGCATCATGATGTCCAGGCAGATCAGGTCGAATCCCTCCTGCACATCCAGGGCCGCCAGCAGCTCCTTGGTGGAGCCGAAGGCCTGAATTTTATGCTGCACGCCCATGTCCTGGAGGATCTCGCCGCACATGCGGCAGATCTCTTCTTGCAGCACCTTTTCATCGTCGCAGACCGCTACACGATACACGGCCTTCACCTCCCCTCACTCTGCCCGGCCGGAAGCGCCGGCGAGCCGGAAAACACACCGGCTGCCCGCAAGCGCAGCCGGGGGGACTTCTCACGGGCCGCCCGGCCCGCCCACAACTGAAATAAGTGTACAATTGCAAGAATAGAGGTATTATACAGCAAAGCCTTCCCCATTTCAATAGTTTTGTCATTTTTTCCAAAAAGGATCGAAAAAAGGGGCTTCCCTACCCCCTACGGAGGCGCGGAGCCACGGTTTTTTGCTTTTTGGTCCCCGTCTGCCAAAACAATACCATTGCAGGACGCGGGGTTTTCTTTGATTCAGCGCCAAAAGTTTTGCTATTTCCCCATAACAACACCCCCTGTTGTATTCATTCTCCTACAACAGGGGGGTTGTCTACTATCTTTTTTATGGAGCAGTGTACGCCGGCAGGGATTCTTGATTAAATTAAGTATTGCTCATGCTTTCCAAATTCTGCCGGGGTTTGGAATTGTGCCGATTCCTGCGGCGCTTTTTCTGATTCCGCTGGGTCGGTTCCTCCGAATCGTTCTCGGAGTCTCCGCTTTCCGCCGGACCGGGATCAGATATCAGCTGAAGCAGCCGCTCTCGGGCGTCGCCACGCTCCTCATACGCCGCCTTCATCAGCCCGGGAAGCAGGGCAAGAAGCCGCGCGGCATCGAATGGGTCGGTACGGCAAATATAAATCCCGCTGCCGACGGTCTTTTCCGGGCTCTCCTCCGCCGCCGGACATTCCTCCCGGCAAAGGCCGGTATAGATGATGGAAATATCCTGATCCGGCCGGCGGCCGGAGAGCTGAATCAACTTCCGGGCCTGGGCATCGAGCTTCATCGGCTCTCCCATGTCCAGCGCGAAAATCTCCCCGTCCTTGGCGTGGGCGCAGGCATGAAGGATCAGCCCGACAGCCTCCTGGGCGGTCATCAAGCGGCAAGCAGCCTCCGGGCCGGGCACCGTCACCGGCCCGCCTTTGGCGATCTGCCGCTGGAACATGGACACCGCGGAGCCGCCGCTCTCCAGCAAATTCCCCAACCGCGCCGCGACAAATTCCGTATTTACATCTTCCGGCAGAGACGCAAGCTCCTTCCCTGCCCGGCGCGCGCGCAGCTTTGACAGCTCCTGGAAACGCCCCTCCCGGATTGCCCAGCCAAAGGCCTCCAGGATCATTTCGCTGAGTCGTCTGGATGCCCCCATGACGCTGGAAGGCTTCGCCGCTTCGTCCGCGCTGACCAGAACAAACCGCTGGCAGCCATGGGTCATGGCGGCCCAGGCCGTCTGATAGGCGCCCAGGACGTTGTTCTTCACAGCCTCCCAGGGGCTCTCCTCCAGCACCGGCGCGTCACTGTAGGCCGCCCCGTGGAACACCACCTGGGGACGATACCGGGAGAACACGTTCCCCAGCCGCCGGTCGTCCTGGACGGAGCCCACCAGGGCCACCAAATCCAGCTGAGGCGCTTGCTCCTTCAGCTCCCGCTGAAGAGCGCCGGTGTGGTCATCGCAGACGTCGAAAAGGATCAGCTTCTTGACGCCGCAGCCGGCGATCTTGCGGCACAGCTCACCGCCGATCAAGCCGCCGGCTCCCGTCACCAGCACGGTCTTATCCCGGAGGAAGGACAATTCCTCCTCCGTGTCCATTTTTACCGGTTCCCGGCCAAGCAGCTCCTCCACGGGGACCTCCCCGGCGGCCTTCTCCGGGTGGAGGATCCCCCACACCAGGCGGTAAAGGAGCCTGGGGAGCAGCACCGCCAGGAGCTGCAGCAGCGCTCCCACGGCGTAGTAGGCCGCGGGCATCCGGCCAAACAGCGCCCACACGCCCACGATCTGGGCAGCGCAGGCCAGGCAGACGGCAAGCACCGCCTGCAGCAGCTCCCGATCCCCGGCGTGCCGCCACCGGTCCCGGTACATCCGGCACAGCCAGAAAATGGCCAGACATAGCGGCGTGTAAAGAGGCGCGAACCGGCCCAGCCACCGGAGACTGTCCTCAGGTATGGCGTAAAACTGGCAGTCATACCGCAGCCAGAGGGCCAAGAAGTAAGCGAGATTCACCGCGAGGGCATCGTACACCGCCAGGCCAACGCCGACAACCAGCCAATGTTCAAAATGCTTTTTCCCTTTTCCGTTCGATCCTTCCATACACACCATCTTTATCCCTGTTTATTCTGGCTGTTTCACGACCTGGCCGGAAAGCAGCTGCTCCATAAGCTCCTTGGCGGTCTCTACCGTAGACTCGTAGGGAATGACCACCGACGCCTCCACCCCTTGGGAGAAGGTGACCTGGTAGTCTCCATAGCCGCTGACGGCGTAGGTGACGATATTCCAGGACTGATTATCCGCCAGCTGCGCCCGCACCAAGGTCGCCAGCAGGTCATAGGGCACGGTGGTATGGAAGCCGTCCTCCACCGCCTCCAGCAGGCCCAGATAGTTGGAAAGGATGCTGGGGGACATGGCCTTGTTGATCACAGACTTGATCACCGCCATCTGATTCCGGCCCCGCTGGAAGTCCCCGTCGATAAAGGCGTACCGCTCCCGGGCGAAAATCAGGGCCTTGTCGCCATCCATGAAGTTCTCGCCCTTGTCGAAGTGGTAGCCCCGGGAGTCAAATTCAATGGGGGAACTCACCGTGATCCCGCCCAGGCAGTCGATAATATCCTTAAATCCGCCGAAGTGGACCTTGAAATAATAGTCGATGTCGATGCCGTAGAGCATTTCCAGGGTGTCCATGGACACGTCGATGCCGTAAATTCCGGCATGGGTCAGTTTGTCCTTGACTCCGTGGGAAATGGACAGGGGTATAAAGTAGTCCCGGGGCGTGGAGAGCAGCAGGATCTGATGGGTTTGCGGATTCACCAGCATCAGAATATTGACGTCACTCCGGCTCCGGGTATCCAGCCCGGTGCGACTGTCGATGCCGCTGATATAGACCACAAAGGGCTCGATTTCCCCGGTCACCGGGTCGGAGGGGACGGTCGTTCCCTGGGTGGAGGGCCGGGTCGTGGCGCTGGAGGAGGGCCGGGTGGGCGGCGCGGGCGGATAGACGCTCATGGCGGTGATCTGCCGCACCCGGCTCTCCACATCCTCAAAGCCGGGCGTCTCCGTCAAAACGTCCAAATACGCACTGTTCAAAATCATGGCGTCCACCTGGCTGTCCAGAAGAGCGCCGGCCAGCTGGGCAGGGCTGTCGTACTCCTGAATGGCAATGTCCCGCTCCAGCTTCCCGGTGACCTGAGCCACCGTCTCATCCACGCTCTCCCGGTCGATGGACTGGAGAATGCCAAAGGTATAATCCCCCATGTCACCCAGAATCTGGGCAGGGTCATCGGCGCGGACGTAAATGCCCACCTGTATCTCTTCCCTACCGGGATTGGTGATACTGTTCATGGCCATCAGGGTCCTGCCTACCCCCAGGTTCCCCACAAGAAGCAGCAGGCAGGACAAAATGCCGAAGACCACTCCGGTGGTCCGGAGTCCCTTCCCCTTCTGGAGAACCAGAGTCGCCACCAGGGCCGTCAGCATCACCAGAATCAGGATCAGCAGGATCATATAGCCCGTCGGCAGCAGCTTGGTCAGGAGCATCAGCACACAGAATACAACTGCCAGCGCCCCCTCCAAAGCCACAATAAAAGCACCCCAGGGAAAGCCGCGCTCTCCCCGGTTACCGCGTTCAGTTTTACGGTTGTTCTGATTGGAATCCGTCATGATCCAGCGCCTCCCGCGCGATTGCCCGGTACAGACTTCGCGGCGGAGCAGACGGAAGAATCGGCAGTTCGACCAGCAGCGGCTTAAGTGTGGAAAGCCGCCAATCGGAGCCTCTTCGTCTCCCCAACCGCCGCCAATACAGCCGCGGCGGCAATCGCCATGCAGTCCGTAACTTGGCATATTGATATATTTTTTCATGAAATGTTGATCACGCCCAAAATGGGGCGTTCGCTCCTTCCCATCCGGGCATCAGTTCCCACGGGCATCTTATGCGGACTGGGGAGCCTTTATCCTTGTCCCAAGGATTCGGAAGCCGCTTTTCATTTCAATTCTGCCCATAAAAAGCTGCCACATTTTGAGACTTAGGCTGTTTTATTTTACTACATTTAAACTTTGAATGCAATGGGTAATCGGGAAAAACTTTTTGAACATTTTTTCGATATTTTGTTGGGATGTGTCTTCTTGTTTTGGTGCATCTCACGATGCAAGTGCAGAAATGCTCCTGCCCGCCTTCTTATTTCGGTGCATTCCGCACCGGAGGGAGCTACCGACCGTGGCGTGGAGAGCCACCTCTGCCGGGCGGGCGGGGGAAGTTTTTCTACTGCCTACCTTCTTATTTTGGTGCGTCCCTTGTCGGGAATGCTCCCCCGGCCCCTTCCGGGGGACCCACTTTCTTGCCGAAACAAGAAAGTAAGGCCCCCGGCATGGGTAGGGGGAGCATTCCCGGTGCAGAGCGCACCGAAATAAGAAGGCAGGAAGTCGGATTCCGGTCCCCACCCGCCCAAAAAGGTGTTTTTCCCCGCCCGCCCCGCAGGGGGTTCTCCGGCAAAAAAGAGCAGGCAGGAGAACGAGTCTCCTGCCTAGCGGTTTGGGGGCGGGTGTTAAAGCTCGTAGGCAAAGCCGGTCTTGGGCTTTTCGTTTTTCCAGCGGCCGGAGGTAAAGTCCGGCATTTCCACCGGCGCGCCGCCCTGGGCAACGGACCGCTCGCTTAAGGCGGTGATGCTCATGTAGGTGGCCATGTCGTAGACGTCGATAGGGGCGGGCTGGTTTTGCTGGATGCTCTCAAAGAAAGCCCGCAGCACCAGATAGTCGATGCCTCCGTGGCCCCCCACCGCCTGGTATTCCCGCCAGAGGGGATGGTCATAGTCCTTGGCATACTCCTTGGCGTTGCCCCAGAGGGCTTTAGCGTCAAATTCATAGCGGTTGTGGACCCCGTCCTGGAAAATGGCGTCCATGTCCTCAAAATAGGCGGCCTTGGTGCCTCGGACGGTAAACTGCCGGCTGTAGGCCCGGGGCAAGGTGGTGTCCAGGGTGATCCGCACCGTCTGGCCCAGGGCGGTTTTGAGAATGGTTGTCACCACGTCCCCCTGGGCGAATTGGGCCTTCGACAGCTTGTCCGCCGGCCCCCGGTGGGCCAGGACGTACTCGTGGAGCCCGGAGGCCTTGGAGGCCACGGACATCAGACTGGTAAACCGGTTCCCGCTGTTGATTTTCAGCACCTTGCTGATGGGGCCGATCTCATGGGTGGGGTAGTTTTCGCAGTTCCGGGACAGGTAGTTCCGCAGGCGGTAGTGGCGGTTTTCCTCCCCGCAGCTGACCTCCTCCCGCAGATCGTGGCAGTAGCCGCCGTCGCAGTGGACGATTTCCCCGAAAAGGCCCTGCTCCACCATATTTTTCACCATCAGCTCCCGGCGGCCGTAGCAGCAGTTCTCCAGAAGCATGCAGCGCCGTCCGGTCCGCTCCGCCGTCTCCACCAGGCGCCAGCAGTCCTCAACGCGATAGGCACCGCCCACCTCGCAGCCCACGTCGAGGCCCGCCTCCATGGCCTGGCAGGCCATGTCGATATGCCCCTCCCAGGCGCTGGTGATCAGCACCGCGTCGGCGTCCAGGGCCAGAAGGTCCCGGTAGTCCTCCGTTTGGACAGGGCGGCAGCCCCGGGCTTTCTCGATCCGGTCCGCCGCCGCAGCGGTGCGGTCCGGGTAGGCGTCACACACGCCCACCACCTGGATATCCTCCATGGTCTTCAGCATCAGCTCCAGCATGGGGATCCCCCGCTGGCCAAAGCCGATCTGTACGATTTTTAAATCTCGCTTCATCTTTTTATTCCTTTCACAGCGCAAGGGTCTCCCCGTCCCGGCAGACCTGGTAGAAGTGATTTTCCTCCATCCGGTAGGCCTCGCCGCACAGGAGCGTCTTTCCGTCCCGGGCGTAAAAATAAGTCCCGTCGGGCAGGGCGTAGAAGCAGTGCCCCCGGCTGTCCCCCAGGGCGATATCCCACACCACCAGAAGCCCGTCCAGGCGCAGGTCCCGGATCTGCTGGAAATGGGGGACGATGTTGATGTAGGTCAGGCCCAGGCCCGGCAGGAACCGCTGATAGTCCGGGTCCACCGCCTCCCCCCGTAGCTCCGGGTGGGAATAGACCATGGCAGCGCTGTTCATGCTGCCGGCGCTGACGCCGATGACTGTTCCGGGATAGTCCCGGAGGAACCCTGCCAGGCCGATCTCCCGGAAAAACCGGTTCTGGGTGGGCACATGGCCCCCGGCCAGAAGGATCATCTGGCTCCACGCCACCAGATCCCGGGCATCCATTGGATTTCGGCCGTCCAGCACCCGAAATTCTCCCCAGGGCATTCCGGCCTCCGTAAAGGCCCCGGCCATGTCCCAGGCAAAGTGGTCGGTCCCATCCGGGTCATTCGGGTCCGAGCAGGCCACCAAACACTTGGGCCGTTCCGGCAGGTCCGCCCGGAGCCGGTCCAAAAAACCGTTGACCGGGTTCAGGATCGCCCGGTCCGCCCCCGGCACGCAGGGGCTGCTGGTCAAATACAGGATCATTTTTCTCTCTCCTCCTCGCTGCCGTTCATTATACGCGGAAATGGGGGAAATAGCAAGACGGACATTCCAAAAAATACCGCGCCGCGCTTTTTCCCCAAAAAGCGCGGCGCGGAGGGCTTGGGATCGTTAAGAGGTAACCGATGGCTTCATTATAAGCTACCTTCGCCCCGTTGAGAAGCCCCCCTGGGGGTTCTTTTTCCGTTTTTCAGCGCTCCCGCATAATGCGGCGGCGGGCGATGTTGATGGGGCCCTCCTGCATGTGGTTGATCCACTCCAGGCTCTTGCCGCAGCCGTAGGCCACGCAGGAATCCGGGTCGTCGGCCAGGGTGGTCTGGATGCCGGTGTGCTCCATCAGCAGGGCGTCCATGCCCCAGATCTGGCTGCCGCCGCCGGTGAGGGTGATGCCGTTCTGAGAGATGTCCCCCACCAGCTCCGGGGAGCTCTGCTCCAGCACGGAGAGGACCTCGTCGGCGATCTGCCGGCCCAGACGGCGCAGGGCGTTATAAATTTGGGAGGACAAAATGGTAATGTCCCGGGGCCTGCCGGTTTTGGTGTCCCGGCCCCGGACGTTCATGGAGATGTCCTGGGGGCGGGGATAGACGCAGCCGATCTGAATTTTGATGTTCTCCGCCGTGGCCTGGCCAATGACCACGCCGAACTGCCGCCGAACAAACCGGGCCACGGCATCGTCAAAGGCGTCCCCCGCCACCTTGATGGAGGAGGAGGCCGCTACCCCGTTCATGGACAGCACGGCGATATCGGTGGTGCCGCCGCCGATATCCACCACCATGTACCCGCTGGGACCGCTGATGTCCAGATTGGCGCCCAGCGCCGCCGCGAGCGGCTCCTCGATCAGGTACACCCGGCGGGCGCCGGCCTCGATGGCGGCATTGATCACCGTCCGCTCCTGGACCTCCGTCACCCCGCTGGGCACGCAGATCACCACCCGGGGCTTGGGGGTGAACAGGCTGGTGCGGGTGGCGGTGCGGAACAGCCGCTGGAGCATCCGCACCGTCATCTCATGGTCGGAGATGACCCCGTCCTGGAGGGGGTGCATAGCCACCACGTTTCCGGGGGTCCGGCCCAGCATATTCCGGGCGGCGGCGCCCACCTGGAGGATCCGGCCCGTATTCTTGTCCACCGCCACCACCGACGGTTCCCGCACCACGATGCCCCGGTTGTGGACATAGATCAGCACATTGGAGGTGCCCAGGTCCACGCCCAGGTCGTTTGTAAACAGTTGGAATGGCATTTGAAATGGCATAAAAATCACCCGTTATCCTTTTTTCTCCCCCCGGCGGCTACCGCGCCCAGGGTCACGCGCTCCGCTCCCGCCGTCAGCAGCATCCGCGCGCACTCGCTGGCGGTGGCGCTGGTGGTGAGAATATCGTCCAGCAGCAGTATTTTCTTTCCCCGCACCCGTTCCGGGTCCAAGACCTGGTAGATCCCCAGCACGTTGGCCCGGCGCTGGGCCGGTCCGGATATGCCGGACTGGGGCGGGTTGTCCCACTTCTTCCGAAGCGTGGGCGTGGGTTCCCTGCCCAATTCCTTGCCCACCGCCTGGGCCAAAAGCTGGGCCTGATCGTAGCCCCGCTTCCGCAGCCGCTTGGCGCTGACCGGGATCCAGGTAAGCAGGTCGAAATCCGTCAGATCTTCCTCCGTCAGCTTCATGGCCAGCATTCTGCCGTAGCAGGAAGCATAGTGCCGGGCGCCGTGAAACTTGTACCGCAGCAAACTGCGCCGCACCACAGTGTCATAATACCACACCGCGGTCCATCGGTCAATAAATTCCTTTCCGCCGGAGGGCCGGGGATACAGGTGCCTGTCCGTCCGGCATTCATGGCACAGGTCCGTCTCCTCCCGCTCCAGGAGCTTCCCGCACAGCACGCACTTGGGCGGGAACAGGAGGGCCTTCAACCATTCAAACAACATAGTCCTTCTCCTGAAGACGGAGCTTGAGGCCGGTGTAGCGCCGCCCCACCCGGACGGCATTCGTCATGGTCTCCACCGTTTCCGGCCTGCCCACCAAAATCAGCAGCTCCCGGGCCCGGGTGATGGCGGTGTAGAGGACGCTGCGGTTATATAAGTACCCGCTGCCGCCCCACACGGCCATGACCACCGCCCGGTACTCGCTGCCCTGGCTTTTGTGGACGGTCATGGCGTAGGCCGGTTCCAATTCTCCCAGCTGGGTGAAGTCGTACTCCGCCTCCCGGTCCTCAAAAACCACGGTGACGGTCTCCATGGCGGGGTCGATCTCCCGGATGGTTCCCACATCCCCGTTGAAGATCCCGGCCCCGACGGCGGAGCCGTCGGTTTTCTTCCACAAAATGTCATAGTTGTTCCGGATCTGCATCACCCGGTCCCCCTCCCGGTAGGAAAATCCGCCCCAGGATCGCTCCTTTTTGGCCGGAGACGGCGGGTTGAGTCGGGCTTGGAGCCGCTTGTTCAGCTCCCAGGTGCCCACCGGCCCCTTCCGGGTGGGGGAAAGCACCTGGATCTGCCCGGCGGGGATGCCCATGTTTTGGGGCAGCCGCTTTTCACACAGGTCGGTGATGATCTGGGCCACCGCCTCCTCCGTCCGGCAGGGCAGGAAGAAAAAGTCGCTGTCCCGGCTCCGAAGGTCCGGCAGCTCCCCCCGGTTGACCCGGTGGGCATTCATGACGATCAAGCTCTGCTGGGCCTGGCGGAAAATTTCCGTCAGCCGCACCGTGGGCAGCACGCCGCTGCGGAGCATGTCCCCAAAGGGAAAACCCGGCCCCACCGGGGGGAGCTGGTCCGGGTCCCCCACCAGGATCAGCCGCCTGCGGGGCGGGATGGCCCGGAGCAGGCTGCCCAGCAGAAGCACGTCCACCATGCTCATCTCGTCCACGATCACCGCGTCGGCCCGGAGGGGATTGCCCTCGTCCCGAGCGAAGAACATTTTTCCGGTATTGGGGTCGATGCCCGCCTCTAAGAGCCGGTGGATGGTGGAGGCCTCCCGGCCCGTCACCTCGGTCAGCCTCTTGGCGGCCCGGCCCGTGGGGGCGGCCAGCAGGCACTTGAGGCCCATCTGGGAATAGAGGGACAGCACGCCGTTTAAAATGGTGGTCTTACCGGTGCCGGGGCCGCCGGTGATCAGCAGGACCCCGGACTGGGCCGCCTCCCGGATGGCCCGGGCCTGTTGGGGAGCGTACTCTAGGCCGCTGCTCCGTTCCGCCTGGCAGAGCTTTTCCTCCAAATCGGCGGGGGCGGCGTATTCTTCCCCCGCCAGTTCCCGCAGGCGGCGGGCCGCCTCCGTCTCCGCCTGGTACAGCTCCGGCAGGTAGGCAATGTCGATCCCCGCCAGCCGGTCCCCGATCAGCCTCTTCGCCTCCAACAGCCGATTTATTCCTTCCGCCGCGGCCTCTTGAGAGATGGAGAGCAGCTGCCCCGTGGCCAGGGCCAGCTTGTCCCTGGGCAGGAAGCTATGGCCGGCGGCCAGGTTGTAGCGCATTTCAAACAGCAGCCCCGCCTCCACCCGTCGGGGATCGTCGGCGGCCACCCCCAGCTCCACGGCGAAGGCGTCCACCGGGGCAAAGGGGGCGTCCAGCCCGTCGTCCATCAGCAGATAGGGATCCTGATAGAGCAGCTCCATGGTCTGCTCCCCGTAGATTTTATAGGTACGCACCGCCAGCTCCGCCGGCAGGTGGTGCAGGGCGAAAAATTCCATGATCTGCCGCAGCCCGGACTGGGCCCGGAACAGCTGGCCCACGGCGATGGCCTTGGCCTGGGAAATCCCCGGCACCTGGGCCAGCTTTTCCGGCTCCCGCTCCAGGATCCGCAGGGTATCGTCCCCAAATTGGGAGACGATCCGGGCCGCCATTTTCACGCCGATGCCCTTGATGGCGCCGCTGGACAGGTAGGCCAAGATCTCCGCTCCGCTCTGGGGCATCAACCGCTCCAGAAATTCCGCCTCAAACTGGCGGCCATAATTGGCGTGGCTGGCCCAGCGGCCGGTCACTACCAATCGCTCCCCCACCGCCGGCATGGGCACAGTGCCCACCACGGTGACGGTCTGGCCGCTGCCGCAGTCCAGGCGCAGCACGGCGTAGCCGTTGTCATAGTTTTGGTATACTACCGCGCTGATCGCGCCCTGCAAGATCTCCAGCTCCTGTTCCCCCAAGGGTCTCCGCCTCCCGCGCCAGCCGGGCGGGCAGCTCCGCCAGACTGCAAAATTCCACACCCCGATCCTGAAACCTTGCCCGCTCCCCCTCGTCCAGGGGGCAGTCCGCCCAAATCAGCCGTCCGGGGGCCAGACCCAGCTCCCGAAGCCACAGCCAGCGCGCGGCGAAGGCCGTCCGGCCCAGGCAGACCGCCGCCCCGCTGGGCTTGGGCAGGGCCAGTCCCACCAGGCAGGCCAGCGCGCAAACCGCGCCGAAGGCCGCCAGGCATCCCAAAATCACCGTCAGAAACATTCCAAACCACCTCTATGGGTAGAATATGCCTCTTCTTTCGGATCGGTGTGGGGTTTTTCTCTAGTTTACAATATTTTGGGGAAAAAGGAAAGCCCTTTTCCCGAAAAACTTTCCCTTCGATCAAAAAACGCTCCATCAGCGCCGGAACGAAAAAAATTTGAGAAAGGAGGGCAATTTGTCTTGAATCTTCCTCCGCCATGGAGTATAATAACCTTTGAATTAGAGGGGGCTTTGCCTTTGAAGAATTTGCAGCTGCTGGTCTGGCTCACCCAACTGGGGCTGTCCGTCGCCGTGCCGCTGGCCGGCTGCGTGTGGCTGTCCACCTGGCTCCGGGACACCTTTTCCCTGGGGGACTGGGTGCTGTGGGTGGGGGTAGCCTTTGGAGCGGTGTGCGCCCTGGAGGGATTTCTATCCAGCCTGCGGGTGCTGGACCGGATCTCCAAGGAAAAAAAGGACGATCCCCCCGATGTGTTTTTCAACGATCACGCTTGAGGAGAAAACTATGGATTCCAGGAAAACCTTCCTGAAGGAAACGCTCCTCGTCACCGGGGGAATGGCGGCGGGGATCGCCGTCATGTTCGCCATATTCGCCGCCCTGGGATACTGGGATCTAACGGTCCTATGGGGCGGGCTGATCGGCGGCGGGCTGTCCCTGGCGAACTTCCTGCTGATGAGCGTGGGGGTCAACGCCGCGGCCAACCGGGCGGAGCAGCAGAACGTGAAGGGCGGCCAGGGCGTCATCGCCGCCTCCTTCCTGCTGCGGTACGTGGGACTGTTTCTGGGACTGTTTCTCGCCGCGAAAAGCGGGCAGTGCAATCTCATCGCCCTGCTGGCGCCTCTGCTGTTTCCCCGGATCGCCCTGACCGTGGGAGAATTTTTCCAGAAAAAGGGGGACCGTCCCGCATGAATGTAAGTGTCAACGGCGCGTACATCTATTTTTATATTCCCATTTTCGGGGGCATCCCCGTGACCCAGACCACCCTTTCGCTGCTGCTGGTGACGGTATTTCTCAGCATCACCGGGTATTTTCTGGGGAGAAACCTACAAAAGCGGCCGGGAAAGCTTCAGGTTTTGGTGGAAAAGGCGGTGACCATGCTCCGCACCCTGGTGGTGGAGACCATGGGCGAACACAACGTCGCCTGGACGCCCTTTATTGGAACGCTGTTTCTGTCCTCCATCTGCGGGTCTCTCATCAGTATGCTGGGCTTCTTCCGCTCCACCACGGCGGACCTGAGCGTGACGCTGACCTGGGCGCTGATGGTCAGCGCCATCATCTGGTACAACTCCATCAAGCGCAACGGCTTCCTCGGCTGGCTCAAGGGCTTTACCGAGCCGGTGGCGGTGATGACCCCCATGAATCTGATCTCCGAGGTGGCCCAGCCTGTCAGCATGGCCTTCCGTCACTTCGGCAACGTGGCCGGCGGCGGGGTGATCACCAGCATCCTCTACACTGCCCTCAGCGCCGCCTCCACCATCCTGATCGGCCTCATCTCCGGCACCTGGATCGTGCCGGCGGTGGTGCTGGCCCTAGGAGCAGGGTTGTTCTTCCTGGGAAAAAAGCGGAAGAAAACCGCCCTTTGGATCATCGGGATCGTTCTGGCCGTGCTGGGGCTGCTGGGGCTGCTGGAATTTTCCGGGCTGCTCACCGGGGTGCCCATTTTGGAGTTTGGCATCCCGGCGGTGCTGTCGCTGTACTTTGACCTGTTCTCCGGCTTTATCCAGGCCTTTGTGTTCAGCCTGCTGAGCATGGTCTACATCTCCGGGGCCTGCCCGCCGCCGGAGGAAACTACCGCGTGAAAGTGGAAAGTCTCGCTTTCTTGAAATAGTCAACTATCATTTTGGGAGGAATTTATATCATGGAACACGCGATCATTAAGGCCGCCTGCGCCATCGGCGCCGGCATCTGCATGGGCATCGGCGCTATCGGCCCCGGCATCGGCGAAGGCATCGCCGTCAGCAAGGCCCTGGAGGGCATGGCCCGTCAGCCCGAGGCCACCAGCACCCTGCGGACCAACATGCTGCTGGGCTGCGCCGTGGCGGAGACCACCGGTATCTACTCCCTGGTCATCGCCTTCGTCATCATGTTCGGCATCAACTGATCTTCTTCTCCCCATTTTTTGACGAAAGGAGCGAAAAAGCGTGGGATTTGAAGATTTTATGGGCGTAAACCTGTGGGACGCCCTGTTTGCCCTGGCCAACTTTCTGGCCCTCTTTTTCGTGCTGAAAAAATTCCTGTTCGGCCCGGTGATGAAGATGATCGATTCCCGTCAAAAGGAGATCGACGATACCTACGCCGCCGCCGGTCAGGCCCGGTCCGAGGCCGAGGCCCTGCGCGCGGAGTACGAGCAGAAGCTCGCCGTGGCCGCCGACACCGGGGAGCGGCTGGTGAAGGAGGCCGTGGCCCGGGGTCAGAGCCGGGAGGAGGAAATTCTCCGCCAGGCCAACCGGGAGGCCGACGCCATCCGGCAGAAGGCCGCCGCGGACATTGCCCAGGAGCGGAAAACGGCGGTCAACGACGCCAAGGACGAGATCTCCGACCTGGCCCTGGCCATTGCCGGGAAGGTCGTGGGCAAGAGCCTGGACGGCGACGAGCAGGCCGCCCTGGTGGACCGCTTCATTGAACAGCTGGGTGGTGAAGCATGAGCCCCGCCGCCGAGCGCTACGGTCAGGCCCTCTATGACCTGGCCCGGGACGAGGGCCTCTCCGGTCCAATGCTGGAGGAGCTGGAATCTCTGTCTGAAATTTTTGACCAGGAGTCTGGATATCTCCGGCTGCTGGATTCTCCGGCGCTGCCCAAGCAGGAGCGGCGCGTCATCGCCGACCAGGCCCTTCGAGGCCGGGTGGAACCCTATGTGCTGAATTTCATCAAGCTGCTCTCCGAAAAGGGCTATGCCCGTCAGTTTCCCGACTGTGTGAAGGTCTTTCGGGAGCGGTACTACGCCGACAACGGCATCGTGAGCGTGACGGCAGTGACCGCCGTGGCCCTCACGGACGAGCAACGCCGCCGTTTGACAGAAAAGCTGGAGCAGATCACCGGCAAGACCGTGAAGCTCCAGTGCCGGGTGGACCCCAAGACCCTGGGGGGCGTGCGGCTGGACTACGACGGAAAACGGGTGGAGGACACCGTGGCGGGCAGGCTGGACGCCATCCGGGCCATGCTGCGCTCCACGGTCCTGTGACCTCCAACGGAATAAGAAAGCAGGGACGCTATGGAAGCAAGACACGAGCAGATCACCAAGATCATCCGTGAGCAAATCAAAAATTACGAGGCCCGCCTGGAGCAGAGCGAGACCGGCGTGGTCATTCTGGTGGGCGACGGCATTGCCCGGGCCGCCGGACTGGACAACTGCATGGCCGGCGAGCTGGTGGAATTCCCCAACGGCGCCTATGGCATGGCCCAGAATCTGGAGGAGGATGCGGTGTCCATCGTGGTCCTGGGCAACGATCAGGGCATCCAGGAGGGGGACACGGTCAAGCGCACCGGCCGGGTGGTCTCCGTCCCCGTGGGCGAAGGGCTCATCGGCCGGGTGGTAGACGCCCTGGGCCAGCCCATCGACGGCAAGGGCCCCATCGAGGCGGCGGACTACCGCCCCATCGAATCCCCCGCCCCCGGCATCATTGACCGGGAACCGGTGAATGATGCCGGGGGCGGGG
>CANQQU010000057.1 GCA_947626085.1 uncultured Oscillospiraceae bacterium
TGCCAGGCTTGGCTGGACACCTTTGACGACGGCGAGGCCAACAAGGCCGCTACCAAGGCCCTGATCGCCAACCTGGAAGCCAAGGTCTGCTGCGACGACGTGAAGGACATCCTCTCCAAGAAGGAGTACCTGTCCAAGAAGTCCGTGTGGATCTTCGGCGGCGACGGCTGGGCCTACGACATCGGCTTCGGCGGCGTGGATCATGTCCTGGCCCAGAATAAGGACGTGAACATCTTCGTCTTCGACACCGAGGTCTACTCCAACACCGGCGGCCAGGCCTCCAAGGCCTCCAACATCGGCCAGGTGGCTCAGTTCGCCGCCGCCGGCAAGGAGACCAAGAAAAAGAGCCTGTCCGAGATCGCCATGTCCTACGGCTACATCTATGTGGCCCAGGTGGCCATGGGCGCCAACCCCGCTCAGACCCTGAAGGCCATCACCGAGGCCGAGGCCTACCACGGCCCGTCCCTGATCATCGGCTACGCCCCCTGCGAGATGCACTCCATCAAGGGCGGCATGATGCACTGCCAGGAGGAAATGAAGAAGGCTGTGGAATGCGGCTACTGGAACCTGTTCCGCTTCGATCCCTCCAAGCAGACCGGCAAGTTCACCCTGGACTCCAAGGCCCCCAAGGGCGGCTATCAGGAGTTCCTGATGAACGAGGCCCGGTACAGCCGTCTGACCCGGGAGTTCCCGGAGCGGGCCACCACCCTGTTCGCTCGGAACGAGGAGGCCGCCAAGGAGCGCTACGAGCATCTGCTGAAGCTGGTAGAGATGTACAAGGACTAAGGGACTGCCGCCTTGGGCGGTGGAGAGCGGTTCTTCCCCGCCCGGCATCCCGGAAAGCCTGATCCAGCCATTTTGATCGTCTGACGGAGGAGCGGATTTCCATTCCCTTCCGCGTCCCCGGCAGAACCAAACAAAAACTGCCCGCCCCCGGTTTCGGGGGCGGGTTTCGCAAAAGGAGGTAAACATGCGCTGCACCGTGGTGGATATTCGGGGAGACTATGCCACCGTCCGCTATGACGACACCGGGGTGGAGTCTGAGGTGGCCATCGCCCTGCTGCCCTCTGGGGTGGACGTGGGGGACCGGCTGAAATTTGAAAACTATGAGTTTACCCGTGAATAGGCTTCTGCCCCGGCGGCGGCCGGGGCAGGCTTTTTAAGCCCGTGCATAAGCTTCTGTCCCGGCCGCGGCCGGGGCAGGGTTTTTAGCTCAAGTCCAGCATTTTTTCCAGCGCCGCCAGCTTGACGCAGGTACAGAACACCTCCATGGCCTCCCGCAGCTCTGAAACCGGGGGCAGACTGGGAGCGATGCGGATGTTGCTGTCCTCCGGGTCGATGCCGTAGGGATAGGCCGCGCCGGCGCCGGTCATGGTGACTCCCGCCTCCTTGCACAGCGCCAGGGCCCGCTTGGCGGTGCCGGGAAGGGTGTAGAAGCTGACAAAGTAGCCGCCGGTGGGCCGGTTCCAGTGAGCGAAGCCCAGGGGGTCGATCTCCCGCTCCAAATAGTCGAAGACCACATGGAACTTGGGCCGCACGATCTCCGCCTGGCGTTTCATCAGCGCGATGGTGTTGGCCTTGTCCTTGAGATAGCGGACGTGGCGGAGCTGATTGACCTTGTCATAGGAGATCATCTGCACAGAAAACAGCTTGGTCAGATACCCGATATTATCCTCCGACGCGGCAATGCAGGACATGCCGCCGCCGGCAAAGGTGATCTTGGAGGTGGAGGCAAACTCGATCACCAGATCGGGACTCCCCGCCTGGGCGCACAGGGACAAAATATCCGGGAAGGGCACATATTCCCCCTCAAATTCGTGGACGCAGTAGGCATTGTCCCACATCACCGTGAAATCCGGGGCGGCGGGCCGCAGATTCGCGAAGCGGCGGACGGTCTCATCGGAATAAATGATGCCGTCGGGGTTGGAATATTTGGGCACGCACCAGATCCCCTTCACCGTCGGGTCCTTCACCAGCTTCTCCACCAGATCCATATCAGGCCCCTCGGGGGTCATGGGTACCGGGATCATTTCAAAGCCAAAGGAGCCGGTGATGGTAAAATGCCGGTCATAGCCCGGGCAGGGGCAGAGGAATTTCACCTTCTCCTCCCGGCACCAGGGCCGGGGGCTGTGGCGCAGGCCGTGGGAATAGGCCCGGGCGATCACATCGTACATCAGGCTCAGGCTGGAGCAGCCGCCGACAAAAACCTGTTCGGGCTTGCAGTCCAGCATCTCCGCCCAGTAGGCCTTGGCGCAGGGCAGGCCGGACAGCTCGCCGTAATTCCGGGCGTCGATGGCGTCATCGTAGCAGTCTTGGGGCGCGGCCAGGACCGTCAGCATTTCGCTGGCCAGGTCCAGCTGGGCGGTGGCGGGCTTGCCCCGGGCCATATTCAGCTTCAGGCCCTTGGCCTTGCAGGCTTCAAAACGGGCCAGCTCCGCTTGATACTCCTGGGCCAGCTCCGCCCTCGTTTTGCAAGAATAGGGGGTCACGTCCATCATCCTTTCCTTCCATATGGGTGAGAGTCGGTTTTATTATACGCCCAGCAGCGGGAAAATGCAATATCTGATTCCGCAAAAATTCATTTTCCTATGGGCTTTTCTGTATTTTTGGTGCCCTTGTACAAATGGAACCATGGAACTTCGGCATTTTTATCTACTTTCACGCCTTGCATTTTTCCCGGTTTTCGCATAAAATTGGGATGTGATTTTTGATATTTTTCTGTTTTTCAGGTGTCGCGGCCGCAAAGCGGGCGGGGCGGGAAACATAGGAAAATGCAATATCGCCAATCAAAACTTTCATTTTTACCGGCAGAGCAATAAGGGAGGTCATTATGAGCGACATCGTAAAGGTACCCGAGATCTTTGGCAGCGACGTTTTCAATGAGGCGACCATGAAGCAGCGTCTGGCCCCGGAAACCTACTGCGCCTGGAAAAAGTGCATCGAAACCGGCACGTCCCTGGAGCTTCCCGTGGCGAACGAGATCGCCGAGGCCATGAAGGTCTGGGCGACGGAGAAGGGCGCCACCCACTATACCCACTGGTTCCAGCCCATGACCGGCATCACCGCCGAAAAGCACGACTCCTTCATCGCCCCCACCGGGGACGGCAAGGTTATCATGGAATTTTCCGGCAAGGAGCTGGTCCGGGGCGAGCCCGACGCCTCCTCCTTCCCCTCCGGCGGCCTGCGGGCCACCTTCGAGGCCCGGGGCTACACCGCCTGGGACCCCACCGCCTTCGCCTTTGTCAAGGACAACAGCCTTTACATCCCCACCTGCTTCTTCTCCTATACCGGCGCGGCTCTGGACAAGAAAACGCCCCTGCTGCGCTCCATGGACGAGGTCTCCCGGGAGGCTGTCCGGATCCTGCGGCTGTTTGGGGACACCACCACCAAGCGGGTCACCCCCTCGGTGGGCCCGGAGCAGGAGTATTTCCTGATCCCCCGGGATCTGTACGCCCAGCGGGAGGATCTGCGGCTCACCGGCCGCACCCTGTTCGGCGCCATGCCCCCCAAGGGCCAGGAGCTGGAGGATCACTACTTCGGCACCATCCGCACCCGGGTCTCCAATTATATGAAGGACCTGGACGAGCAGCTTTGGCGGCTGGGCATTCTGTCCAAGACCAAGCACAACGAGGTCGCCCCCTGCCAGCATGAGATGGCTCCCATCTATACCGACGCCAACACCGCCTGTGACGCCAACCAGCTGGTCATGGAGATCATGAAGAAGTGCGCCGCCAAGCACAATCTGGTGTGCCTGCTCCATGAGAAGCCCTTCGCTGGCGTCAACGGCTCCGGCAAGCACAACAACTGGTCGCTGGGCACCGACACCGGCAAGAATCTGTTCAGCCCCGGCAAGACTCCCGCCCAGAACGCCCAGTTCCTGGTATTTCTGGCGGCCTTCATCCAGGGCGTGGACGAATATCAGGATCTGCTGCGCTGCACCGTGGCCTCCGCCGGCAACGACCACCGGCTGGGCGCCAACGAGGCCCCGCCGGCCATCATCTCCATTTTCCTGGGCGACGAGCTGAACGCCGTGGTGGAGTCTATCATCAACGGCGCCAGCTACACTGACCTAGAAAAGAGCATGCTCCGCATCGGCGTGGACGTGCTGCCCTCCATCCCCAAGGACACCACCGACCGGAACCGCACCAGCCCCGTGGCCTTCACCGGCAACAAATTCGAGTTCCGGATGCTGGGCTCCGCCCAGTCCATTGCCGGGCCCAACATCGTGCTGAACACCATCATGGCCGAGGAGCTGGGCAAATTCGCCGACGTGCTGGAGAATGCCCCGGATTTCGACACGGCTCTCCACGATCTGGTGCGGGACGCCCTGACAGGCCACCAGCGGATCATCTTCAACGGCAACGGCTATTCCGAGGAGTGGCCCATTGAGGCCGAGAAGCGGGGGCTGAGCAATCTGCGGTCCACCGCCGAGGCTTTGCCCGCCTACATCAGCCCCAAGAATCTGTCCCTGGTGACTAAGCGCGGCATCTTCACCGAGGCGGAGTTCATCGCCCGGTATAAGATCCATCTGGAGACCTATGCCAAGATCCTCCACATCGAGGCCATGACCTGCGTGGATATGCTGCGGAAGATGATCCTCCCCGCCGCCTCCAAGTATGCAGGCGCTCTAAGCCAGACCGCCGCCGGAAAGGCCGCCATGGGCGTGAGCTGCAAGGCGGAGAAGGCCCTCCTGGCCCGGCTCTCCGCCGCCACCGACCGGACCTACGACAAGTGCGAGAAGCTGGCTCACGACATCGAGGTCGCCCCCACCGGCACCGTGGAGGACGCCGCCAATTATTACCACAGCGTGATCCTGCCCCAGATGGACAGCGTCCGGGAGGACGCCGACGAATTGGAGCGGCTCACCGACAAGAGCTACTGGCCCTACCCCACCTATTCCGATCTGCTGTTCTACTGATCCAACTCAAGAAGCGAAGCCCCCTCCCAAACCAGGGGGCTTCGGCGTTTGCCAAGGAGGACTTTATGAAATTCATCTTTATCACCGGCGGCGTGGTCTCGGGCCTGGGAAAGGGCATCTGCGCCGCATCCCTGGGGCGGCTGCTGAAGCAGCGGGGCCTGCGGGTAAGAAATCAAAAGCTGGACCCCTATCTGAACGTGGACCCCGGCACCATGAGCCCCTACCAGCACGGGGAGGTGTTCGTCACCGACGACGGGGCGGAGACCGACCTGGACCTGGGCCACTACGAGCGGTTCGTGGACGAAAGCCTCACCGCCAACGCCTCGGTCTCCGCCGGAAAGATCTACTGGAACGTGCTGAACCGGGAGCGGGAGGGGGGCTATCTGGGCCGGACGGTGCAGATCATCCCCCACATCACCGACGAGATCAAGCGCCAGATCTACTCCATGCAGGGGCCGGATGTGGACGTGGTGATCTCCGAGATCGGCGGCACCGTGGGCGATATCGAGTCCCAGCCCTTCCTGGAGGCCATCCGGCAGATCGCGGCGGAGCAGGGGCGGCAGAACGTGGTGTTCATCCATGTGCCCCTGATCGTCCAGATCCCCGGCTCCGACGAGCTGAAATCCAAGCCCACCCAGCACTCCGTCAAGGAGCTGCTGTCCATCGGCATCCAGCCGGACGTGCTGGTGTGCCGCAGCGACGTGCCCATCACCCGGGAAATTCGGGAGAAGATCAGCCTGTTCTGCAACGTGCCCATCGAGTGCGTCATTCAAAACGCCACCGCCTCCACCCTCTATGAGGTGCCGCTGCTGCTGGCCCGGGAGGGGCTGGACCGGGTGGTGTGCCAGAAGCTGTGCCTGGCCGCCCCCGCCCCGGACCTGGAGGGCTGGGCCACCATGGTCAAGCGGATCAAGCTGGCCCACCGGCAGGTGAAGATCGCTCTGGTGGGCAAGTACACCCAGCTCCACGACGCCTACCTCTCGGTGGTGGAATCTCTGTTCCACGCTGGAACCGCCAACGACGCCATCGTGACCATCGACTGGGTGGACTCGGAGACCCTGACCCTGGAAAACGCCGGGGAGCGGCTGGCCGGGTGCGGCGGAATTTTGGTCCCCGGGGGCTTCGGGGACCGGGGTATCGAGGGCATGATCGCCGCCGCCCACTACGCCCGGACCCAGAATGTTCCCTATTTCGGCATTTGCCTGGGGATGCAGATCGCGGTCATTGAATTTGCCCGCCATGCCTGCGGGTTGGAGGGGGCCCATTCCTCGGAATTTGACCCCAAAACCCCCTACCCCGTGGTGGATCTGATGCCGGACCAGGTCCACATCACCGCCAAGGGCGGCACCATGCGGCTGGGCAAGTACCCCTGCCGCCTGAACGAGCAGAGCAAGGCCCTGGCCCTCTACGGCGGGCAGGACATCTCCGAGCGGCACCGCCACCGCTACGAATTTAACAACGACTACCGCGCCGCCCTGACGGAAAAGGGACTGCTCCTGGCGGGCCTGTCCCCGGACGGACGGCTGGTGGAGATGGTGGAGCTGCCGGCGCATCCCTGGTTTGTGGGCTGCCAGTTCCACCCCGAGTTCAAGAGCCGCCCCGACCGGCCCCATCCTCTGTTCTACGGCTTTGTCAAAGCCGCCCTGGAGCATGACTGAAAATTCCCGCCTGTGGAGTACCCACGGGCGGGAATTTTCATGCTGCTTTTTGTGGTAAAAACCCAAATGGATTTTTCGGCAGTTTGGCCGCCCCCAAAATTTGGGGGCGGCCATATGATCCCTCGCCGCCCGGCCTCGTGGACGGCGCGGAAATTCAGTTTTTCTCCCGCCGGGGAAGCAGATAGGGGCTAATTCCGGCCACGAAGGCCGCAACGGTGGCAATGCCCAGCTTCAAGGTCATCATGTGCCGCAGGCTCTCCACAAAATAGGTCAGCGGGTCCGCCGCCAGCTTGATCCGCCAGCCGGGGATATAGCAGCAGATCAGATACGCCGCGACAAAAGCGGTTACAGCCAGCAACATGGCCCATTTTTCTCTCTTTTCCATGGGGCTTCCCTCACTTTCCCAGGTCCATCGCCACGCCGAGGAACAGCGGCAGGTTGGTCCGGGTGTCCACGATCATGTAGACGAAGGGGTGGTCCAGGTGGACATCCACCGCCTGCTCCGGCTCCATCATAGCAGATTCAAAATTCATCTGCACCGAGGTGGCGGCGGCGGCCTTGGTGCCGTCCTCATCCACCTGGAGGAAGGTCTTTTGCAGGACCTCCGCGATCTTGAGCGGGTACGAACTCTGCCCCATGCCGGAAAATTCCGCGTCCTGGAAGGCGTTGGGGATGCCCATTGCCACCAGGGTCTCCTTCAGGGAGTAGCTGCCCTCGATTTTGAATTTGGGCAGCCAGGAGTGGACTGCCGTCTCCGATTCCTGGCCCAGGGTCTGAAGCAGTGCCGCCGGGTCTAGGCCGGCGATATAGTCCTGAATATCCACGCCCTCCTTGGGCATCAGGGCGATAAAGGCATAGTCCCCGCCCAGATAGCGGAGGCCCACGCCCACGGCCTGGTCGTCTTCATAGTACTGCCCGCCGCCGGGGAGCATTTCCACCGTTTTACTGCCTCCCTGGGCGGAATAGAAGGGGGCGTCAAAGACGTCGGTTTTTTCATAGGGGGCCTGCCACTTGGCCTCAAAGGCCAGGGCATTGAGCAGGAACATCACCGCGTCTTCGTCTATGGGCTCGTCCAGGATGCCGTCGATCATGCCGTCGGTCTTGTCCTTCACCCAGCGGTTGATCTCCTGCCGGGTCCCCTCGTCAAAGGGGGCCTGGTAGGCTCCGGCGCCGTAGTAGGCGGCGTTGGCGGCCAAAAAGTTCTCGCTCACGGTAAAATCCGGCGTGTCCTTGAACCAAATGGCGTTGGCCAGCTGGAGGCGGGCATCCTCGCTGGAGGGAAGGTGGTTAACATAATTTCTGTACGCCTCGTTCAGCTCCGAAATAGACATCCCCTGCCCCAGAAGCCGCTCCATTTGGCGCAGGGTCTCCCCCACCCCGCCGTTGGCGGTCATGGCCAGGGCCAGCGACAGCGACATGGGCGAAACCAGGACATTTTCCCCTTCATTGTCCTTCACCGTCCGCTGGAAGAGGTCCAGAGCGAAGGCCATCTGGGCATTTACAAAGGGGGCGTCCTGCTGAGCAATCAGTGCCCGGGCCTGCTGATAGAGGGCATGGGCCTCGTCGGAGTTCCTCAAATAGATGCTGTATTCGTCCCGATAGAGGGTCCAGGGGGTCAGGGTCAGGTTAAAAACCTCTCCGTCCTGGGTAAGCCGCATCCGGTACCACTTGGATTCCCGGGTCAGCAGGTCCTCCTCGGCATATTCCGACTGCTCGGCCCCCCGTACCGCCGCCAAAAGGGCCTGGCAGAGGGCCTCCGCCTCCCCATTTTCAAACGCATAGCACGTCCCCGCCTGATCCACGATCCAAACCGCGTCGGACGGATAGATGGTGGGCTCCCGGAAGTCCCCGGCCTCGCTCAAATAGGGGTTGGGCTGGCCCACCTGAATCACCGCGCCCTTCATCAGGTCCTCTCCGTTCGCGGCGGCGCAGCCGGAAAGGCAGGGCAGCAGCAGCCCTAAAATCAGGGCAAAGCAAAGCATTTTCTTCCCGTTTTTCATTTTCCCGTTCCTCCTTCCGTAGGCAGCAGGGCCTCCACTTGGGCCCACAGCTCATCCACCTGGTCCAGTGTCAGGTCCATTAAGATTCCGTCCCGGTACAGCGCCGTGGCGGTCAGGCGGTAGGTCGCCTCCTGGCCGGTGATCCCCAGGAGCATCACCGGTTCCAAAGCGGCCTCCGGGGCGTTGGGCACGCTGTCCGCCGGCCCGGCCTGGGACAGGACCGCCAAAATATCCGCCGCATCCTCCGCCGAATACACCAGCTCCTCCCCCGCCGAATCCCGGAGCCAGAGCTGCCCTGACTCCTGATTCTCTTTCTCCCGGGAGGCGTCCGTAGGCGTATTCTCCCGGGTCTTCTGGGTAGGGCTGGCAGCGGTACTCAGGATCGTTTCCCCCATCGCCTCCAGAGAAAGCGGTGCCGCCTCTTGGTAATTATTGAATCGCTTTTCCGCGCTCCCGGAGAACGCTGCCCACAGCAGCCCCCCTGCCACCAGGGGCGCCGCCAACAGCGCCAGATTCCGGGTCTTCCGGCGGCGACTCTTCCGCTGGGCGCCTCGGCGGAAGACCTCCGCGCTGAATTCCTCTTGGCTTCTCATAGAAGCTCTTCTCCTTCCTTCCCCAGGAGGGAGCGCAGGGCTCCCTTGGCCCGGTAGAGTAGATTGTCCACCTGCTTGGCGTTTTTCTTCAGGATTTTCCCGGCCTCCTGATAGCTCAGGCCCTGGAAATACACCAGTTCCACCGCCTCCCGCATGGACAGCGGGAGCTGGGAAAGGGCCTGGCGGACCACCTCCCGCCGCTCGCTAGCGTGGAGCCGCTTCGACAGCTCCTCATCCTCAGGAAGCATGGCCGACTGTTCCAGCTTTTGCCGCCGCTGCCGCCACTTGATGTAGTTCAGGGCCCGGCTGCGGCCCAGCATGAACAGGTAGGTCTTTAATTGGGTCTCAAAATTGTACCGCTTGGGGTGGACGACCAGATCCGTAAAGACGTCGATGGCGATATCCTCCGCCGCGTCCAGGTCCCGGACGTAGCGGTGGATAAAAAAGGTCAGACTGTCCCGGTACGCAAGCATGATCTCCTCGAACGCGCTTTCGTCTCCGTCCAGGTAACGGCGGTAGCTACTTTCACCGCTCTCCATGGGGTCCTCCTAACTTGCAGGGCTCTGCAGCGCCCTTTGTCTATTATACAACTGTAATGGGGCCGATTCCTTATTTTCTTAGAAAAAATGGGGGCCGCAAACGGCCCCCGGGGGTGTTTTCCTTTACTGAATGGCCTTCAGCGGCGCGATATACTGCTTCCGGCGGCGGTCACATTCGGCCCGGTAGGCCGCGTCGTTGCCCTGGTGGATCTCCCGGAGGTAGGCGGCGTGGTTCAGAAGGATCGCCTTGTTATTCCTCGCCAACATCATCAGCGCCACGGAGGAACACTGGTCCGAGGCACGCTCCAAATAGGTCAGCGTCTCCATGAACACCAGGCCGGAATCCACATTGCAGTCCCCGGCCTTCAGCCGCTTGGTGTGCCGGGCCCGGAGGATCATCACCATATCGTCGATGACCTCCTCCAGGGGCTCAATGGCCTTGGCGGTGCGATTGTTGTCAGTGGCCATGGCGTTGACGGTGATATCCAGAATTTCGCTGACCGCGCCGCCAATGAGGGCCAGCTCCTTCTTGGCCACCGGGGACAGCTCCGCCCCCTTCTCGTTCAGGTTCTGGGCCAGCTCCATGAGATTGGTGGCGTAGTCCCCGATCCGCTCGAAGCAGGGCACGGTCTGCATCAGCATATCCAGCTGCCGGTCGTCGGCCTCCGTCTCCACCACCTTGGACAATCCGATGAAGAATCGGTCGGACTGGTCGGCAAATTTATCCAGGGTCTCCTCCTCGGCGTTGATCTTGTCGATCACCGAAGGATCGTACTTATTCAGCAGGGCGTAGCAGCGGGCAAAATTCTCCTTGGCCACCTGGCCCATGGCGGCCACCGCCTTGGTGGCCTCGCTGACGGCCACCGCCGGGGAGATATACAAATGCTCGTCCAGGGTCCAAAGCTCCGGATGGGGCTGCTCCTGAGGCTTGTCCTCCCGGACGATGATCCGGGACAGGGCCACCAACTGGGAGGTAAAGGGCAGCAGGGCCACGGCGGTCAGCAGATTGAACACTGTCTGGAAATTGGCGATGCCGCCGCTGTCCACCGTGCGCACCCAAAACGCCTCCCCGAAAACCTGGAAATGGTGCATCAGGGACATGACGATCATAAAAGCCACGGTGCCGATGGTGTTAAAGGCGATATGCACCACGCCGGTCCGCTTGGCGTCCTTGGAAGCGCCGATGGAGCAGACCATGGCGGTGGTAACGCAGGTGCCCAGGTTGATGCCCATGATGATGGGATACACCATGGAAAAGGTCATGGCCCCGGTGGAGGACAGGGCCTGGAGCATACCTACCATGGCCGAGGAGCTCTGGACGATCACCGTCAGCACCAGGCCGATGACGATGCCCAGCACCGGGATATTGGCAAACTGGGAAAGAATACTGGAAAAGGCGGCGGATTCCGACAGGGGCTCCACGGCCGCGGTCATATTCATCAGGCCGGAGAAGAGGATGCCGAAGCCGATAAAGATATCCCCCACCGTCTTGGCGCCGTTGCGCTTGACGAACATGATCAGCACAATGCCCACCACCATGGCCACCGGGGCCAGGTTCTCAGGCCTGCAAAATTCCAAAAACACATTTCCGCCGGCGTCGATGTCCATCAGGCGGATGATCTGGGCCGTGATGGTGGTACCGATGTTGGCGCCCAGCACGATGGACACCGCCTGCCGCAAGGACAGCACCCCGGCGCCGATCAGCGCGACTGTGAGGACAATGGTGGCGGTGGAACTCTGGATCACCGCCGTGACCAGGGTGCCGGTGAGAACGCCCATCAGAGGATTCCCCGTCACCCGCTCCAGCACCCGTTTCAGGGTCTCGCCGGAGCTGTTCTTCAGGCCGTCGCCCATGATCTCCACGCCGTACAGGAACATTGCCAAGCCGCCCAGCAGCTTGATGATCGCAAAAATATCCATACTCTCTCCCATTTTCAAAGGCCCCGACGCTGGGGAGTTATTCAGTACACGCTTTTATTATAAGGAATTTCGCGAAAAAGTACATAGACAAAACCACAAATTTTTACCTTTTTTTGCATTACCGTCCGGTGGAGCCAAAGCCGCCGGCTCCCCGCCGGGTATCGGACAGCTCCTGAGCCTCCTCAAAGGCGGCTTGCGCCACCGGCACCAGGAGCATCTGGGCGATCCGTTCGCCGGGGCTCAGGGTCTGGGTCTGGCCGCTCTCGTTGCGCAGGACCACGGTACACTCCCCCCGGTAGTCGCTGTCAATGACCCCCACTTTGTTGGCGGGGGCCAGGCCCCGGCGGCAGGCCAGACCGCTGCGGGCACAGACCAGGCCCACATAGCCCTCCGGGATCTCCACGGCCAGGCCGGTGGGCACCCAGGCCGTCTCCCCGGGGGCAATGGTGAGGGGCTCTTCCAGGCAGGCGTACAGGTCCGCGCCCGCCGCCCCGGGCGAGCCGTAGGTGGGCAGGCAGGCGTTGGGCCGGAGCTTTTTCACCGGAACGATCATGTCCGCATCCCCCTTCCATCTCCCTGCCAGTCTGCCCAGAGGACCACCCGGCCCTCTCGCAGGGAGGCGGGCACGTCGATGAGCCGCTGGTTGGAGGAGCCCCGGAACCGGAGCATCAGATCCTTCTTCTCCTCAATAAAGGGGCCGTCCACCAGCACGTCCAGGTAGCTCAGCAGCTCCCGGGTCACGTCCCAGGGCCCCAGCCGCTTTTCCAGAATATCCCGGTCGTAGAGGAAGCCCGTGAAGGCCCAGACGCTTTTTTCCGGGTATTTGGCCCGGTACTGCCGCAGCAGGTCCACCAGGGGGCCCTGGTTTTGGGGCTCGAAAGGCTCCCCGCCCAGCAGCGTCAGGCCCCGGATGTAGGCCGGGGCGGACAGGGAGAGGATGTAGTCGATGGTCTCCTGGGTAAAGGGCTGGCCGTAGTCAAAATCCCAGGCGATCTCATTAAAGCAGCCCTTGCAGCGGTGGGTGCAGCCGGAGACAAACAGGCTGATCCGCACGCCGGGTCCGTTGGCGATGTCACAATTTTTGATCTCCGCGTAGTTCATACGGTCTTTCTCTCCTTTTTCGTGCCCAGCTTTTCAAACTGGGAAAAGGTCATGGGCCAGACGATCCCCGCCGCCAGCACCACCACGAAATAGCGAATGGCGGTGGCAATTTGGCTGCCCGGCAGGATCAGGGCCAGCAGCGGCTTGAGCCCCTCCTTCACCAGCAGGACCGCCGCCAGGCCCCCGGCAGTTTTCAGGATCTGGGCCCACCAAACCGCCTTCACCGGGAAGTGGAGACGTTTTTCGTCCACCCAGTACACCAGGTTCAGCCCCAGCACCGCCCCAAAGAGGGTATAGGCGTTCTTGACGCCGGAGGCCAGGTTCTCCGGGTCTACGTCCGCCGGGAAGGGAAACAGCTCCACATAGGCAAGATACGCGGCGGCACAGCCCGTCATGACCAGGATCAGCCAGGGGATGGCCTTCCCTTCCCCACCCAGCGTCACCGGACGGAGCAGAAAGATCAGCGCCAGGGCCATCAGCGCCGCCACACCCACGTCATAAGGCGTGTGGACCCCCACATACATCCGGGAGAACGGAACCAAGATTGCCACAGCGATACAGAGCCACCGGAGCCACTTCTTTTCGGTGGTGTAGGCAATGGCGCCGAAGACGCCCACAGAGCTTTGGGTATGGCCGCTGGGGAAGCTGTACCCCGAGGCGCCTGCCCGGGCCTGCTCCAGGATCGTAAAATCCTCGTCCAGCACCCAGGGCCGGGGCACCCGGAACATCAGCTTCAAAAACTGGTTGGCCAGGGTCCCCAGAAATCCCACGGAGAGGATATAGTAGCCCTTCCGCTTGTCCACGCACCAGAATACCACCAGGGCGATCACCAGAAAGGCCGTCTCGTCCCCCAGCTCGGTAATGGCCAGCATCAGCTCGTTGAGACCGGGCAAGCGTATTTTTTCCAGCAGGTACAGCAGCGCCATTTTTTGTCCCTCCCGTATCCAGGCAGACTTGTCCGCAGACACCTTTAGTTTATCAGAAAAAACGGGAAATGTCCAGACTTTTGTAGCCGTCCGGGACCGGAACCGAAGAATTTACACAAATGTCATTTCTGCCCATCTTTCCTTCCTTGCCTTTTTCCTCCGTTGGGGGTATAATAGAGGGTAAAGATCAAAGCAAAGGAGGCAGCGTTATGCCCTACTATTATTATCCCTATTTTGACTGGACGTACCTGGTGATCGTGCTGCCCTGCATTCTTCTATCCCTGTTTGCCAGCTGGCGGGTCAACAGCACCTTCAAAAAATACTCCCAGCAGATGTCCGCCCGGCACATCACCGGGGCGGAGGCCGCCATGCGGGTCCTGCGGGCCAACGGCGTCCAAGGCGTGCGGATTGAGCGGATCGCCGGGAACCTGACAGACCACTTTGATCCCAAAACCAACGTGATCCGCCTTTCGGAGGGGGTCTACGACAGCACCTCCACCGCCGCCATCGGGGTGGCCAGCCACGAGGCCGGCCACGCGGTGCAGTACGCCGTGAACTACGCCCCCATCAAGCTCCGGGCCGCCATCATCCCCATCACCAATATCGGCTCCCGGCTGGCCATGCCCCTGATCCTCATCGGGCTGCTATTAGGGTTCCTGGGAAATGTGTCCTACCTGTTCGTGGACGTGGGCATCGCCTGCTTTGCCCTGTCGCTGGTGTTCCAGCTGGTGACGCTGCCGGTGGAGTTCAACGCCAGCCGCCGGGCCATTTCCACCATCGATCAAGCGGGCCTGCTCACCGAGGAGGAGCAGCAGGGCGCGAAAAAGACCCTCCGGGCCGCCGCCATGACCTATGTGGCCGCCACTGCCGTCTCTCTTGCCCAGCTGCTGCGGTTGGTCCTGCTCTTCGGCGGGAGAAGAAGAAATGATTAATTAGCGGAAAAAGCCACGAAAAATGTTCATTTGTCAATGATGTGAGACTGGAAAAAAGCGAAAGAATTTTCGTTTCTAGGGATCGGATTTGCTGACGAAG
>CANQQU010000058.1 GCA_947626085.1 uncultured Oscillospiraceae bacterium
AATAGGGGTGGTACTGGTAGAAAAGATGGTACTCCCCCTTGTAGAAGGAGAATCCGTTGGGATCGTTCATCCAGCCGATGGTGGGGGTGACGTGGAAGGCGGGGCGCTGCTCCGCCGGAATGAAGGGGGTGTAGCGGGCTTCAAAATCCCGGGCTTTTTGCAAAGTCTTGCTGGGCATGGAAAAACCTCCTGGGAAAAGAGTTCCGCCGGACCGGTGCCCCGGCCCGGCGGAGGGTTTAGAGGAAGGGAGAAAACCCTGAAATAGGTCGAATCAGCCCTTCTGCGCTTCCAGATAGCGGGTGTAGGCGTCCTGGTAGACGGTCAGCAGCTTGTCCATACCGCAGCTGTCCCGCAGCATGGTCAGATACTCGTTCCACTCCTCGTCGGTGGGACCGCCGTTCTTGATCCAGGTGCCCTCCTTCTCGGAGACCTGGCTGACGAAGTCGGGGCGGTAGCGGCTGATGATCTCCAGCTCGTCCTCGGTGAAGGTGACGTCGTTGGGGTAAGCGGCGGTGTCGTCCACATAGGGCATCCAGTATTCCATCAGGTCCTCCAGCCGCTCCACGGCCCGGTCTTCCAGATAGAACACGTTGTTGTAGTACTCCGGCAGGATCAGGCGGGGACCGTAGACCTCGTACTCGGCCTTCAGGTCGCCGGAGCTCTTGCCGTACTGGGCCTGGGCCTCGTCCTCGGTGATGACCTGCCAGACGCCATTCTCGTCCTTTTCGGACCAGTACACGCCGATGGGGGCGTACTGGAGCTGCATGACGATCTCGCCGTCGTACCACTGGTCAAAGTACTTGCACAGCAGCTCGGGGTTGCCGCAGGCTCTGGTGATGTTCAGGTTGCCGGAGGTGACGGGGGGCGCGGCCCGGAGGTTGACGGTGTGGGTGCCCTCATACTTGGTGCCCACGGGGCCGTCCAGGGGCGGCAGGAACACGAAGTCGTCCGCCAGGTCGCCGGCGATCTGGTCGATGTACCACCAGGTGGTGACGCCGGCCCGGCCCTGGGAGACCTTGGAGATCAGCTGGCTGTCGGACTGGGAGAACATCTCCAGGTCCATCAGACCCTCGGCGAACCAGTCGTGGAAGTAGGTGATGGCGTCCCGGTAGCGGTCGCTGGCGCAGACAAATTCCACGGAGCCGTCGCCATGGGCGATCAGGTCGAAGCACACGTCGGAGGTGAAGTTGGTGAAGCCGAAGCCGGCGTAGAAGATCTCCTGGCCCCAGCACCACTGGTCAAAGCCGGTGGACATGGGGATGGTGGAGCCGGGGGCGTTGCCATACCGGGTGGCCATGTCGTTTTCCTTGAAGGCGACCAGGGCGTCGTGAAGCTCGGTCAGGTTGGTGGGGACGGGCAGGCCCAGCTCATCCAGCCAGGTCTTGTTGATCATGGAGAACTCGGGGATGGAGTAGATGCTCAGATCCTCCTCCGCGCCGATGGCGGCAGTGCCCATCAGCTCGCCGGAGGGCAGGCCGTAGATCTTGCCGTCGGCCATGGTGATGGCGGCCTTGATCTCGGGATGGTCCTCCAGGATCTTGCTCAGGTTGGGCATGATCTCCGGGGTGATGTAGGGGGTCAGGTCGATGAAGGTGCCGTCGGAGCCGTACTCATTGATGTCGTTGGCGTTGAAGCCCACGGCAATGAAGGCGTCGGGGAGCTGGTCGCCGCCGATCATGACGCCCACCTTCTCGCCCAGGGAGTCGCTCATCAGATCCCATTCGATCTCGACGCCCACGTTTTCAGCAAGCTGTTCCAGGACGGGGTTGCCGTCGTTGCCCCGGCTCAGGCTGCCCATGCCGCCGGTGATCAGAAAATCGGTCTGGTCGGCGTCCTTCTCTTTGCCGCCGGTGGGGCCGCAGGCGGTCAGGCAGCTCAGCAGCATGGCCGCGCAGAGGGCCAGGCTCAGCAGTTTCACGAGTTTTTTCATGATGTTCCTTTCTCCTTTAATTAAATAGTAGAATGCGGATCCGGTCAGCCCTTCACGGCGCCGGACATAAAGCCCTGCTCGAAATACTTCTGGACGAAGGGGTAGATGGCCAGCATGGGGGCCGCCGCCACGATCATGGAGGCGTACTTCACCAGCTCGCCGATCCGGTTGGCCTCGGCGTAGCTCATGCCGCTGGTCATTTTGGACAGGGCCTCGGTGGAAATGACGATGCCCCGCATCACCAGGGGGAAGGGGTACTGGGCCTCGTTGAGGTAGATCAGGGCGGTGAACCAGTCGTTCCAGAAGGCCACCATGGAGAACACCACGATCACCGCCATGATGGACCTGCTCAGGGGCACGATCACCCGGAGGAACACGGTAAAATCGTCGGCGCCGTCGATCTGGGCGGCCTCCACCAGCTCATGGGGCACGTTGTTTTCAAAGAAGTTCCGGACGATAATCACGTTGCCCATGCCCACGCCGCCGGGTAGAAACAGCGCCCACATATTGCCCAGCAGGCCGGTATTTTTGGCAACCAGGTAGGTGGGGATCAGGCCGCCGCCAAAGTACATGGTGATGATGAAGAAAATGCTGATCCACTTCCGGCCGGGCAGGTCCTTCCGGCTCAGGGGGTAGGCGGTGATGTACACCGTCACCAGGGAGTAGATGGTGCCCACCACCGTGTAAAGCACGGAGTTGAAGAAGCCCCGGAGCAGGTCGCTGTTCTGGAACACCCGCACATAGCCCTCCACGGTGAACTGGCTGGGCAGCAGGAAGGTCTTCCCGGCGTACACGTCGTAGGGGTCGGACACGGAGGCTACCAGCACATAGTACAGCGGGTAGGCGATGATGAGCATGATCACGGTGCAAAGTACCACCAGGACGATATCGCTGGCCCGGTCGGACAGGCCCATGCTCTTTTTATCCTTTTTCATAATCCGCCGCCTCCTTACACAAAGCTGACGTCCGCCGTCTTCTTGGCGATCTGGTTGACGATGATCAGCAGAATGATGTTGATCACGGTGTTGAACAGACCAATGGCGGTGGAGTAGCTGTAAGCGTGGTCCAGAATGCCCTGCTCGTAGACGTACACCGCGATCACGTCGCTGGTGGCCTTGTTCAGGTCGGTCTGGAGCAGGAAGACCTTCTCGAAGCCCACGCTCATGATGCCGCTGGCGCTCATGATCAGCTGGAGGATGATCATGGGGGTCAGCTCCGGGATGTCGATGTTCAGGATCCGCTGGAACATGGAGGCGCCGTCGATCTTGGCGGCCTCGTAAAGCGCCGGGTCCACTGCCGAAAGGGTCGCGAGGTAAATGATGGTGCCCCAGCCGGCGTCCTGCCAAATGCCGGAGGCGATGTAGATGGTGCGGAAGGCCTCGGGGACGGTCATGAAGTCGATCTGCTGACCGATCAGCAGGTTGATGAGGCCGCCGTAGGGGCTCAGGAAGATCCGGATCATACCGCAGACCACCATGATGGAGATGAAGTGGGGGGCGTAGAGCACGGTCTGCACCACCCGCTTATACTTTTTGAACCGCAGCTGGTTGATGGCCAGGGACAGCAGGATCGGTACCGGGAAGCTCCACAGCAGGCCAAACAGGCTGAGCTTGACGGTGTTGACGATCATGCGCTTGAAATTGGGGGCGGTGAAGAACCGCTCGAACCAATCCCAGCCCACCCATGTGCTGCCGAAGAAGCCCCGGCTGGGCTTGTAGTCCCGGAAGGCGATCTGGATGCCGTACATGGGGACGTACTTATAAATGATTGTAATGACCACGGGGATCAGCAGCAGGGCGTAGAGCTGCCAGCTCTCCAGGATCCGACGGCCCAGGGTCTTGCCGTGGGGCTTGAGGGCTGTTTTCTTCGCGCCCGCTTGCGCGGATGTTTTTTGCACGCTGGTTTTCCCTCCTTAAATAACGTTTTCGGAAGAGTGGTTGCTTGGGCGCCGCCTCCGGTCGGGTCACCGGCCTGTGCCGCAAGGTCGACGCATGGTGAAACGATATTTTATGAACAGCTACAATGTACCACAGAAAACGGGGAATTGTCAATACAATTGTTGCAGATTTTTGCTATGTTTTTTCGTTTTATTTGAAATATACAAATTCAATCCCCATTTTTTGTATACTTTGAACTTGTGATTTATAGGAATCGTTTCATGAATTTTCATTTGGCCCTTTACAAATGCCGTGAAATCTGTTATACTGACTCCAATGAAATTTCACAGAACAAGGAGGAATCCCTATGCCCAAACCTACCATGAAGGACGTGGCCCGGGAGGCGGGGGTGGCCCTGGGGACCGTATCCAAGGTCGTCAACGGCATTCCCGTGGGCGAGGAGTACCGCGTCCGGGTGGAGGAGGCCATTGAACGGCTCAACTACCGCATCAACAGCTACGCCAAGGGCCTGCGCAGCAGCAAGACCTATCTCATCGCGGTGATGGTGCCCAACCTTATCAGCCCCTTTTTTGCCAAGCTGGTCAACTGCATCAACCGCTCCCTGGCTGCCCGGAAATACCGGATGCTGCTCTTTGCCACGGACTATGACAACGAGCAGGAGCAGGAATATGTGTACCTGGCGGAGCAGCAGAAGGTGGACGGCATCATCTGCCTGTCCTACAATCCGAACCTGATCATCCCGGCGGGGGTGCCCCTGGTGTCCATCGACCGGTATTTCAGCACCAACGTCCCCTGCGTCTCCAGCGACAACTACGGCGGTGGCCGCCTGGCGGCGGAGAAGCTGGTGGAAAACGGGTGCCGGAATTTGGCCTTCCTGCGGATCGGCTCCAAGCTGGTCAACGAGCCCAACAAGCGGAAGGACGGCTTCGTCAGCGCCTGCGAGGCCCTGGGCGTGCCCTATACTCTGAAGATCATTGACGACGGCACCCCCTATTCCGCCTTTGAGGACTTCCTGCGGGAGCATCTCCACGACGGGAAGCTGGATTTCGACGGTATTTTCTGCGTCACCGACTCCCTGGCCCATCAAATTTTGCTGACCCTTCGGGATATGGAGCTGCGGGTGCCGGAGGAGGTACAGGTCATCGGCTTCGACGGGGTCCGCTCCTTTGGGGACATGGAGCTGTACTGCTCCACCATCGTCCAGCCGGTGGAGGACATCGCCGCCACCTGCGTGGATATGGTGACGGAAAAGGACCTGGACAAGGCGCCGTCTCTGGTGTGCCTGCCGGTGACCTACGCCCAGGGCGGAACGACAAAGGGGTGAGACCATGGCAAGCGAATATTTAAAGTGGAAGTTCCGGGACGTCCAGCCCGATCCCCCGCCGCGGGAGCTGTCGAAAAAGGAGAAATTCCTGAATTTTCTGGACTACTATAAATGGTGGCTGGTGGCCGGCGCCGTGGGCCTGGTGCTGCTGGGGAACCTGATCTGGACCATGCTGGGCATTGGGAAGGTCCGGCCGGACTATATTTTCGCCTACGTCACGGACAGTAAATTCTCCGAGGAGCAGGAGGCGGCGCTGGAGGCGGCCCTGGCCACCCTGGGGGAGGACGTGAACGGGGACGGCCAGGTGGTGGTGGAGCTGCGGCAGTACGCCCGGAATGTGGAGGGCGACCCGGAGACCGCCATGTACTTCCAGTACGCCGACAGCATCACCCTGGCCGCCGACATCGACATGGGGGAGAGCTTTTTCTACCTGTCTGACGATCCGGAGTTCCTCCAGCAGGCCTACCAGCTCTATTCCTTCCCCGACGGCACGCCCCCGGAAGAGGACGACTACGAAGTTTCCGACAAGGTCTTCCGCTGGGCGGACTGCCCGGCTCTGGCCGGGCTGGAGGTGGACCAGGAGGCCATGGAGAACGTCTATATCGGCCGCCGGGTCTATTATAAAGAGGATCAGATCAAAAAGCTGGGTCCCAGCGAGGCCCTGTGGGCCATTATTTTGGAGGGGGCGGAATCATGAAACGGCTGATCGCGATTTTGGCCCTGCTGTGCCTGCTGCTCACCGGCTGCTCCGGCCCGGCCCGGGACCCCAGCTGGGAGGAGGACTGGGTGGGCCTGGGGAACGTCCTGGCGGTGGACACCCCGGCGGATTTCACCCTGCGGGACAATCAGGACGCTCTGAGCCCCAACGGGATCTACTATGTCTCCTGGTCCTCTGGGGAGGGGCAGACCATTGAAAACGACGAGGGGGAGGAAGCGACCCTCTACCCGGTGCAGGTCTTTTTGCTGCTGGAGTCCAATTCCAACCCCCAGGGGGAGATCGACGCCTGGAAGGCTCTGGAATCCGAGAACTACACCATCGGCGAGGAGGAGACGGTCTCCGCCGCCGGTATGGAATTCACCGTTCTGCCCCTGCTCTCCGCCGGGGAGGACAACCCCTTCCGCCAGGGGACCACGGCCTTCGCCATCCAGGGGAACTGGTGCCTCTGCCTGGAGATCCTGGCCAGCGGCCAGGCGGACACCCGGCAGATCCTCACCGAATTTTTGGACGCCCTGCATTTCGGAGAGGGGGCGCGGTAGCCGTGGCGCTGTTTTTCCCCGACGCCGAGGAGCGGGAGCAAAGCCCCTACCGGGCGGTGGGCTTTGCCCGGTACCGGGAGGTGCTGGAGGGCAATTTTAAGGAATTTTTCCTGGTGAGCTTCCTGGCCCTGATCTCCCTGCTCCCCTTTGCCGCCGGCATGACCTATGCCGTTCTCTCCGCCAGCGCCCTGGTGATGATCCCCGTCTCCCTGGCGGGGGGCGCCCTCTCCGGGCCCTTCCTGGCCTGCATGTACGACCTGATCCTCCGCCGCCTGCGGGACGATCTGGACGACTGGTGGCTCTGCTGGAAAAAATCCATACGCCAAAATTGGAAGGCCGCCCTGCTGCCCGGGGCGGTGCAGGGGCTGTTTCTGGGGGTGCTGATCTTCAGCGGCGCCATGCTGCTGCTCTGGGCGGAGGGGACGGTGTCCCTGGGCACCCTGGGCCTGCTGCTGATGGCGGCGCTGCTGGGGACCATGATCCTCTCGGTCTGGTGGCCCCAGGTGGTGCTGTTCGACCAAAAGCCCGGCATCCAGCTGAAAAACTGCCTGCTGTTTCTGGTGCTGCACCTGTGGCGGAGCCTGGGCGCGGCGGCGGTGCAGGTGGTGTTCTGGCTGCTGATGTTCCTGCTGCTGCCCTGGTCGGGGCTGGCGGTGCCCTTTTTGGGGGTGTGGTACATCCTGTTTTTGGCACTGTTCATCCTCTACCGGCCCCTGGACCAGGCGTTTCGGATCGAGGAGCAGTTTGACGCTTTCCAGGCGAAAAAGGAGGGAACCTGATGGAGGCCGAAAACCGTTTTCAGCTGACCAAGGACCTGTTCCTGGAGGGAATGGGCTTGGTTTCCCGGGACAGCTACGGAAAAACCGCCCGGATCGGCACCTTCGTGCTGCTGGGGGCCTGGCTGGTCCTGCTCCTCGCTGCCCTGGCCGCCCACCAGAACCCCTGGTTCGTGGTGTGGGAGGGGCTGCTCATCGCCCTGGTGGCGGTGTGGCTGGAGGTGGTCCTGCCCCGGAGCCGGGCCAAGCGGGCCTTCCGGAAGGTGGAGGCCCAGTCCGGCGGGGACATGGAGCGGATCACCCGATTCTACCCGGAGGGGCTGGAGGCCCAGTCCGGAGACCGGACCAAACAGGTCGACTATACGGATATTGTAAAGGTCCTGCGCTCCCGGCGGCTGATGGTGCTGCTGTGCCGGGACAAGACCGGGATCCTGCTGGCGCTGGACGGCTTCACCCTGGGCTCGCCGGAGCGGGTCCAGGCCCTGATCCAGCTGGCCCAGGAAGAGGAAAAGGAGGAAACGAAACATGCTTGATATCACCGCGGTGGGCGAAATTCTCATCGACCTGACCCAGTCCGGGGCTACCGGGCAGGGCATTCCCCGCTTCGACGCCAATCCCGGCGGCGCTCCGGCCAATCTGGCGGTGGCCGCCGCCCGGCTGGGGGCCCAGACCGCCTTCATTGGCAAGGTGGGCCGGGATTCCTTCGGCGGGTTTCTGAAAAAGACATTGGAGGACAACCGGGTGGACGTTTCCGGCATGGTGACGGACCCGGTACAGCACACCACCCTGGCGGTGGTGGCACTGGACAGCGCCGGGGAGCGGACCTTCTCCTTCTACCGGGACCCCAGCGCAGACGTGGCGCTGTCGGTGGCGGATCTAAAGCCGGAGCTGCTCCAGAAGACCCGGATCGTCCACATCGGCAGCGTCAGCCTCACCGCCGACCCGGCCCGGACCGCCACCCTGGCCGCCGCCAAAATGGGTAAGGCCGCCGGGGCCCTGATCAGCTACGACCCCAACTACCGGGAGAGCCTCTGGCCGGACCGGGACACCGCCGTGGAATGGATGAAGGCCCCCCTGCCCATGGTGGACATTTTGAAGGTCTCCGAGGAGGAGCTGCCCCTGCTCACCGGCACGGAGGACCTGGAGGCGGGCACCGCCGCCCTGGAGCAGCTGGGCATCCGGCTGATTTTCGTGACTCTGGGGCCCGACGGGGCTTTCTACCGCTTCCGGGGTCAGACCGGCCGGGTGCCGGGGGTCCGGTGCGTGGTGGGGGACACCAACGGCGCCGGGGACACCTTCTTCGGCGCGGCCCTTTCCAAGATCGCCCGGTTCCCCGGCCTGGAGGGGCTGACGGTACCGGCGCTGGAGGAGATCGTGGCCTTTGCCAACCGGGCCGCCAGCGTCACTACCAGCCGCCATGGCGCCATCCCCGCCATGCCCTCCCTGGAGGAGCTGGAATAAGGCTTCTTTCCTGATTCCCCCGGCGGCCAAAAGGCCGCCGGGGGAATTTTGTGGCTCTTACGGTATATCGTTTCACGAAAGAGAATAGAAATATTATACAAATTGAAACCAAAATTTTTGGGCTATATGCGGAATTTATGGGATTTATAATTTTTTTCTTGACAACAGTCGGCAGAAATTTTATACTAAAATCACCTTAAATGGTGAAACGATATTTTTATGAACAAACCACCAAGCAAACCAATCTCACTAACCATTCAAGGAGGAAAAAGCAACTATGAAAAGCACCTTCAAACGGCTGCTCAGCGGTCTGCTCGCACTGTGCATGGCTCTTTCTCTTGCCGCCTGCGGTCCTCAGGATGACCAGCCCGAAGTGGCGGAGGGCATCGTCAACGGCGACTTCGAGGAAGTGAGCGACAACAAGTGGGTGGGTTGGACCCGGGAGGACGCGGCCTTTAACTTCCGGGGCGTGACCAACGAGGAGAAGATCAAGGGCGTGCCCATGGAAAAATCCGGCGACTATTATTTCGCCGGGACCGCCGGCGGCAACCCGCCCATGCGGGGCACCCTGACCTCCGACCCCTTCAAGCTGGGCGGCAACGGTTTTATTACCTTTAAAATGGGCGCCGGCAAGAACACCGAGAAGGTCTATGTGGAATTCTTCGAGGTGGGTGGCGACACGCCCCTGGCCCATGTGACCAACGACGACTGCGACGGCGTGTACATCACCGAGCATCTGATTACCAAGGTGGTGGACCTGTCCGCTTATATCGGCAAGAACATCTACATTGTCATCACCGACAATGACGACGGCACGGACCTGGCCTATGTGAACGTGGACGCCTTCCACGTCTGCGCCTCCGACGAGGAGGTGGCGGCGGCCCAGGCCGAGCATGACCGGCAGATCGCCGACTACGGCGAAAAGCCCTTCGAGGAGGACGAGACTTCCAACACCATCGTGAACCCCGGCTTTGAGACCGGCGATTTCACCGGCTGGAAGATCCTGGAGGGTACGGCCCTGACCGTCGCCAACGTGACCTCCACCGGCCAGTACTACTGGGACGACCGCTCCGTCTACGGCGAGGGCGACTACTATCTGGACGGCAACAACAACGGCGCCGTCATGGAGAGCCTCACCGGCGCCATCCGCTCCACCAAATTCACCCTGGGCGGCGACGGGTACATCTCCTTCATGATCGGCTGCGGCAACGGCGGCTCCTATGTTGCTCTATGCGACGCCGCCACGGACGAGGAGCTTATCAAAGTCACCAACGACTACTTCTCCGACCCGGCCCTGGCCCTGACCCTGCTGCGGGTGTACATGGACGCCCGGGACTATGTGGGCAAGGTGGTCTACCTGAAGGTCGTGGACTGCAACGACGGCAGCAGCGGCGGCTTCGCCTTCATCAACGTGGACGATTTCCAGGTCTCCCTCACCGCCGACCAGGTGGCGGAGCTGGAGGTGGCCCAGCTGGAGAGAATCCAGAACGAGACCTACACCTCCGCCTCCTACGACGACCTGGCCTCCCTGCTGAACTACTATAATAACTATCCCTATCCCGTGCCCCTGAACTCCCTGGCCTTCACCGCCTACGCTTCCAACCAGGTGGTGGACTGCGGCACCGTGGATCTGACCGCATACCTGGCGGACGCCGCCGCCTCCTTCGGCGGCGAGGCCGTCACGGATATCGCCGTCACCAAGGTGACCTATGACGGGACCGAGAGTACTGAGGGCTTCGACGCCTTCGACATGAGCGCCCCCGGCTACTACCAGGTGACCTACCAGGCCACCTACGAGGGCAAGACCGCCGAGGCCAGCTTCACCGTGGTGGCCATGGCGAATCACAACAGCGTGGCGAACCCCGGCTTCGAGTCCGGCAACCTGGCCGGCTGGACCGTCCTGACCGACGGCTGGAGCGTGGTGGAGGGCCAGGCTGCCGGCGTCATCAACGCCGAGAGCTACTGGGGCGAGGGCCTGCCCTACAACCAGGCCGGCTCCTATCACCTGGACGGTTGGAACAACGGCCTGGAGGAGGGCGCCACCTGGGCGGTCCAGTCCACCAACTTCACCCTGGCCGGCTCCGGCTTCATCTCCGTCCGGATGGGCGGCCATGCCGCCGCGGTCCATGTCTACACCGCCGACGGCACCGAGATCGGCTACTATAAGCAGACCCGGTTCAACGACGCCAACTTCCCCTTCGTCGCCCAGGGCGGCTCCTGGGCCGACATGGCCACCTATGTCATGGATCTGAGCGACTATGTAGGCCAGGAGCTCTACCTGGTCTTGGCCGACGAGCAGGCCGAGGGCTGGGCCCACGCCTTCTTTGACGAGGTCGTGACCTACTACGAGACCGCCCCCGACTATGCCACCCAGGCCGACACCGTCATGGACGGCGCCACCGCCGACGTTCCCGCCGCCGAAACGCAGATCCCCTGGGTGCTGGCGGAAAACGTGAAGCAATGATCTTCCCGCCTGCCGGGCATCTCCGCCCGGCAGGCCACACCCAAAGGAGGCCGCTATGAAATTCAAATGGATCGTCCCGGTGCTGCTGGTGTGTCTGCTGCTCACCGCCTGCAGCGGCGACAGCCACAGCAAGGACCTGCTGCTCCACCTGTCCTTTGACGAGGGCAGCGGCCTGACCATGAAGGACAGCTCCGGGCACCTTCCCGACACCGATCTCAACTATGAATTTGCCCACGCCGCCTATATGGACAACCAGGACCCCCAGTGGCGGAAGACGGGCATCCAGGGCGGCTGCCTGCTGTTGGACGGCAGCAGCACCTACCTGTCCTACAAGCGCAGCGACGTGACCCTGGAGGGCCCTGCCCTGACCATTCAGGTCTGGATCGCCCCCCGGACCTTTGAATGGGACGATCCCAGCGCCGCCGACAACGGCACGGACTGCCTCACCGGCATTGTCAGCCAGTGCGACAAGGAGGCCTGCAAGGGCGTGCTGCTGGGCTATGAGCGCTTTGGCCGTCTCAGCTTCCAGGTGGGCACCGGCGACGAGTGGCTCACCGTCTGGTCCAATGGAGACAACCTGCAAAAATACCAGTGGAACCTGGTCACCGCCACCTATGATTCTAATGCCGGGGAGATGTGCCTCTACCTGAACGGGGAGCTGGTGGCCTCCCGCTCCGTGGACGCCGAGATCGTGGGCGCCACCGCCAAGGGCCTGACTGTGGGCCGGAACCTGGAGGGGGAGCGACTGACGGCGGGGTTCCTGAACGTGGCCAGCGGCTACATCGATGAGCTGAAGATCTACTCCGCCGCCCTCTCCACCGAGGAGATTGGCGCGTATTATGAAAGCGTCACCGTGCCGGAAATCGAATTTTCGGAGATCTGGCTCCAGAACATCCTCACCGGGGACTACACCCGGACCCAGTTCCACGGCGGCCCCTACCAATTCTGGATGAACGAGCCCCACGCCCCGGTATACTACAACGGGATGTACCATCTGTTCTACCAGGCCAATATGACCGGCTCCTACTGGCGCAATATCTGCTGGGGCCACATGGTCAGCACCGACATGGTCAACTGGAAGCCCATTAAAGAGGCCATCACCCCCACCGAGGGCACGGTGGTCCCCGACGGGGTCTGGTCCGGCGGCGCCACCCTGGATCAAAACGGGGTGCCCCTGCTGTTCTTCACCGCCGGCAACGACGGCTTCCGGAATGTGGAGGGTCTGATCTCCAATCAGAACATCGGCGTGGCCTATCCGGCGGACCTTTCCGACCCGGAGCTGACGGACTGGGTCATCTGTGACGACCTGGCCATCATCCAGCAGCCCGGCCAGGGTCGGGCTGGGGAGTTTCGGGACCCCTCCATCTGGAAGGAAGGAGACACCTGGTGCATGCTGATCTGCTCCGGCAGCAGCTCCTCCCAGGGCGGCACCGCCCTCCTGTACACCACGGACACCCTGGAGCTCAAGGACGGCCAGGTGGAAATGAACTGGCAGTACCGGGGCCCGGTGTACGAGATGGAGAACCAGTCCGCCCTCTACGGCACCAGCTGGGAGCTGCCCATCCTGCTGCCGGTCTCCAACGAGGCGGGGACCATCACCAAGTATTTCTTCTCCATCTCTCCCGCTCCCGCCAGCATCGCGGACAACAAGGTTTACTACTGGCTGGGCGATTTTGACCTGGCAACCGGCAAATTCACCCCCGACGAGGCCTTCCAGGGGGAGCCCCATCTGCTGGACTACGGCGCCAATGTGTTCACCGGCCCCAGCTGCCTGGTGGACCCGGTCAGCGGCGACATCTATATGTTCAGCATCATGCAGGATCAGCGGGGCGCGGCGGAGCAAGGCGCCTCCGGCTGGGCCCACACCGTGGGGCTTGCCCGGCGGATCTGGCTTTCCGACGACGGCAGCGACCTGAAAATGGCCCCCATCGAGGCCCTGCATACCCTGGAGGAATCCGTCCTCATCGATGAAACGGACCTGACGCTGGACCAGGCCAACGCGGCCCTGGCGGCGGTGGACGAGGATATGCTCTACATCCGCCTGACGGTGGATGTGCGCCAGGCCCAGGAGTTCTCCATCAACATGAAGCAGGGCGGCAAGTGGGACTGCACTACCTTCCGCTACGACGTGGCCGGGCAGACCATCAACGGCCGCACGGAGAACAAGGGCGAGGGCGCCAAGGCCAGCGCCGTCTCCGGGGCCCTTCCTACAGAGGACGGGAAGCTCACCATGGAGATCTACATCGACCGCTCCCTGGTGGAGGGCTTCTTCAACGACTACAAGGCCATCAGTATTCGGGCCTACACCGAGGAACCCGATTCCCATGGCATCGACCTGGCCGCCCAGGGAACGGTAACCATCGAGAGCCTATATGTGGCGGCAATGGGCTCCATCTTTGATTAACTTCTAGGAGGTATGCGATATGGCGACATTAACGCTCAAGAACATCAAGAAGATCTACCCGTTCAGCGGCGACGACACCAAGAAGAAGAAAAAGAAGAAGGGCGACGAGCCGGAGGAGAAGAAGGTCAATCTCCAGGTCACGGACAAGGGCGTGGTAGCCGTCCAGGAATTCAATCTGGAGATCCAGGACAAGGAATTTATCGTCCTGGTGGGTCCTTCCGGCTGCGGCAAGTCCACGACCCTGCGGATGATCGCGGGCCTGGAGGAGATTTCCGAGGGCGAGCTGTACATTGGCGATCGGCTCGTCAACGACGTGGCCCCCAAGGACCGGGACATCGCCATGGTGTTCCAGAACTACGCTCTGTATCCCCACATGACGGTGTACGACAACATGGCCTTTGCCCTGAAGCTGCGGCACACCCCCAAGGCGGAGATCGACAAGAAGGTGAAGGAAGCGGCGGAGATCCTGGACATCACCCAGTACCTGGGTCGGAAGCCCAAGGCCCTGTCCGGCGGTC
>CANQQU010000059.1 GCA_947626085.1 uncultured Oscillospiraceae bacterium
TACCGGCGACTTCCACGCTATTGGCGCGGCCAACAACCTGCTGGCCGCCATGCTGGACAACCACATCTATCAGGGCAACGCCCTGAACATCGACCCCCGGCAGATCACCTGGCGCCGCTGCGTGGACATGAACGACCGGCAGCTCCGCTTCGTGGTGGACGGCCTGGGCGGCAAGGCCAACGGCACCCCCCGTGAAGACGGGTACGACATCACCGTGGCCTCCGAGGTCATGGCCGTTCTGTGCCTGGCCTCCGACATCAACGACCTGAAGGCCCGGCTGGCCCGGCTGGTGGTCGCCTACACCCGGGACGGCAAGCCCGTCACCGCCGGCGATCTGAAGGCCCAGGGCGCCATGGCCGCCCTGCTGAAGGACGCCCTGAAGCCCAACCTGGTCCAGACCCTGGAGCACACCCCCGCCTTCGTCCATGGCGGCCCGTTCGCCAACATCGCCCACGGCTGCAACTCCGTCACCGCCACCAAGATCGCCATGCGTCTGGCGGACTACACCGTTACCGAGGCCGGCTTCGGCGCCGACCTGGGCGCTGAAAAGTTCCTGGACATCAAGTGCCGCATGGCGGGCCTGAAGCCCAACTGCGTGGTGCTGGTTGCCACCGTCCGCGCCCTCAAGTACAACGGCGGCGTGCCCAAGGCCGAGACCGGCAAGGAGAACCTGGAGGCTCTGGAGAAGGGCCTGCCCAACCTGCTGCGGCATGTGGAGAACATCACCCAGGTCTACAAGCTGCCCTGCGTGGTGGCCATCAACCGGTTCCCCCAGGACACCGAGGCCGAGCTGGCCCTGGTGGAGCGCAAGTGCAAGGAGCTGGGCGTCAACGTGGCGCTGTCCGAGGTCTGGGCCAAGGGCGGCGAGGGCGGCATCGCCCTGGCCAAGGAAGTGGTTCGCCTCTGCGAGCAGCCCAACGACTTCACCTACTCCTACGAGCTGGATATGTCCATCAAGGAGAAGATCGAGGCCATCGTGAAGAAGATCTACCACGGCGACGGCGTGACCTTTACCGCCAACGCCGAGAAGCAGATCAAGACCCTCACCGACCTGGGCTACGATCATATGCCCATCTGCATGGCCAAGACCCAGTACTCCTTCACAGACGACCAGACCAAGCTGGGCGCCCCCACGGGCTTCACCGTGACCGTCCGGAACGTGAAGGTCTCCGCCGGCGCCGGATTCCTGGTGGCCCTGACCGGCGAGATCATGACCATGCCCGGCCTGCCCAAGGTCCCCGCCGCCGAGCGGATCGACGTGGACGAGACCGGCAAGATCTCCGGGCTGTTCTAATCTCTACCCAACCATAGCCTTTGGCCCCGCTGCCGCGGGGCCAAAGATTTACAAAAAGGAGTGCATACTTATGGATATGACCAAGGAATCCTGCCGGAAATTTGTGGAGGTCCTGGCGTCTAACGCCCCCGCCCCCGGCGGCGGCGGCGCGGCGGCCCTGGTGGGGGCCATCGGCACGGCTCTGGGCAACATGGTAGGGTCTCTGACCGTGGGGAAGAAGAAATACGCCGCTGTGGAGGCGGAGATCGTGGCCCTGCAAAAAAAGTGCGACGCCCTCCAGACGGAGCTATTGGACCAGGTGGAGGCTGACGACATCGGCTTCGTGCCCCTGGCCAGGGCCTACGGCATCCCCAAGGACGATCCCAACCGGGACGCCATTTTGGAGGAGGCCACGGTGACGGCCTGCGCCGTCCCCATGCATGTGATGGAGCTGTGCTGCCAGGCCATCGACGCCATCGCCGTGTTTGCCGAGAAGGGCTCCCGGCTGGCGGTGTCCGACGCCGGGTGCGGCGCGGCCTGCTGCAAGGCGGCTCTCCAGGCGGCCAGCCTGAATGTGTTTATCAACACCAAGAGCCTGAAAAACCGGGAGACGGCCCAGGCCCTCAACGACAAGGCCAACGCCATGCTGGACAAGTACTGCCCCCTGGCGGACGAGATCTTCGCCCAGGTTCGGGCCAATTTTTAAGGAGGAACTATGGCAAAGCTGCTTTTGGGAAAAGAAGTTACCGACGCGATGAACAGCGAGCTGTCTCAGCGTACCGCCGCCCTGCGGGAAAAGGGCGTGGAGCCCACCCTGGCCTTTCTGCGGATCGGGGAGGACCCCAGCGATCTGAGCTATGAAAAGGGCGCCACCAAGCGGGCCGAGCTGGTGGGCGTTCGGACGGTGAAGCGGGTGCTGCCCGCCGACGCGCCGCTGGAGCAGGTCCTTTCCGCCATCGACGAGCTGAACGCCGACGAGACGGTTCACGGCGTGCTGATGTTTAGGCCCCTGCCCAAGCATTTAAAGGCGTACAACGACCTGATCTGCAACCGCCTGGACCCCAAGAAGGACGTGGACTGCATGACGGACCTGTCCAACGCGGGGGTTTTTGAAGGCCGCTCCGATCTGGGCTTCGCCCCCTGCACCCCCCAGGCCTGCATGGAGATCCTGGACTACTACGGCATCGACTGCAAGGGCAAGAACGCGGTGGTCATCGGCCGGAGCCTGGTGGTGGGCAAGCCCGCCGCCATGATGCTCATGGGCAAGAACGCCACCGTGACGGTCTGCCACACCCGGACGGTGAACACCGCCGCCATCGCCAGCAAGGCGGACATCCTGGTGACCTCCGCCGGGGTGCTGGGGAGCCTGACCAAGGACTTCGTAAAGCCCGGCCAGGTGGTCATCGACGTGTCCATCAACTGGGACGAGAACAAGCCCAACAGCAAGGGCGGCAAGGGCGCCATCGCCGGCGACGCCGTCTTTGAAGAGGTGGAGCCCATCGTGGCCGCCATCACGCCGGTGCCCGGCGGGGTGGGCAGCGTGACCACCTCCGTGCTGATGAAGCACGTGGTCGTCGCCGCCGAGCGGGCCGCCGGCTGCTGACCGGCGCCCCCGCCGGGGCGGGCGGGGGACCGAAGTCCGACTTCCTACCTTTTTATTTTGGTGCATTCCTTGTCGGGAATGCACCAAAATAAACCGGCTTCGGCTGTATTGAAATGAAAAACCCACTCTTTTCGATCTCAATGGAGGCGAGATCATGAAAAAACTCAAAGAACTCCCTGAGTCCGATTTTCTAAAACTCTTTTTCGCGTTTATTTCCCTCTTCTTCCTGGTGGGAGCCGTATGTATGCCGGACCGGGCGGACATGTTCGCCGGCCTCGGGCGCATCGTCTCCTCCCCCAGCAAGCTGTCCCTGAACACCTTCGCCGTGGGCGGCGCGGCGGGCACCTTCCTCAACATGGGCCTGGTGGCCCTGGCATCCTTCGCCCTGTTCCAGTTCTGCGGGGCCAAGCCCAACAACGTCTCCACCCTGGCCTTCCTGCTGACCCTGGGCTTCTCCGGCTGGGGCATCAACATCGTGAACATGTGGCCCGGGGTCCTGGGCGTGTTCCTGTACTGCCTGGTAAAAAAAGCCGCCCCCGGTACCATGGTTAACGCCATGCTCTTTTCCACCGGCCTGGCCCCCCTGTTTTCCGACCTGATGCTCCGCTATCCCGGCGCCGAGGTGGTGGGCTTCCAGCCCCTTGGGATTCTCCTGGCGGTGGCCATCGGCCTGGCGGTGGGCTTCTTCCTGCCCGCCGGCATCGCCTACGCCCCCAAGGTCCACCACGGCTTCGTCCTCTACTCCGCCGCCCTGCCGGTGGGCATGACGGCCTTCCTGCTCCAGGGCGCGCTGTATAAGACCATGGGCGTCGACGTGCCCGCCATGACCACCGAGGCGGGCAGCCATCCTCTGGCGGTGAATCTGTTCTGCCTGGTTCTGTTCGGGCTGTGTATCGCGGGAGCCTTCCTCCTGGGCTGCAAGCCCAAGGACTATTGGGAAGTGCTGAAGGACCGGGAGATGTCCGTCAGCGTCTCCGGCAAATTCGGGACCGCCGCCATGCTGATGAACATGGGCGTCTACGGCCTGTTCATTCTGGCCTACTATAATCTCATCGGCGCCACCTTCTCCGCCGTGACCCTGGGCGTCATTTTCTGCATGCTCTGCTGCGGCAACTCCGGCTCCAATCCCCGGAACGTGCTGCCCCTGCTCATCGGCTATGTAGGGGCCTCCTTCCTGTTCATGGGCCTGTCCAGGCTTGCCGGGGGGAATTTCGCCCAGGCCATCAACGCCCAGGCCATCGTGGTGGGGGCCTGCTTCTGCAACGGCCTGTCCCCCATCGTCCGGAAGTACGGCTGGCAGTACGGCATTGCCGCCGGCGTGCTGCACTACTGCATCGTCACCACCGTGCCCAACCTCCACGGGGGCTTCTGCCTGTACAACGGCGGCCTGACCTCCTGCCTGGTGTGCCTGATCTTCGTGCCGGTTTTGGAAAATCTCTGCAAAACCCATGAAGAACGCCTTTCGGCAAAAGCGTAAAACACCGGCTCCCCAAAATTTGGGGAGCCGGAACTTTTATCACGCCTCGGTATTACTCAGGAACCGGTAGCCGGTCCGGTCTTCATAGCGCAGGGTCCGCATGGAGAAGACCATCTCCCGGCCGTCCCGGGTGTAGAACAGTCGGACCACCCCGGTCTGGGGGTTGTAGTCCCCGGCGGTGAACACGGGCGGCGCGGCCGTCTCCGACGGGGTCAGAGGAAGATAGTAGCAGTCCGTCTCCTCCAGGTAGCGCAGGCCCTTGGCCTCCGTCAGGCCCAGATATCGGTCCAGCACCTCCGCCACCCGCGCTGCCGGGAGCCGGAGCCAAACGGTGTCCTCCTCCCCCAGAAGGTACTGCTCCACATGGTCCGCGGCGCCCTCCTCCGGGAAGCCCCAGGCAAAGAAGCGGGTCAGATCCATCTCCTCCGGCGAGGTGAAGGCGCAGCCCAGGGCGGCGGCGTAGTAATTGGCCGGCTGAAGGCCGTAGGGCGCGGAGATCTGGGTGAACAGGAGCTGATAATTTTCCAGCTCCTCCGCCGTCATAGAATGGATCTCCGGCTCGATGGACAGGCCGCTGTTATCATAGGTCATGGGCCAGCCATAGTCCCAGGGGGAGTAATTTTTGGCGTCGGGGGAGAAGTGGTCGTGGGACAGGTCCGTTTCCCCAAACCAGCAGTTATCAATGACGCCCAGCTCCACCGTCTCCTCCCCGGTGCGGGTGTCCAGCCGGGACCGGAGCAGGGGCCGCTTGTCGGCGCCAAACTGGATGGCCCAGCAGACCAAATAGTCGTTCTGCGTCTCCTCCGGCGGCTCGGCGATCAGCTCCATGCTGTCCGGCTCGGCGTGGGACAGCTCAAAATTGGGGTAAAAATCCGGATTCATGTAAGTCGTCTCCACCAGGGTGGTATCCAAAACGGAACAGTGCAGCCAGTAGATATTGTACCCCGGCACGGTCTTGACGGTGTCCAGCCGCTCCTCCGGCAGGTAGAGCCGGTAGACGGCCATTTCCTCCCCTGCGGAAGCGATAAAGAACAACGCGTCCCGGCCCGCCAGGGTCAGCTCCCGCACATTTTCCCCGGTGAAAAGGGTCTTGGTCTTGCCGGTCAGCAGCTCCACCTGAAGGATCTCCGTGCCCGTGGCGTAGTAGGCAGCCACCCCGTTGCTGGCCCAGTCTTCCCCGGTCAGCCCGGCGGAATTCGGCACGGTGTAAACAGCCTCGTCTTTTTCAGACAGGACCTGGAGCCCCGCCTCCGTCTTGGCTACATGGAAGGTCCCGCCGGGGGCGGTCCAGGCATTATTCTCCCCCGCCGCCCGAGGCCGGGAGAAGAACTCCTCATAGGATAGCGGCGTCCAGCTCTCCGGGACCCAGGCTGGGCTTCCGGCGTCCGCCGGCGTCAGCGCCGCCTGGCAGCCTGACAGCAGCAGGCAAAATGTCAAGAAAACAGCACAAATGCGTTTCATCTTCAGTCTCCTTTCTATTGGGATAGGCTCCTCATTCAAATTCGCCGTACATCCATCCCTGGGCCTGCTCCGCCGGGAGGTGATACCAGAAGGCGTTCCCCACCCCGTCCCAGTTGACATACATGGCAACCGCCATCTCCCGGCCGTTTTCGTCGGTGTAGAACAGCCGCACCGCGCGATTCTGGCATAGATACTCTCCGCCGGTGAAGGTGACGTGCTTGGGCGTCTGGGCGGCGGCGGGCAGGTAGTAGCAGTCCGTCTCCTCCAGGTAGAGCAGCGCGTCAAGCCCCGACGTGGTGCCCAGATATTGGCTCAGCACCGCCCGGGCCTTCTCCGCCGGCAGGCGAAGGTACTCCTTGCCGGTAAGCTCCACCTGGCTGCCCAGCAGATACCGTTCCACATTGGTCAGCGGCCCCTCCTCGGGAAAGCCGCCGGCAAGAAACTGCTCCGCGGACGCCTCCTCGGGGCCGTCGAAGGTCCCGGAAAGGGCGGCGGCGTAGTAATTGGGCTGCTGGAGGGCATAGGGATCCTCCACGGGGGTGAAAAGCGCCTGGTAGGCCGCCAGCTCCTCCGCCGTCAGGGGGATCACCGTTGGGAAGGAGGCGTCCAGCCCGCTTTTCTCCAGACCCACGGGCCAGTTGTAATCCGCCGGGGAATAATTCAGCGCCTCGGGGGAAAAGTGGTCGTGGGTATTGTCCCCGGTGCCGAAATAGCAGTTGTCCAGGACGCCCAAGGCGTCCTCCGTCTCCCCGGTCAGGGTGTCCAGGCTCCGGCGGATCAGGGGCCGAACGCCGGAATCAAACTGCACTGCCCAGCACAGCAGCAGCGTCCCGTCTTCCCAGGCCGGGGCGGCCTGATTCTCGGCGGTGAAGGCCCGGGCCATTTCCGGCGCCCGGAAGGCCTCGCTCTGCCGGATGGGACCGGCGGCGTCCGCCATGGTTTGCAGCAGCAGGGGGTAAAACTCCGGGTTCATGTACCGCAGCTCCACCAGGGCGGAGTCCTCCACCTGGTAGGTCAGCCAGTTCTCATTGTACCCCGGCAGAGCGGCCACAGTGTCCAGCCGCTCCTCCGGCAGGTACAGCCGCAGCAGGGAGACCTCCTCCCCTGTCTTAGCCAGGAAGAAGAGCAGGTCCCGCCCCGCCAGGGTCAGCTGCTGTACCTTCTCCCCGGTGAAAAGGGTCCTGGTCTTGCCGGTTTTCAGCTCCAGCTCCAGGACCTCCCGGCCGTCCCGAACGCCGTAGGCGTAGCGACCGTTGGAGGCCCAGGTTAATTCCGCCAGCTCCCCGCTGCCGGGCACCTGATACACCGGGACCGCCTCGGCAGATCCCGCATCGATCATCCGCACCTCTAGGCCGTTTTCAGCGCCAACCAGATAGAAAGTGGCGCCGGGCCGGCTGGGGGAGGTCCATCCCCAGGAAGTCTCCGCCGTCCGGGGCCGGGAAAAATACGCGTCATAGGATAACTGTGTCCAGCTCTCCGGGGCCCAATCCACATCCTCATCGACTGGTTCCGGCGGCTGGGAAAGGCCCGATCCGGTGGAGGTTCCACTGTCCGTCCCAGCGGGCTCCGTGATCTGGCACCCCACGAGGGTCAGCGCGACCAGAATCATCATGGCGATCCATCTTTTCATATCTGCTCCCTCCTGAATGCTGATTTGGTATCAGTATACCACGCAAGGGATTTTTTGTCAATACCGACAAAAAATTTAACAAAATTCATGCAAAATTCACACATTCCTCCGAAAGCCCTGGGGTATACCGGGAAATATTGACTTCCAGGACCGAACGTGCTAGAATATCATATTATAGAAAAATAAGAGGTTTTTATGAAAGTCCTCATTTTGAGCTGTCACACCGGGGAGGGGCACAACAGCGCCGCCCTGGCCATCGCGGAGGCCCTGACTGCCCAGGGGGCGCAGTGGGAGCTGGCGGATCCGGTGGCCTTCAAAAGCGAGCGGGCGCGGCGGTTCGTGGCAGGATTTTATAACGGCATGGTCCGGAAGGTCCCTCTGGCCTTCGGCGCGCTGTACAAGGTGGGCCGGATCTACAGCAATACCGGCGTCACCTCGCCAGTGTACTACGCCAACGCCACCTACGCCGGCCGCCTCTACGATTACATTCGGGAGCAGGGATTCGACGCGGTGATCTCCACCCACCTGTACGGGATGGAGGCCATGACCGCCGTCCACAACCGGTACGACGCCGCCTTCCCCAGCTACGGCGTGATGACGGACTATACCAGCATCCCCTTCTTTTCCGAGACGGTGCTGGCCGGTTACTTTGTGGCCCGGTGCGGCATCGCCGGGGACCTGCGCAGCGTCCACATCCCGCCGGAGCGGATTTTTGAGACGGGCATCCCCGTGGGGGAGAAATTCCGCCGCCGGGTCCCCCGGCAGGAGGCCCGGGCTCAACTGGGCATCCCCCAGGAGGAGCGGATGGTGCTGGTGATGACCGGCGGCGTGGGCTGTGAAAATATGGTGAGTCTGTGCGGCCTGCTGGCCCGGGGCTCGGGCCGGACCTATCTGCTGACGGGGCGGAATCAGTCCCTCCGGGAGCGGGTGGAGGGCCACTTTGGAAGCAGTGTGGTGACCCTGGGCTTCACAGACCAGGTCAATCTGTATATGAACGCGGCGGACGTGCTGATCACCAAGCCCGGCGGCCTGTCCTCCACGGAGGCGGCGGTGGCGGAGGTGCCCATCGTCCACTTTAAGGCCATCCCCGGATGCGAGACCAGCAACGCGGAATTTTTCTCCGGCCGGGGGATGTCCTACTGGGCAAAATCCGACGCCGAGGCGGCGGAGGCAGCCTGGGCGCTGTCTTCGGACCCGGCCCGGGCGGAGGCTATGCGCCAGGCTCAGCGCCGCTGGATCCAGCCCGACGCCGCGGAAGAGATCGTAAAGAAGGTGTTGCATGGATGAATCGGGAATATCCCCTTTGGGCGGCCCTGGTGGTGGGCGGATTCTTCCTGGGCAGCGTCATGTTCTGCTATCTGCTGCCCAAGCTCCTGCTGAATAAGGATATCTGCGCCGAGCACCCGGATCACAATCCCGGCGCGGCCAACGTGTTTTTGTCCTGCGGGGTGGAGATGGGGATTTTGTGCCTGTTTCTGGACATCGCCAAGGGCTTTTTGCCGGTGTGGATCGCCCTGCGGCGCTTGGGGCCGGACAGTCTGTGGTTTTCCGCCGTTATGGCGGCCCCGGTGCTGGGCCATGCCATCGCGCCGCTGAACCATATGCGGGGCGGCAAGTGTATCGCCACCTCCTTTGGGGTGCTGCTGGCGCTGATGCCGGTGAGCGACGTGGTATTCGTGCTGGCGGCGCTGTACATCCTGTTCTCCACCCTGGTAAAGCTCAATCCCCATTCTAAGCGGAGCATCGTCACCTTCGGTCTGTTCATGCTGATCAGTGTGCCGCTGCTGCTATTGGGGCACAAGGATTTCATTGCCGTGGGCTGTGTGGCCATCTCCCTGACGGTGATTTACCGGCACCGGGTCGCGCCGGACGCCGTGGAGGACCCCCAGTCCGTGGACACGGCGCCGGATTCCCAGCCCGCCGAGCGAAAAAAATGAAGAAAAGCGCCGCCCCTGGAACCAAGGGCGGCGCTTATATGTGGTAAAGACGGCCCGCTGCCTCCCAGAATCACCGGGAGGCAGCGGGTTTATTATTCGGACTTCTCCCCGGCGGCGTCCTCTCCGGCGTCGTTTACCGCCTGGAGGCCCGCCTTCAGCAGCTTCATCAGCCAGGGCGGAATATGGGCGCCCATGGCGGCGGCGTTTTCCAGGATGCTGCCGGTCTCCGTCAGAATGTACCACGCCAGCACCAGGGGCAATATCAGCTCCGGCCAGGTAAAGCCGGGGATGTTGGCGCAGATCACTCCCATGACTCCGTCGGCGGAGGCGGCCACCGCCACCACCGCGATGGTGCCGCCCTTGTGCCAAAGTCCCTCCCGGGCCACCGCGCTGCTCCACCGGCCGGATTTCAGCGCGGCGGCGGAGCCGGTCAGATAGTCCAGGGCCATCACCGCCACCCACACCAGGGCCATGATCCCCTTCCACCCCAGCACGGTCCCCAGGGCGGAGAAGAAGGCCGCCAGAGTAACCTTCCAGTGTGTCATGTTTTCATTCATGGTTTTCCCTCCGTTTTTTCATCATTCCAGACCAATGATCGGTTCGGCAACAGGGGCGTTGAAATTTACTGAGAACCCCCGCATTGGCATTGCTCAAAATCGTTGGACATAGCAGATACAAACTGTTTTGGCGCCACGCATGCGGAGCAAACAGTCTTTCTAAATTTCGCGTTTTTCATTATAGATCTTTCACATAAACGGGACCACCATATTTTGAAACCATCCTCAATTTACCACCGCTTGGGTCGTATTGAAACTCCATGAATATGGCATAGTTTACATTTGCCACATATGCGATCACAAATGCACGCCCATCTCTAAAATAGCTATATGATGGCCCCGCATTATTGATAAACTCAATATACTGAACACGCCTATTAGAATCGACCATATCTTGGATTATTTCATTTAGCATCGTGTCTTTATCCATATCGGCGGTTACATTGATCGTCCGCATAGGAATTGTATTCTTATCTACATACTGCTTATTAGCCACGTCTCTGACGTCCACGGGGTCGATCACGTTGCCAATCCGGCCATCCTTTAGGAAGCTGAAAGTATGGCGGCTGCCTATCGTCTGGCAGTTGGTGTGCAGATAGATCCCTTGATCATTGGCTAAATGTAAATCCTCCGCCTCATCACCGTCAGCTAAAGCACCCCGCAGATTCTGTGCAGCTTCACCGGCCCCAATAATGGTCCGCCCACCATCGCCGATCACCAGGCCCGAGCCATTCTTGTCCCCAGCATAAAATGTAATGATCGACCCGGTCCGTGTGCCGGAGTTATACATGATCTTCCGCGTGGCGCCGCTCATAGTCAGATCTCCGTCGATCTGAAGTCCGCCACTGCCCACCTTGACCAGACCGCCTTCATTATTGAGATACAGAGTATCCGTGGCGGTGGCGTTTTTCTTCGCCATGACCTCATTGGAATCAAGCTCCAAATGCTGAGCGGTTACCGCTCCGCCAACGATCAATGCCGGGCTGCTGTTGGCGGTGCCGGAGGCGTCGGTCGTCTTGGATAGGGTCAGGGTGCCGGTAACGGTCCCGCCGGTCAGGGGCAGCTTGGTGCCGTCGGCGACCGTGATATCCTTCGACCCGTCAAACTCCACGCCGTTGATCTTCTTGGCCGCAGCCAGCTTGGTGGCCGTCGCCGCGCTTGCCACGTTCTTTTTGCTGTCCGGGGTGTTGTCCACCTGATTCAGGCCCACGTCGGCCTTGGTCAGGGTCACCGCTCCGGTGCGTCCGGCCACGGACACTACCTGGGTACCCGCCAGACAGTCCCATTTACCTTCGGCGGTGTAGTAGACGTTGGTCCCCGCCGGATAGGCATGGCCCGGTCCCTCGTTGAAGGTCCCGTCGGTGGTGAATGCGTCGGAGATGTTGTACATATAGCCGGGCTCTTTCGTCTGCGTTGAAAGCTCCGCAAAGCGCACGGTACCCATGGGCAGCAGCGCCCCGGCCAGCCCCTGGGAGATCCCCTTGGCCTGCTCGTAGTAGTATTTGGCGTTGTCCGCGTCCTCGTTGGGGCGGGTATCGGTGCCGCCGACAGCATAGCTTTCCGCCAGATTGGACATGTCCTCTACGTTCTTCGCGGAGGCGGCCGCCGCCGTGGCGGAGGAAGCAGCGGCAGAGGCGCTTCCGGCAGCCGCTGTTTTGGCTTTTTCAGCCGCCGTCTGGCTGGCCTTCGCGGCGTCTTTGCTCTGCTCTGCCGCCGTTTGGCTCGCTTTGGCGGCATCCTGGGATGCCTTTGCGGCAGCGGCAGACGCCGCCGCCTGCTCCTGAGCGGTTTTGGCGGCGGAGGCGGACCCGGCAGCGGCGGTCTGGCTGTTTTTTGCCGCCGTCTCGGACGCCTTCGCGGCCGTGGCGCTGGCCTGGGCGTCGGTCCGGGCCTTCTCGATGTAGTCGTAGTCCACTTGGATGGTATCGGCGTATTCCTTCGCCCGGTCGGCCTGGGCCTTCGACTGCGCGGCGGATTTCCCAGCGGCCTCCGCGTTGTCCAGTACTTCTTTCTTGGCCTCCTCGATAGACTTGTAGTCCGTTTCTACAGCGTCCCGCAGGGTCTGGGCCCGCTCCGCCGCCTCCTGGGCGCTGGCGGCAGAGGTTTCCGCCTGGTTGACATAATCATCCAGGCTCTTAAACTCGTCGGCGCTGAGGATGGCATCGTCCGTCACCGGATTCGCCTCCAGGAACAGCAGGAAGGAGGCGGTGCCCACAACGCCCCCGTTCAGCAGGATCTCCAGGATGGCGTTGGCCAGGCCGGCGGCGGCGGTCATCTGCCGGGACATCTGGACATAGACCGTTTGTCGGTCCTGGGACAGCCCCAGGACCGGGTCATAGACGCAGGTCCCATCGGGCTTACTCAGCCGCAGATTCACCGCCGCCCCCGCCGGGACGGCGTAGGGCTTGTCCTTTTGAAACAGCGCCACGGTCAGGACCGGGATGCCCGTGTCGTACTGGACCAGGTGTACCGGTTCCTGGGCGGCTCTCAGGTCCAGATATGCCTCCACCGGATGGAGGATGCTGTTTTCCGGCGGCTGGACGACCTGGGCGGGCTTGGTGATGCTTTCCATTGAAATCCCTCCTTAATGGAAGATCCCCGGGCGGGGATCCTTGGCGGAGCTTTTCCGGTTTTTCATCATATGGCTTGCGCTCCTTTTCATACGGTATTGGGTCAAAACGGTTTTCCTTTCATCCTTGGGCGGCCATGGGAAAAAAGTTGCCCAGATCCGTGCCACCGGGGCGTTGGCGTCCAGAATAATATCCAACCGCATTTCCGGGAAAAAGGAGCGGTTTATGCGATTTCACAAAATTTGATATCTTGCGCGAAGACTCTTGACATCTCGGGGCAGGAGTAGTATATTTTTGGAGGATTCAAACCGTACTGTACGCATCGGCAAAGGTCAATGGGGATCGGAGCGTCCGGTGGATCGTGCCTTGCCGCCGGCAAGGCGTTTTTTCTGGCCGTTTCCCCGCAAATCAAAAAGGAGAGAAACCATGAACCTGATTTACAACATCAAGGACAAGCCCAAGTTTGGCGAGATCGTGCTTTTCGCCATCCAGCAGCTCCTGGCCATCATGGCCGCCACCATCGCCGTCCCCGCCGTTGTCAACTCGGGCACCGGCTCGGAGCTCACCGCCTCCGCCGCCATTTTCGGCGCCGGCGTGGGCACCTTCGTCTACCTGCTGTTCACCAAGAGCGCCAGCCCCGTGTTCCTGGGCTCCTCCTTCGCCTTCATCGGCTCCATGATGAGCGCCTTCTCCGGCGCGGCCTCCATGGCCGTGGGCTATTGGGGCCTGATCATTGGCGCGGTCATGGCCGGGCTGGTGTACGTGGTGCTGGCCATCATCGTGAAGATGTCCGGCGTGGCCTGGATCGACAAGCTGATGCCTCCCGTCATCATCGGGCCCACCGTGGCCATCATCGGCCTCTCCCTCGCCGGCAATGCCGTGGGCGACCTGACCAGCTCCAGCGTGGAGGGCGGCAGCATATACGTGGCCCTTATCTGCGGTCTGGTGACCCTGGCAGTGACCATCCTGGCCTCCACCTACGGCAAGAAGATGGTCCGCATGGTCCCCTTCATCATCGGCATCCTGGCGGGCTACGCCTGCGCAAGCCTGTTCGCCCTGCTGGGGTACACCACCGGCAACCCCGCCTTCACCGTCATCAACTATGACGCCATGAAGAACGTGGGCTTCGTCTCCGTGCCCGACTTCACCTTCCTGCTGGGCGGCAACGTCAAGGACATCACCCCCACCTATCTTCTCACGCTGTTCACCGCTTATGTGCCCGTGGCCTTCGTGGTGTTCGCCGAGCACCTGGCCGACCACAAGAACCTAAGCTCCATCATCGGCACGGACCTTCTCAAGACCCCCGGCCTGACCCGGACCCTGCTGGGCGACGGCATCGGCTCCATGGCCGGGGCCATCTTCGGCGGCTGCCCCAACACCACCTACGGCGAGTCCATCGCCTGCGTGGCCATCACCCGCAACGCCTCCACCGTCAG
>CANQQU010000060.1 GCA_947626085.1 uncultured Oscillospiraceae bacterium
AAAGCCCCATTTTTGAGGGCTTGATTTCGTGCGCCCTTTTTCGGAATGGTGCTGGAATCACAATGTTTCAACCTTATCATACCTCCTGGGTTGATCACAAAAAAGCTGCCCCGCGGCAAAAAATACGCCTCCGCCCCCATCGGGACGAAGGAATTCCTCCGCGGTACCACCCGCATTCGCCTTTCGGCGCGCTTTTCCGGCGCTGCTACGCCATCCGATCGATAACGGGATCACCCGGCGAGCCCTACTGCTGCTTCAGGCCGCGGCTCCTGGGAGAAGGCCCGGCGCGCCTGGGAAAACGGCTTTCACCATCCCGTTTTCGCTGTGTCCCATCGATCGCGCCGGACAGCCCAATCACTGCCTGTCCATATCGGGGTGATTTTACCATATTCAAACAGAAAATGCAAGCAAAAATTTGAAAAAACCCAAATCCCTTGACTTTGCTAAGTCCAGTGTGCTACTCTTTAGAAAAAGGGGGGTTATTATGAGCGTGGAATTTACTCGGGAGGACGTCTATTCCCGTCTTCCCCGACGCCCGAAGGACGCCCACAAGGGGATGTGCGGCCGGGCGCTGCTGCTCTGCGGCAGCCGGGGCTATACCGGCGCTGCCACCCTGGCGGCCCTTGGGGCCCTGCGCACCGGGATCGGACTTGCCTATCTGGGGGTGCCGGAGAGCATTTACGCCATCGAGGCGGTAAAGCTGACGGAGCCGGTGATTTTTCCCCTTCCGGACCGGGACGGGATGCTGTCCGAGGAGGCCCTGCCGGATATTTTGGACTGCCTCCCCAAAATGGACGCCGTTCTGATCGGCCCGGGCCTGGGACAGAGCCCAGGTACCCTGGCGGTGCTGGAGGGCGTGCTGCGGGCGGCTTCCTGCCCCGTTGTGGTGGACGCCGATGGCATAAATCTGCTTGCGCGGCATAGAACTATACTGCGCGGAAGGACAGGCCCCACGGTGCTGACGCCCCACGACGGGGAATTTGCCCGCCTGGGCGGCGGGGGCGGCCCAAACCGGGAGGCGGAGACCGTGGGCCTGGCCCGGGAGCTGGGCTGCGTCCTGGTCCGGAAGGGCAGCCGCACCCTGACTACCGACGGAGAGATGTGTTATGTAAACACAACCAGTCACCCCGGCATGGCGGTGGGCGGCACCGGGGACCTTCTGGCGGGGATGCTGACGAGCCTGCTGGCCCAGGGCATGGCGCCCATGGATGGGGCGGCCTGCGCCGTGTGGCTCCATGGCGCTGCCGGGGAGCTGTGCGCCCGGGACCTGGGCGTGGCCCTGCTCCCTACGGACATGGCTGCCTGCCTGCCGCGACTTTTCCAATAAGGCGGGATGCGCATTGAATCGGGCTTTTGGCCGAAAACTTCTCACTCTGACTCTGACACTGACGCTGACCCTCCTCGCGGGCTGCGGGGAGACGGCTTCGGCTCTGGAGCGGGCCATGACCTTCCGGGCCAAGCTGCTGGCGGCGGCGGGCTGTACCTTTGACGCCGAAGTGATCGCCGACTATGGGGACAAGAGCCACAGCTTCTCCCTGAGCTGCCAGGGCGACGAAAACGGGAACCTGACCTTCACAGTCACCGCCCCCGAGACCCTGGCGGGGATCACGGGGACCGTCTCCGCCTCCGGCGGAGAGCTGACCTTCCAGGACAAGGCCCTGGCCTTCGACCTGCTGGCCGACGGGCAGATCAGCCCGGTGAGCGGCCCCTGGCTGCTGCTGACCACCCTGCGGAGCGGGTATCTGACCTCCTGCGGGGCCTCCGGGGAGGGCCTACGGCTGTCCATTGACGACAGCTACCGGGAGGACGCCCTTTCCCTGGATATTTTGACCGATGGGGCCGATCAGCCTACTCAGGCGGACATCGTGTGGCAGGGCCGTCGGATCGTGTCGCTCCGGGTCAAAAACTTTACGCTTCTGTAGCTTTTCGCCGGGGCCAGCATAGGATGGATTGCCGGTGGGAGGCACTGGACCCGCTCTTTGCCTGGAAGGAATGGGGCGTTTGTTCAGCGTTTTCCCAATCAAACCGTATATTTTTCCTCTGTGCGTGGGACAATAGGTATAGCCGCGTTACATAGGAGAATCCGGTAGCGCGGGCAATGAACTTTGGAGTGTGAAGCACATGGACAGCACGGTGAAACGCGGCGATATTTTCTATGCGGATTTGTCCCCGGTGGTAGGCAGCGAGCAGGGCGGTACCCGTCCGGTTCTGATCGTCCAGAACGATACCGGCAACCGCCATTCTCCCACGGTCATTGCGGCGGCGATCACCAGTCAGACGGGGAAGGCTCGTCTGCCCACCCACATCAATATCGCCGGTGGCAGCGTGGGCCTGAGCAAGGACTCGGTGATCCTTTTGGAGCAGATCCGCACCATTGATAAGCGCCGTCTCCGGGAACATATGGGCCGGTTGGATGAAAAGCAGATGTCCCAGGTGGACAACGCCATCGCGGTGAGCTTTGGCCTTCCCGGCTCCCGAACCTACCAGGCATAATCGGACCCCCTTGGTCATAGGCTTTGCCCAAGGGGGTTGATTTATGGAAGGAACATTTGATGTTTTTCTCGCGGAGCGGGCGGTGGGCCAGGTCACGGTGGAGCCCCAGGGGCTCTACCTCCGGTTCCGCTGCCGTTGCAGCCTGCCCCGGGACGCGATCTACCGGCTGAAGGTGCGGTGCGGCGGGAAGACGGAAAACCTGGGAGTCTGTATCCCCATGGGAGATGCTTTCGGCGTGGATATCCGCGTTCCTGTCAAGCATTTTGCCCAGGGAGAACCTAAATTTTACGTCGACGACGGCCGGCCCGCGCCGGAACCAAAGAGGTCGGCGATTCCCCAGCCGGAGCCCATCCCCATGCCCGCGCCGGAACCCGAACCAGTTCCGGAACCCGAACCTTTGCCGGAACCTGAGCCTGCGCCGGCCCCATCTCCATCCGCGCCCATCCCGGAGGCGGAATGTCCGCCCGCGCCGATTTCAGAGCCGCTTGCCGGCGACGGTCCCATGTGTCCGGGGGAATTTGTACCGCTGACCCAGGAGCTTACCGAGGAGCAGGTGGCCTGTCTGACGGATGCCCGCCTTGGAACATGTGACGGACAGGAGGGACTATTATTCCCAAATCAGACCGGCGCCCATTCCAGCCCCACGGGGCAGTGGTCGGAGCCTAAGACCTCGGAGTAGATGGGGGTGGAGACGATGCCGGAGGCCGCCCGGTCGGACACCAGGAAGTAGTCGATGCGCCATCCGGCGTTGTTCTGCCGGGCCTTGAACTGATAGCTCCACCAGGTATATGCCCCAGCCAGATCAGGATGGAGATAGCGGAAGCTGTCGGTAAATCCCGCCTCCAGCAGCCGGGTGAAGCTCTCCCGTTCCTCGTCGGAGAAGCCGGCGTTGCCCCGGTTGGCGGCTGGATTTTTCAGATCGATGGGCTGATGGGCCACATTCAGATCCCCACAGACGATCACCGGCTTGCGCCGGTCCAGCTCCTGCAGATGCTCCCGGAAGGCGCCGTCCCATTTCAGCCGGTGGTCGATCCGGGCCAGCTCCCGCTGGGCGTTGGGGGTGTAGCAGGTCAGAAAATAGAAGTCCGGGTATTCCAGAGTGATCAGCCGTCCCTCGGTATCCAGCTCCGGGATCCCAAGGCCGTAGCTGACGGAAAGAGGCTCCTCTTTGGCAAAGATCGCCGTGCCGGAGTAGCCCTTTTTCTCGGCGTAATTCCAAAACTGGGTATAGCCGGGCAGGTCCAGCTGGACCTGTCCCGGTTGGACCTTTGTCTCCTGGAGGCAGAAGAAATCCGGCCGAAGGGCGTCGAATACCTCTAAAAAGCCCTTTCCCATGCAGGCCCGCAGGCCGTTGACGTTCCAGGAAATCATGCGCATCGTTTTCACCTCAATCTCCCCCGGAGGACTCCGGGGGCATTTGGGTACTCTGATCCACCAGGATCAGGCAGCTTTCGTCCATGGTAATGCTGGGCTCTCCGTCCAGCAGCGCCCCGTCGGCCTGAATGCGGACCTGCTCCACATGGAATAGAGACAGGCAGGTCAGCGTCACGCAGGCGCAGGCAATGGTCAAATCCAGCCCGGACAGCTCCGAGAGCTCTTGGGTGAAGGTGAGCTTCAAAAGCGGACCCTCTACCTCGGCGGACAGCAGGGCGGTATTCCGGGGCAGGGCGGAGCGCAGCGCCGGGTCCTGGGGCCCGTGGAGGTATTGGGCCATCAGGAGAAAGTAGTCCGCCTCATGGCCGGCGGTCTCCCGTTCCTCGCAGCCGATGACCCCGCCTTCCTCGTAAGATACCTCCGTCCGGGGATAGTAGAACAGACCGGGGGAGACGATCCGCTCCGATTTGGCACACCCCGCCAGCAGCAGCGCGCACAGCAGCAGGCAAAGCAGCCTCTTCATGCTTCCGCCTCCTTTGAAACGCAGGGGAATTCCACGGTGAAGGTGCTTCCCTTGCCCACCCGGCTTTCCACATGGATCATGCCCCGGTTCCGTTCCACCATGTTCCGCACGATGGACAGCCCCAGGCCGCTGCCGCCGGATTTCCGGGAGCGGGCCTTGTCCACCCGGTAGAACCGCTCAAACACATGGCCGATGGCGTCCTCCGGGATGCCCACGCCGGTATCCGCCACCACCAGGAAGGCGCGATCCGCCATTTTTCGCAGCCGGATGGTGACAATGCCCCCGGGGGCGGTGTATTTGATGGCGTTTTCCGCCAGGTTGAAGGCGATTTGATACAGATCGTCCTCCGGCACCGGTACGGGCACGTCCTCACTTAGATCCAGGGCCACCCGGATCTGGCTCTTCTCGGCCAGGGGAGAGAGCATCCGCTGGACACGCTGGATGGTGGGCCCCATAAGGATCGGTTCCACTTCCTCGGCGGGCGCCTCGCTGCGGGTCAGGCTCAGCAGCTTCTGGCTCATCCGGTTGAGCCGGTCCGCCTCGTTGCCGATATCGCTGACAAATTCCCGGACGGTTTCCAGGTCCATATCGTTTTGCAGAATGGAGTCGCTGAGCAGCTTGATGGAGGCCAGGGGCGTTTTCAGCTCATGGGAGGCGTCGGAGACAAACTGCCGCCGCTTGTGTTCCGAGGACTGAAGCCGCTCGGTCAGATCGTTAAACTCCTCTCCAAGCACGGTCAGTTCGTCGTGACCGCCCATGACCACCTTGTGGGAGTAATCCCCCTCCCGAATGATCCGCATGGAAGCCATGATCCGCCGCAGCCGGACGGAGAAGGCGTTGGAGAAGGTGATACTGAACACCAGCAGCGCCAGCTCCAGGCTCAGTGTGACGGACAGAATACTGTTGATCAGGGAGCGCATCAGCATTCCCTGGGTGTTGTCGGATTCCAGCATGTAGACGCAGCCGCTGAGCACGCCGTAGGACATCACCGGCGTAGCGGCCATGGACTGCATGGCTCCATCCCGGTAGTACCAGGAGAACACGTCCAGACCGCTTAGGGCCTGACACACCTCCGGAAGCAGTACATATTTTCCCACGGCGGAGTTCTCCCCGGTGAGGGAATCGTATACCGCCACGCCGCTGCGGTCGGTGACGATGAGCCGGGTCACCTGCATGGTGCGCATCTGACTAATGAGATCGGTGACGGTGGTGGTGTTCAGCACCTCCAAATTGGCCACCTCCGTGGAGGCCAGGAGGCATTTTTCCACCATGGAGGCTTCCTTGCTCTGGTAGAACAGCCGCTGGCTGGTCCGGGAGCTGTAAATATTCAGGAAAAGCAGCACCGCCGTGGTCACGATCACATATACCACAGCATAGCGGAACAGGGAGCTTCCGTATCTGGGGAAATCGGTTTTCTTATTTCCGGAAATAGTAACCCACCCCCCACTTGGTCATGATGTATTGGGGCTCCGCCGGATTTTCCTCCAGCTTTTCCCGCAGGCGGCGGATGTGAACGTCCACCGTCCGAATATCGCTGCGGTACTCGTAGGCCCAGATGGTGTCCAGCAGGGCCTCCCGGGAGTAGACCCGGTTGGGGTTGCGCATGAGGAACTCGATGACGTCAAATTCCTTGGCGGTCAGATCCGCCAGCTCTCCAGACCGGTAGGCGTTCCGGGCGTTCAGATCCAGGGAGATGGAGCCGATGGTCAGCAGATTGGTACTGGCCTGGGAGAAGGACTTGGCCCGCCGCAGCAGGGCCCGGATTCTTGCTTTCAGCTCCAAGATATTGAAGGGCTTGGTCAAATAGTCGTCGATGCCGTGGTCAAAGCCGATGAGCTTGTCCATGTCGTCGGACTTGGCCGTGAGCAGAATGATGGGCACCTCGGAAAACTCCCGAATCTTGGCACAGGCGGTAAGCCCGTCCATCTCCGGCATCATCACGTCCAGCAGCACCAGATCCGGCTTCTGACTCTGGGCCAGCTCTACCGCCTCCAGGCCGTTGGAGCCGGTGATGACCTCGTAGCCCTCGTTTTGCAGGTTGAAGCGGATGCCCTTGACCAGCAGTTCCTCATCGTCCACTACCAATATTTTCATGTTCTAACCTCCTACAGTCACTAGGTCGCGGATGGCCGCGAACCGCTTCTCTCCGATGCCGGAAACATTCATCAGCTCTTCAATACTGGAAAACCGTCCGTGGGCGGTGCGGTAGTCCACGATCCGCTGGGCGATCACGTCCCCAATGCCCGGCAGGGTTTTGAGCTCCGCCACGGTGGCGGTGTTGATGTTGATCAGTCCGGCAGACTGCCCGGCGGGGTTCCCGGAAGAAGCCGGCGGCGTGGTACTCTGGGTGGGGGCTGTGGTCCCCTCCGCCGGGGCGGTCGTCTCGGTGGGCGGCGTCGTCGTCTGAGCGGGTGCGGCGGCAGTAGGCGGGACCTGGATCCCGGCCAGGGGCAGCACCGTCACTGGGCTGCCGCCGCTTCCGCCGCCAAGGTACAGCCCCAGGGTGAAGGCGCAGAGCAGTCCGGTGACGGCAAGCAGCGCCAGGGATCCGGCTTTTTTCATGGACGGCACCTCCCGGGAATTGACTCTAGCGGGAAAAGCTGATATAATACCTCTATATTATACACGAAATTTTTCCTCCGGACAAGTCCGGTTGCCGCGTATTGGGTGAGAAATATGAAAAAAAACCGTCTTATCTGCCTGCTGCTGTGCTTCGCGCTGCTTTTGACCCTGACGCCCAGGGCCTTTGCGGCGGAGCCGGGTCAGACCTCCACCGGGGAGTCCTCCGACGGGACCGGGGGAACCACCGAGCCCCAGCCCACCCCGCCGCCGGGTACGATCCCGCCTCTGGATCCGAATGCCGGGTACAATCTGGACGTGACCAACGGCTGTCACTCCCCGGACGCCGCCTCTCCCATGCGGACGGAGGTGCTTTCCGGTACCGCCCACGCGGCGCTTCTGTACGACGAGAACAGCAACACCATGATCTACGGCTGGAACCTGGACCTGAAGGTGGACCCCTCCAGCCTGACCAAGATCATGACCTCCTTGGTCGCCCTGGACCGCATGGACCCGGCGGAGGAGATCACCGTCACCAACGCCGCCTTGGAGCATGTGCCGGAGGACGCCCTGATGCTGGGTCTGCGGGCTGGGGAGACGCTGACGCTGGAGCAGCTGCTCTACTGTCTCATGGTCTATTCCGCCAACGACGCGGCGCTGGTGATCGCCGAGGCGGTAGGGGGCAGCGAGGGCACCTTCGTCACCTGGATGAACGACAAGGCCCGGGAGCTGGGCTGCACCGGCACCAATTTTGTCAACTGTCATGGCATTTACGACGCCATGCAGTATTCCACAGCCCGGGACCTGCTGAAGATCCTCCTGGCGGCCTTGGCTTACCCGGTGTTCCGCACGGTGTATGCCACCTATCACTATGAGCTTCCCGGCAACGAGGTGTTTCCCGAGAGCCGACAGCTCTATTCCACAAACTACATGCTCAGCGACCTGGGGCCGGAGGGCTATTACGATACCCGGACCACCGGCGGCAAAACCGGCATCACCGGAGATGGGCGCCATTCCGTGGTGGTCTCCGCGGCGGACGAGGGACTGGGCCTGATCGCCTTCATTCTTGAGGCGGAGGCGGAGATCGATGAAAACGACTACGTCGTGTCCTTCCGGGAGTTTGACGAGGCGGAGGCCCTGCTGAACATGGGCTTTGACAGCTATACTTACACCCAGATCGTCTATCAGGGCCAGGTTTTGGGCCAGTATCAGGTGACCAATGGGGAGAATGCCCTGGCGATCGGCGCCGGCCGGTCCGTCTCCGCGGTGCTTCCCAAAGGGGCAAAGACGCAGGATCTGGTGTTCCGTTACCAGCAGGGGAGTCAGCAGCTGACGGCCCCTGTGACCAAGGGGCAGCGGGTGGATATCCTGCAGATCTGGTACGGCTCCGTGTGCGTGGCCCAGACGGAGGTGCTGGCCATGAACTCCGTCCGTCTGCGGACCCAGGCCCAGGATCTGAACGGCCCGGGGCAGGAGGGAGACGCGGTGACTCGGGGGCTCCTGTTTGCCGGGGCCCTGGTGGTGATCATCCTGGCCCTGGTGGGCCTGCTGTATCTGATCCGGGCGGTGCGGGTAGCGGCCTACCGGTCCAGAAGAAGAAAGCGGAGGCAGAGCCGCCGGAGGAGTCGATAGTATGCGGACGTGGGAAGAACTGGAACGGGACTGTGGCAGCTGCACCCGCTGCGGATTGTGCCGGACCCGGCACAGTGTGGTTTTTGGCGTGGGGCCCAGGGACGCGGACGTGATGTTCGTGGGCGAGGGGCCGGGAGAGCAGGAGGATCTGCGGGGGGAGCCTTTTGTGGGCCCCGCCGGTATGCTGCTGGACGATATGCTGTCCATCATCGACCTGGGCCGGCACAACTGCTATATCGCCAACATTGTCAAGTGCCGCCCGCCCCACAACCGGGACCCCCAAGAGCAGGAGCAGGAGGCGTGTATCGACTACCTGCGCGACCAGGTGGCCCTGGTGCGGCCCAAGGTCCTCGTCTGCTTGGGGCGGATCGCCGCCATGAAGCTGATCAAGCCGGACTTCCGGATCACCCGGGAGCACGGCATGTGGACAGAAAAGGGTGGCGTCTGGTTCACTGCCATGTACCACCCCTCGGCGCTGCTGCGGGATGTCAACAAGCGGCCCGAGACCTTTGAGGATCTGCTGTCCCTCCGGGACAAGCTCCGGGAGCTTCAAGTGGAGCTATAATTTTTCCCCGCCCCGAAGGGCGGGGGAAAAAATTACTCCTCTTTATAGTCTAAAACTTCCTTGGCAATGTAGATGGGCCGGTCCTTGCTCTGCTCGAAGATCTTGCCCACATACTCGCCGATGATGCCGATGCACAGTAGCTGCATCCCGCCCAGGAACAGGATCAGCACAATGATGGTGGCGTACCCCGGGATGTCAATGCCGGCGATGAGCTTTTGCAGCACGACCACCACCAGATAGATCATGGCGGCCAGAGCCGTGCAGCAGCCCAGGTAGGTGGCCAGCCGCAGCGGGGCGGTGGAAAAGCCGATGATCCCCTCCAGAGCGTAGTTCATCAGCTTCCGGAAATTCCACTTGGAGGTCCCGGCGGCCCGGGCCTGGGCGGTGTAGGGCAGGAAGCAGGTGCTGTAGCCCACCCAGGCGAAAATGCCCTTGGAAAACCGGTGGTATTCGCCCAGGGACAACAGGCTCTCCGCCACGCTCCGCCGGAAGGTGCGGAAATCGCTGGCGTCTGGCCGGAGCTTGACCTTGGACAGGCAGTTGATGACCGAATAGAAGCACTTTTTGAAGGCGGAGAGGATCTTTCCCTCTCCCCGTCGGTCCTGGTAGGCCGCCACAATGTCGTATTCCGGCTGCCGGTCCAGAATCTCCACCATCTCCCGGACAATCTCCGGCCGCTGCTGCAAATCGGCGTCGATCAGGGACAGGTACTCCCCGGAGGCATGCTGGAGGCCGGCGTAGAGGGCGGCCTCCTTGCCGAAGTTCCGGGAAAAGCGGATCACCTTTACCGGGCACGCCTGGGCGGCGTGGAGTTTTTTCAGGTTGTGGAAGGTGGCGTCCCCGCTGCCGTCATCCACAAAGACGATCTCATAGTCATATCCGCAGCCGCTGAAGGCGGCGATAACCGCGTTTTGAAAGGCTTCCACGTTTTCCGCCTCGTTGTAGCACGGAACGATCAATGACAGCTTCATATTTTTCATCCCCGAAGTCGTGATGCCCTCATTATACCCCCAACGCCCCGGCGCGTCAAGCCTAAACCCCCGCGCCCCCGCCGATTCATCGCTTTTTCCGTTCCCCAACGGTAGGCGTAGAGCCCCAAAACCGGCGGGGACCCGGCAGGTGTGCGGGTATAGCCGCGCATCGAACGGAAAACCGCCCGGGCATTCCGGTGCCCAGGCGGTTCAGCCCCGTATAGAAGTACGCCATTCGGAAAGAATCTGATTTTAAACTCACCTCTTGCAAGCACCAATGAGCCAAAGAAAATCGGCTAACTTTAATCCATTGGATACCTTCGCGTATTTGATATATAACAATGATCTACTTATGGAACCTTTACTGTGCCACTTCAAGCAATTTCTTGCTTACCCGCGCTTGAACATCAATGTAGTATGCAATTTCCGCCGCATTCATATCAGCATTTTCCCATTTTTCAAAATCTTCCATACATTGCGCATATTTGCTCATGTAATCTGCATAATCTGCGAGTAATCCTAAATCAGTGGGATTCTCTTTATACTTTTTCATAAAAGCGACATACTCATCTATAAACGCTTCGTAGCTATCCATAGCTTCTTTGAAATCAGCGCTAAGACCATTTGCATCTGATTCGGGCAGTGCTGTCGTTTCTGGCTCAGTCGTCTCCGATTCAGTAGTCTCTGGTTCGGTAGGCTCTGGTTCCTTGTCAGGCTCGTCGATCCTTATTGTCATAATATTGTTGCCCTTATAGTTTAAAGAGAGATGCCACCCATCAGCGTTATCCGCATAATAATAGTCGTCGCCTTTATTATAATCAACTATAAAACCTTTCTCAGAACAAGCTGTTACATAATTATCATAATCTTCTTTGCTGGTATTTCCCAGTTCCACATAAAAACTGTAATCATATTCAAACGAGAAATTACCGGTCAAAGATTTTGGAACGGGCAGCAAATTTCCCGCTGTACTGTTTGGCCACTCTATTTCGGAAAACTCTGGCGGACATTTAAGATTAACAGTTAACTGATTACCAGCATGACTTAACCACAAATAGTAGCCTTCCGCATCATACGCTTCATAACTGGAGCTGGTTTTGTCTCCATCTATGTTAAATCCCATTTCGACACAAGCATCATAATAATCGTTATACGCTTGATCTTCCACCTTTTCGAATACGATATAAAGCTCCTCTTCAGAATTTGTAATAACTTTGCCTTTGTTAGATGGAGGCTCGGGGAGCCTGCTTCCAAGTTCCATATCTGACCAGTTTATTTTTTCCGCGCTGTCTCCGCCACAACCTGCTAAAGTACCAATAGCTAGGACCGCGATGACTAAAATCACGATCAACCGCCATTCAGGGAAAATCGTTTTTCCCGTTGATCTCCACTTAAATTCTGCTGTGCATTTGCGTTCCATTTTGCATCCTCCTGTTTCTGATTTGTTTTATATTTTCAGATAAAATAGCTCATCCATTATGGATCTGTTGAAATGGGTGGCATTTTATCTTCAAATAACCTAATTCCATGTTGTTCACCTAATTGACAGGAATTTGTACTTTT
>CANQQU010000061.1 GCA_947626085.1 uncultured Oscillospiraceae bacterium
ACCGGACCGGATCCTCATAAGACGGAAGTGACCCCCGGCGACAAGACGCTGGTGGAGGTAGGCGACGAGATCACCTATGAGATCACCTGGCAGAACTATGACCCGGAGGCAGCCGATGTGGTGATCCGTGACCCGCTGGATGATGGCGTGGACTTCGTCAGCGCCGACAATGGCGGCGTCTACGACCCCAGCACCCATACTGTCACCTGGACCTTTAAGGCAGACCCGAACACGGATGGCGCGGTCAGCCTGACGGTGCTGGTAAACGAAAAGGCCAAGGAGGCCGGCATCGTCTACAATCAGGCCTTTGTCAAGGTCGGCAATCACCCCGAGGTCGCCACTGAGATCCCCGAGAATCCCTTGCCGGGCGGCCTGATCGTGACGAAGATCGTGACGGGCACCGCGGGCGACACCGAGAAAGAATGGCATTTCCGGGTAGAGCTGAGCGACAAGACCATAACCGGTCCGTACGGCGGCATGACCTTCGCGGAAGGCGTGGCCGAGTTCACCCTGAAACACGGCCAGAGCCTGAGCGCGACTAGACTGCCTGACGGCGTCACCTACACGGTGACAGAGCAGGAGGCCAACCAGGATGGGTACACCACCAGATCCACCGGCGATGAGGGGACCATCCGGGAGGGCAGGTTCGCGGAGGCCAGATTTGTCAATGGCAAGGACCGGACGCCGCCTCCTCCCACAACGCCTACCGGCTCCACGACGCCCACCGGCTCCACGACGCCGCCGACTACCCCCGACGATACGCCGAAGACCGGAGACAGCGGCAACCTGGGCCTGTGGCTGGCGCTCCTGACCGTCTCCCTGATCGGAGCCGCGGTGATGTTTGTGACGCAGAGCGGCATCGGTCGGAAAGCCGGGGCCAAAGACCGGCGCGGAAAGTAAGAACCCCATAATCGGATAAGCGGCGGGCAAGCTTTGCCCGCCGCTTTATCAGCACCGGCCGGAGATGATCAAAAGTAAATGACAGTTTTTGCTTTTTTCCGGAAATGCCCTTGTTTCCTATGGAATTTCATGCTATAATTTTTTTAGAAAGAATGAAGCATGGGAGTGGATCGCCTTGACGAACGAACCGAAGGTCATGACCAAGGATCGCCTGGTTTCCTTTACCGACGCTGTCTTCGCGATTATCATTACGATTCTGGTACTGGATCTGGATCTGCCGGAGGAGCCCAGCTTTGCCGGCCTTTGGGCGCTGCGGGAGCATTTTTTTGCCTATGCGGTGTCCTTTTTCTGGTTGGGGGCCATATGGGTCAACCTGCACAATCAATGGCACACCGCCAGCCGCATCACCACCCGGGTGATTTGGCACACCATCTTGATGCTGTTTTTTGTCTCGCTGATTCCCTATGTGTCGAAATTCGCCGGGACCCACTTTACCAATATGTTTGCCCAGTGCCTCTATTGGGCGGTGGCCATGCTGGCCTCCATCAACATCATGGCCCAGGGCTACGCGCTGGGCTATGCCAACCGGGGAGACCCCCAGTATCTGGAGTCCGCCCGTACCCTGAACCATTGGATGTGGGTGGACATGGGGGTGAAGATCCTGGGCCTGATCCTGACCCTGGTCTGGAATCATCCGCCCCTGGCCATGGTCACCATCCTGGTGGCGGCCCTGATCCCCTCCACCGTGATCCGCTACTTAAATCAGAAATTTGAGGGGTAAGACCCTCCCTCCAAACCCGCGCCGCCGCTGCCAAACAGCGGCGGCGCTTGCGACTGAGCATCTCAGCCGAACAGAACCGCCCCGGCGATATTGACTTCGCCGGGGCGGGTTTTCCCGCGCTCTATGCCGCACTTTGCTCTGCGGGTTACAAGGGCCCGCTCACACTGGAGGCGCGCGCCCGTACAGCACAGGATTGGTCGGCCAGCTCAGGGTATGAAGCGTTGCTCCGCCTGGTTCATTCACAGATATAGCAGGAATCGAAGCATTGCCTTCTATCGACCTTTGGAGTGTCATGTGTACAGTATTGCCAAGCTCCAAGGACTTAAGGTATGCACCCCATATGTAGGATGGAAATGCCGGAGTACGATTCTGAAATTGCGGGAGCAGGCTATATCCGCCTTGTTCCCAATTATGTGGGCCTTAATAAGACGGTCAGCCGGCTGTCCGTAGACTGGACCAGGCTGATCTCGGAAGGTCTGTGGGACCCGGAAGAACAGCGGGCATTGTATTGCGGGCAAATATGGATATATCGAAGAACAGGCAGGCGAACGCGGATAATCAAGCGCCTTCCTCCGTCGTGGAGCTTTCCACAGCGGGGGAAGGCGCCATTTTTTATTCCATGAATGCGGTCAGGGTTCAGCATTCTCCGCGTCCATGAATGTTTTAATTGCGCGTACTTTCCCAAGCCGTTCCAGTCCATTTCCTCTGCCGGGATAAATCCGCTTTTCTCTGCCTCTTCCCTCCTTTTCATTTCATCTGGCGCAGCTTCGGAGAAACAACACATAGGCTAAATGTCTCCCTCCGGCGGATCATGTGCAAGCCCCGCTTCCCTTATCCGCGTCACAGAATCCTGATCCAGCTTTGACAAAAAGGTTTCCTGCTCTATGGTGACCCCATAAGCCAATATGGCCTTTATCGCTTCCCGAAACGCCGGAAATTCGTCCGCGTCTAACGCGTTTCGCAAAGCTGACAGGTATGAATCTGTCCGTTTCAATCCCAATTCCGCGTATTGCTCCACTTCCCGGCCCCCCATTCGCATGGGACGCAGCCGGGGAAAAATCTCCTGCAGCTTGGCGAACATCGCAAACCCGCCAAGATCGATATCCGCCCAGAAGAACACCTCGGTATCTCCCGGAAGGCAATCCGCCAGTTTTCTCAGAAGGAGTCGTTTTTGCGGGCTGAGAAATCCCCCGTGATAGACGGCCAACTCATCCGGGGCGAGCTCTGACAGCAGGTACTCCTCATAATTGGTCTTATTCTCCAGGAACGTGATCCGACGAATCTTTTCCAAAGAAAAAGATCGGATCTTTTCTACCGCCGTACTCGGGATCCCCATTCCCGCGGGGCAAAGCGGTTCCAAATTGACCGTTCCGGACTCCATGACGATCGAACATCTGCCGGACATCTGATAGAACTCCGGGTGCGCATAAATGCCCAAACAGGCCAACTTATCTCGGCTGCTCATCTCCCGCTGCGCGCACAGAGCGTGTAATTCCTGGTCATATCCCTCGGCGATACGCAGAAAGTCCTCCTGAAACGCCCGCTCAAACCGCTTGCTGTCCTGAAAACAGCGGATGCTAAAGGCGCGCATGGTGACGGACTCGCCGTTCAGATGGTCATAGCAGGCCAACACACGCAGGAAATCGTGAAGGAAGCCGGCGCCCTTTTTGCAAACAGCCGGAAGCCTCCATTCCGCGCGGAGCGTTTGGCAAACTTCATCGCGCCATGCGCGGATCCAGATCGTGTTCGCGTAAGGCAGGGCCGTCTGTATCTGGGCATAGGCGTCCTGGGCGGCTTTTTGAGGGTGGAGTCGGCCAATTTTATTGTAGGCCCGTTCCACACGCGCCAGCTCCAGAATAACCTTGGAAAAAATGGTCTGTCCGGATATCCACTCCAAATGGATCAGCCCCTCCCGCTCCAATTCCATGGCGGCACGGTTGAATCGATCACGAATCGCGGCATTTTCCCGTTGGTACTCCGGCAGCTCCTTTTTGTCCACCCGAAGCATGACCCTGCGGTTGGAGCTCCCGGGGTCGCTCAAATGCTTACTGTTCTCGAATTTATCCAGCAGGCGGGAAAGGATCACGTCCTGTTCCACTGGCCCGCCACCTCCTTGCTGTAGGGCAGTACCTTCATGATGTACTTCTCTTTGCAGACCAACAGGGTGCGGTCGGCCTGGGGCATAATATCGGGAAGCTTATCCGGCGGTGTGCAAATGATGGCCTGAAGTCCCATTTTCCGCAGGAGACGGACGCTCTCAACGATCCGGTCGCTGTCCATCTTATTGAAGGCCTCGTCAAATACGATCAGCCGGACTGTGTTTCCAAAGCTGGAGCTGTCGTTGACACGGTAGAGCTGGGCGAAAGAGGCCAGCACCGCGATATAAAAGGGCGTCTGGGTCTCCCCGCCGGATTTGGTGTTCAGCGTTTGGGACAGCAGCTGCCGGTTCCCGTTCTGGTCAGTGGTCTCCAGGTCAAATTTGAGGTAAGTTTGGTAATTCGTGTACAGCGCGATGTTCTTTTGCAATTCGCTCTGTTGGCGAAGATTGACCTGCGTATCGTCAGAGGCGGTGATACGGCTGAACAATTCTTCCACCAGGGGGCCGTACTTTTGCTGGAAAGGCAGAGCGAAAATGCCGCCCTCCCCCATCCCCTCAGTGGACATGATCATATCGTAGTATTCCGCGTAATCCGGACTTCGTTCTACCTTGAACTGGTATCGGTCTGTTCCAAACTGAGCCTGTCTCAGCGCCCGGTTCAAATTTTTAACCTGTTCCATCACGGAACGGATACTGCCATAGAGCTTGGACAGAAAGTCGCTTTGAAACTGCTCTAGGGCGCTTTCTCTGGCCTGCCTGATTTTCTCCCGATACAGGGGCAGTTCGCTTTCCTCCAGCCGCTTTCGCTCGTCCTCGAACTCCTGATTATCCGCGGCTTCCACATGGAAGGGGCAGGGCTGGAAACGCTGGACGTACTCACGGCGAGCGGAAAACAGCCTATTTTGCGTTTGGCTCTCCTCGTTCTGTGTTCTCGGCACCTGATCGCCGAAGTTTTTCGCCACATTGTCAGGGCGTTTCAGCCGCTCCAGCTCCTGCTGATACCTGGGTAAACCTACCGCTTGCATGTATTTCTCCGAAAAAAGCCCGCTCAAAGCATCCCCTTTCTCACTTAATTTCTGGTATTGTTCAGGCAGGCGGTCATACTCCAAATCGTGCAGCTTATTCTCAAGTCTGCCGATCTCGCCGTAACATTTTTTGCTCTCCTCCCGCAGCTGTCCAATTTCCTTCTCCAGATCTTTGATTTGCTCACTGATTTTACTCAACCAAGACAGATCCAGATGGGAGAGCTTTTCTGTGAGGCCCTCCAGCTCCTTTTTGATCTCCAGGCCCTGAAGATATTCGCTCTGGCGCTGTCGCGTCTCGTCAACAAAACGGGCCGTGAACAAAGGTTCCCGGTTTTTCTGCCGCTCCAGTTCTTCGCAAATCGGTTTAAGCCGGGCGATTTCCCCTTTAAGCTCGTCGCGCCTTGCCGCGAGACGACGTACGCGCAAGTCGATGGCCTTTCGTCCGATAAAGGCGTCCTCCATTCGGGCCTTCGGTATAGGCCGCGCCACATAGCCTTGGTAAAGCATCCCGTCGGCGGTGATGGCGCTGCGATAGCGCCTGAGCTGATTTGTGTGGGAACAGCACACTACCCGGCCCAGAAGATAATCCACATAGCCGCGGGCCAACGGGTTATCGGTCTGGACCTTTTTCGCGAGGCTGTCTTCCCAGGGTATATTGCGCTCCCGTTCCCGAAGCTTCCCAATATCCACAAGGCCGAAGGACTGCTTGCCATATTCCCACTTGATCTGATCATAAATGGACAGCGCCTCTTGGTAAAACGCGGGGTCCACCAGCAGATAGAATTTCTGACTGCTCAGATACCCCTCCACCGCGCCGCGCCACGCTTCCTCGCCGTCGGCGATCTCCAGCACATCCGCCAGTATTTCCACCGGGACCTGCTTTTGAAATCGTTGAAAAAGCTGTGCCTGAAGCCTGTTTTTCAAGTCTGACAGGCCTGCGGGGTAATCTTTTATATCCCGGCGCAGGCGCTCCAACGTCACCTGGTCCTCCTCCAATTCCTTACTCAGATCAGCCAGCATTCTGTCCAGATCGTAGGCGGTTTTGCGAAGCAGTTCGGAAAACGTATCGCTGGCCGTTTTTGCCCGTGCGAACAGCGCGACGGAGCCTGAGAATGCTTTGGGACCGCAGTCCAACAGGGGGGCGCAGGCGCTTACGAGATCCTCGCCAGCACGCTTCAGGGGAATGAGCTCCTTCGGCTCGGACCACTGGCTGATCCTGCTGCACAGCCTTGTTAAGTCCGCGGTCTCTTTTTTGACGGCCAGCGCTGTGCCGCTGATTTGTTCCATCAAGCGGCGAAGCTCCCGTTCCAGTTGACCCTTTCGGGTCTCCAGACGTGTCTGCTCCTGAAACACATCACTTCCGGCACGATCCGCGATCAATTCGTTTTTCCGGCTGTCGCGTCGGCTGATCTCCGCTTCCAGTTCCTTGCCGTGGACCTTTTCCCGTTCAATGCCGGTGGCGCAGTCCTCTTTTTCCCTGTTTAACTTTTCAATATTTTGCTCCAACTGCTCCTTCTCCGCCCAAAGGGAGAGGAAGCGGTGCAGCTGCAGCCGATCAACGGCCGCTTGCCACTCCCGAAAATACTGCGCGATCGTCGACAGAAGCTTTAGCTTCTCCTCTTGGCGGCGGGCCAGCTCCTCATGGCGTTTGTAGTCCCGGATATTTTGCTGCATGGCCTCAATATCCGGTTTATCAGGAATGTCGCAGATATTTTCGGTGATAAATTTCTGGATATCTACAATGGGACGGAAGGAGACCGCCTTTTTCAGCATCCTGCACACCTGCTCGTTGTGAACGTTCCACTTTGCCAGCAGGTCGTCCCGGTATCCTTTATTGCTGTCATACATCTTGCTGAAACCGGGCTGCGTCTTCAGCCAGTTGCGCAGGGCGGCAATGTCCATCGCTTTTCGGTCCACCAGAAAGCAGGAGGCCGGGATGGGCCCGTCAAAAATGAAATACTGATCCCTTCTGCTCCCATCGCTTCTACAGTCGAACACGATTCCGGTGGTGAAGCGCCCACCGCTCTGATCGTCTCGGAATTCACAGGCGATATAGCTGGAGAAGTCCTTGCCGCGGCGGGATTTGGGACTGTTCGCGTCCATATCCGCTCGGAGGTAACTGTCCAGGGTGCGCTGGGAACTGTCATTGGCCGCCTTATTAAAATTGCGGGCATTCGTCTCACCCAGAAGGACGATCTGCAGCGCGTCAATGATGGTGGATTTGCCCGCGCCGTTTTTGCCGGTGAGAAAGTTGATGTCCCCGACTTCGATGAGCTCTTTTTCAAAATATAGCCACTTGATCAGCAGGATCTTCGTCAGCTTCTTCATCGTCCTCTTCCTCCTTCCTCAGCATCGTAACCACCGCGTCCAGCCGGTCGCTGGATACCACGGTCAGGATCGTGGGTAAGATCGCGAATTTGCAGCTGCTTTGGGTATATTTCCCCTCCACGCGCTGGAGAACACTGTGCTGCTCCAGCAGCGTAAGCGCCTGCTTGACTTCTTTCATGTTGGGTTTCGTGGGAAGGATGGCATAGTCGGTCACGACCTTGTCCAACAGGTCGCGGACGGTACACAGCACGTCCCGCTCCAGACCCACCTGCTCCTGATTGTCTTCATAGATCATCCGCAGGGCCAAAAGGATCGCTGTCGTACGCTGATTGAGGGTCAGACGGTTTGCCTCGTCTGTGTTAACCACATAGAAGTATCCGTTGTAGTTGTCAAAACGCAGATCCCAATCCAGCAGGGCCAAATAACTCCGAACCGCCGCTTGGTGATTCAGGAGAAACGTGTAATCCGGATTGTTGACTCTGCCTTTGTCGGGCCGGTAGATGGTCCGAACTACAAAGGTGCGGGCAAGCAGGAAATTGCATATCTGTTTGAACTGCTCCAACTCCTTTGCGGTAAGATTTTGAAGCTCGGAAAAATCCATCTTCTACCGGTCCCCCTTTCGAATCAATTGAAACTGCGGTATGGAATACGGTCCCTCCCGATAATCTCCTTCCAGCTGTTCCACGCGGTAAAAACTGTTTCGATCCCCTCCGTCCAAGACGGCCAGCAGGCTCATCACATAGGCGTAGTCGTCCTGGGGCGCCAAGTCTCTGGCATACAGGACCGATTTTTCTCCGAATTTATCCCGAACATATTTTTCCAGGGCGGCCTTGCCATAGGGGGTGGACAGCAGGCCCTCCGCCTCGGTCCGAGCCTCCTGGCTCACATCCTCCTCGTACACGGCGATGGTCTCGGACATTGTTCTGCGGGTAGGGCGCTTTCTGATCCACAAGCTCTTTTCGGACAAAAACCCCTGCTCAAACAATTGAAACGCCGGCTGAATCTTTTCGGACAGATCTGAAGCCCGCGCGTTGCGGGAGAGCCGGCCCAAAAGATAATTCAGATTTCCCCGGATATTCTGGTCCCGATTGGTCAGGATCTCAAGCTTTTGGGTGGTCGCCCTGGTGTACCGCCGGACCTGCTGGTCGATCTCATCCAAGTAGTCGTTCTCAATGCTCTCATACCGCTCCCTAATCCAGAAGATCTTCTCCAACAGCTCCGTTTTGCACGATTCCAGCGTGTCCCGGCGTTTATCCTGAAAGGCCGCGGCCGCCATCGCCGTCAAGACACTGTCGTCCTCCAACCATTCATCTAAAACAGACTGAATGGGAACTCTATATTTGGGGACGGAGTCTTTCACCTTTAATGGGCGGATGTACGCCTCCACCACACGTTCGCCAAAGTCATTGAAGTGCGCCGATAGGACTTGGTTGACATCCCGCATTTCGATTTGTTCCTGAAAGTAGCTTTTGATGCTGCTGTAGACAGTTTGCAGCATTTTTATCAGCGCCCGTGTGTTATCATAGGCGCTGTACACAGCCATCATCTTCTCATAGGCATTCTCGCTGTTCCTTGCTACCGTCAGCGCGGAATAGGTCCCGAACACATAGGAAAAGCCCCGCATGGGCGCGTTGTCCCGAAGCTGATGGAGCAGCTCTAAAATGCGGCCACTGTAGCTTGGGATGGTAAGATACTCTTCAAAGCTGTTATAGTCCCTGCCCCGCTCTTTCTCAAACCACCCACGGCTTCCCAGCTTGCGTATCAAAAAACGGGCACGGCCGGAGATGTCCCGAAGCTCCTCCTCATCAATATCCTCATCCGAAAAATCGGCTTGGACGAGCTGATTTTCCAGCCTGCTTCTGAGCATACTGTAGTAGGTGTCCTCGGATATTTTCAGGTTGTCCCCATACGCCTCGTAGAGTACATCCAACGCGTCCGCGTACAGTTCCCTGTTTGGCGACGCCAGAACGGAGAACAGCTCAGAAGGGACGGCCTCAAAGAGTCTCATACACTACACCTCCAGGGAGAATGGAAAATGGAAGGGATCCTCATATACAATGAATCAATTGGCCGCCCTGATCTGGTCCTGCCTGATGGAAAATTGCTGGGCGGACTCCACTGTGGCGACTGTCTGGAATTCCGGGTGAACGGCCAGTGGTTGTCAGGCCGGTTGGAGCAAATGGAGGACTGGGTCGTCCTTATAAACTGCATCCCTATAGATCCTCCCTACGGGCAGTCCATACTGGTCATCTAAGACGCCAAAACAACAATTCAATAGGAAAGTTCTGATATATTGAGTATATCATGATCAGGTCCTTTCCGCAAGATTGAATTGCACCCCATTTGTTAGACAGTGTGATATAATGTCTAACAAGTGGGGATGCGCCAGTTCGGTGCGGGTAATATAGTCCGGTGAGAGACCGGACCCGGCAAAGCGTAGCGAGCGCCGGTACTCAGCCTTGGAGCCGAAGCCGTGAGGCGAGGTTTAGGCGTAGGCAGAGGAGCGTGAGAGCCGCAATGGGAAACCGTGAAGCGATACAGCCCCGTAAGTAAGAAAGAGCGGAAGCCGATACCATCCTCCTGGTCGCAGGCAGCAAGAACCAGCCGTAAGCGTGAGGCTGGGGAGATTCCGCCGGGGTCGATAGAGCGTGGCGAGCGCGCAAAGGTAATACCTGCATACCTGGGAGGTCTGGCAGGCTCCGTAAAGCGGCAAGGGAAAATACGTTTTCAAGAATCCTGACAGATAAAACAACTGCCCGCTATCAGCGCAAGGCCGATAACGGGCAGTTTGTCAGACATATACAAGTTCAGTCAAAACGATTTCCTCCGCACGGTTGCGGATGCTGTTCATCCGGCGCACTCACTAAACATACCGACAAATAATAATGCTATAACCTATTCTTCTCCAGAGAGATAGTAAAGGGTATTGGAGTGTTCACCACCACCGGTAGTCGTACAGGAAATCACCCATCCATCAAAGCCTATGACGCCAGCCAACAGCAAAATACATCCAAAATAAACTTTTTCACGGGCAATTACCTCCGCAATATAATCATGAATAGTATTCGTTTATCTTGTCGAACAGGTCAATAAATGAAATATTATACTCTTAGGCTCTCTTCTTGCAAAGCGGGTTCACTTCTTAGGATACAGGTAATACCGCGTGGTCCAGTCCCGCATCTGATCGTGGGTCTCCTTCTGGAAGATATACCCGGTGTTGTCGAAAGCCTCCGCGAATTTGGCATGGTAATAAACCACCCAGATATCCCGGTTCCGTTCTTGCTGGCTTTCGATGATCTTCAGCGCCACCTGCTCGGTGATCTGCTTTCCGAAGGGATTGAACAGATAGAAGACGTCATAATCCGCGTAATGGTCAAAATCCAACACATTGGAATAGATGCAGTCCACGTCCATATGGAGCTTCTTCATATTGTTTCTGGCAATCTCCAGAAGATGGGGGTCCAGGTCCACGCCGGCGACCTTCTTAAAGCCGCACTCCACCGCGCATTTCATGCACATGCCCTTGCCGCAGCCCAGATCCACAAAGGCGGACTGGCTCGGGTCGATGGGCAGTTCCTTCAGCATCCGCTTCATGTCGTCCGCGTCCGTCATGCCGTAGCCGTGGAACTCGGCCACGTTTCTGTGGAGTTCGCCTACATAAAGCATACTGAAATCCAGCCCGTGCATCCGTTCCCCGATGTACTGATACAGAAACTTCGCCCAACGTCTGGTCCGAACAATAAAATTGGTATTTCCCATTCTCTGTGAAACCGCCTTTCCCAGGTATGATTATAATTGGAGAATCTATTATTCTATGTGAACCGTATAAAAGAGGCTTAAATCCAGCCTGTGGATCCGTTTGTGCCCCGCCAATCACGCTTTGGGCCAGCCGGTGACGAGGATATAGGGATTTTCCGCCGGGTCCAGCCACAAAAGCGTGGCCACCAGGTCCTCCCTTGGCAGGCCCACGCAGCCGGCGGTATAGTCCGAGGCGCAGTGGAAGAAGATGGCGCTTCCCCGCTCCGGGACCGTATAGGGCGG
>CANQQU010000062.1 GCA_947626085.1 uncultured Oscillospiraceae bacterium
TTCCCGTTCAGAAAAGCATCGCCGGAGGTGGGGCGGGTGAGACCTGTCAGCATCTTGATAGTCGTGGTCTTGCCCGCACCGTTGACGCCCAGCAAACTCAGCAGCTCGCCCTGCCGGACAGAGAGATTCAGCCCATCCACAGCGGTCAAATCTTTGTATTTTTTTGTAAGATCAATCGTTTTAATGGCATCCATATTAGTTCTCCGCCTCTCCACAAAAACGTGTTTTCAGACCCATGTAGGCGTCGGTCAGTACCTCGCTGACGGTCTCCATCTCCCAATCCAGATAGGAGGTGGCGATCATAGACGCGACGCCATGCACGAAGATCCACATTTCCAGATGAAACAGCTCTGCTTTTTCTCTGCTAAGTCCTGTGTTCTTCATGATCAGGGGGATGATCACATCCATTTCCTTCCCCGGCTTTGGCGGCCGGCCCTTGCGGTCGCACATGAAAAGCAGCTTAAATAGCTCCCGTTCCTCTCTGGCAAAACGGATATAGCCCATGCCGCTGGCCTTGTAGGGAGGATATTTCCCCGCGGCCATATCCTCGGCAAGGTAGCTTAAGTACAGGTCCCGCGCGGCGGACAGGACCGCTTCCTGCACCTCCTCCATGTTCTTGAACAGCCCGAAAATCGGCTTGACCGAACAGCCCAGCTCTTCTGCCAGCGCCCGGGCGGTGAGCCCGTCGGGGCCGGCCTTCCGGGTCAGGTTTAGTGCGGCGCTGGTGATCTCGTCCCGTGTGAATTTGAATTTCGGCGGCATACTTATTTTCCTCCCGTCATAGCGCATCTACCGTTACACAACCTGTGTTACTTATTATACACCATTTTTAAAAAAAGTCAAGAGAAAAAAGAGCCGACGATTTGTGAAGGTTCTCACAAAATCATCAGCTCCGCGTCTGGTTCTTTGAAATTGCTTTGCCCGCGCAAGGTGTGAAAAATCCCCAGTTTTCGGGCTGGGGATATTGTTATTTGCGCGTGGCGCCCCTCAGTTTTCCGTCAGCATGCGCTGGGCTTCCGCCAAAAGGGCGTCCCGGCGGTTTTCAACAGCCTCGTCCTGGACCAGGGCCAGGAGCTTTTCCAGGGCCGCGCCCAGCCTGCGGTTCCTAGGATAGCCCAGGGCCAGCAGATCGTCCCCGCATACTTGCAGATCCTTCAAGGTGAGGCACTTTTCCTCCTCCTGGATCTGCCGGAGCAGCGCCGCGACCTTGTCGAATTCTGCCAGATCCGCCGATTCGGGGGTGCCCTTTCCGGCGTAGTCCGCCCGCTGGAGGGCTAAGATCTGGCTTGTGGCCTCCGGCCCGAATTTTCCCAGCCGGCGGCGCAGGATCCGCTTGTCCGGCGGCAGGGGGGTCATATGCTCCCGGATCAGCAGGCACACCCGCTCCCGCAGGGCCGTGGGGGCCCGGAGACGGCGCAGAACCGCCTCCGCCATCTCCGCACCCAGGGCGGCGTGGCCGGGAAAGTGGCCCCGGCCGGTGGCGTCCGGGGTAAAGGCGGGGGGCTTGCCAATGTCGTGGAGAAGCCCCGCCCATTTCAGGGCCGGCTCGGGAGCTAAAGAGGCCGTGACCCGGGCGATATGCTCAAAAAGAGAATAGCGGTGGTGGGGACTGCGCTGGTCAAAGCCCACCGTGGGCCCCAGCTCCGGCACCGCCGCGGCGAAAATCGGGGCGAAATCCACCATTTCCCGCCAGGTCAGCGCGGGCAGGCAGCGGGAAAGCTCCTCAAAGACCCGCTCCCGGGCCAGGCAGTCCAGCAGCGGCGCCAGCTCCAGCATGGCCCGGTGGGTTTGCTCCTCCGGGGTCAGGTCCAGGGCGGCGGCAAACCGCACCCCCCGCAAAATCCGCAGGGCGTCCTCCCGAAACCGGGTCTCCGGGTCCCCCACGGCCCGCAGCACCCGGTTTTCCAGGTCCCGGGCCCCGCCAAAGGGGTCCCGCAGCCCCCGCGAAGGGGAGAAGGCCATGGCGTTGACGGTAAAATCCCGCCTTGCCAGATCCCGCTCCACCTCCGGAACAAAATCCACCCGGTCCGGGTGGCGGCGGTCGGAATAGGTCCCCTCCGCCCGGAAGGCGGTGATCTCCACCACGCCGCCGGAGGTGATGACCCCCACGGTGCCGTGCTTTTCTCCCGCAAGCACCAGCCTTTCCCCAGAGAACACCCGCTTGATGTCCTGGGGCGGCGCGGCGGTACACAGATCGTAATCCTGGGGCCCGCGGCCCAGCAGCGCGTCCCGGACGCAGCCGCCCACGGCGTAGCTTTCAAATCCCGCCGCCTCCAGGGCGTCCAGACAGCCCTGGACATGGGGCGGAAGGGTCAAATCGATGCTCATGCCGGAATCCTTCGGGGCTGGAAGCGGCAGCGGTCCGCCGCCATCCAGATCAGCATGGCCCCATAGAAAATGGGATTTTCCGAGCCCACCAGGCTCAGCAGGCAGCAGTAGGCGGCGGCGGAGCCGAAGAACAGATACCCCCGCACGCCCACCGACTGGTCGCACATGGCCGCCCGGTAGTACACCGCCAGGGTCAGGAAGCTGGAGGACAGCACCGGGTACAGATAGCTGTCCAGCTGGGTGGCGTTGAACCACAGCCGGCAGCACCCCACCAGGTGGAGCAGGAAAAAGAGGCTCACGCCCATCCAGGCCCAGATATTGGCGTGGCGGCCCTTGGCCCGCTGAATGGCCAGGTAGACCATGCAGCCCGCAGCCAGCAGGCTGAAAGCCAACTCCACTACAAAATACAAGTCGGTCATGGGCAGCATCAGCTCCACGCTGTAGCACACCACGCCCACGGCCCCCACCACGGTCCCCAGGGCCGCCGGCAGGGAGCGGGGGAAGATCTGATCGTACCGCACCGCCTGGGACATGGGCCAGACGCTGTAGAGCATCCAGCCGAAGACCAGACCGGTCAGCAGCAGCACGATCACGCTCAGAGGATGCCAGGTGATCAGCAGCCCCTTTTCGTCGACGCCGACTTGAAATTGGAGGAGCCGCAGGCCCAGGCCCAGCACCCCGGCGCACAGGGCCAAGACGGGAATATTTCCGGGCTTGATACGCAGCTTCATAGCATCGCCTCCATAAAAACAGAATCAAAGAGCGGCGGGCAGGAGGATCAGGCAGAGTACCGGCTGGTGGAGCAGATAGATCAGCAGGGAATTTCTTCCGCACCAGCACAGCGCCCCGGCCAGGCCCCGGCTGCCGTCGATTTTCGGAAACAGGGAGGTCTTCTCCCGGTAGAGGGTCCTGCCCAGCAGGGAGCCTGCCAGGAAGTAGCCCAAATTGGGAAACAGGGGGAAATAGTCCACTGTGGCAAAGCCCGGATAGGTCAGCCCCAGGGGCACCAGCCAGGGAAAGTCCACCTGGACGCCCCGCAGGAACCACCCCAGAACGATGAACCCGGCGGCCAGCAGGGCCAGCGATAAGTTGGGGCACCGGCGGAACACCGGCCAGAGCAGCATACACAGCCCCAGGCAGTGGAGGACCCCAAAGCCGATCACGATGCTTTTGTCGGACAGGTTCAGAAGATACATTCCGCCGGTGACGGCGGTGACCAACAGCCCGGCGGCCAGGACCGTCAGGCCCCGGCGCACCGGATGGGAGCCCAGGGTGACGCACAGGCCGGAGAGCAGGAGAAACAGGGCACCCCCGGCCCATTGCGCCAGCAGAAAGGCGGGGGGATAGGTCCATTGCACCAGCTGGAACAGGTCCACCAGATCATAGACCAAATGCACCACGATCATACCGAGGATGCACACGCCTCGGAAGGCGTCCAGCTCCCAGATCCGGCTTTTCACCCTTCGCCCTCCGCTTCCTCCTCCAGCACCCGGTAGGCCACCTTGCCCACCAGGGTCTTGGGCAGCTCCTCCCGGAAGACGATCTCCCGGGGCATGGCGTACTTGGCGATCCGCTCCCGGCAGTAGGCCAGAATTTCCTCCTCCAGGGCCTTGCTGGGGGTCACGCCGGGGGCGGGGACGATGTAGGCCCGGACCCGCTGGCCCCGGTAGGAGTCCTTGACGCCAATGACGCAGGAGAGCAGCACCTTCTCATGGCCATCCAGAATATTTTCCAGCTGGGAGGGGTAGACATTGTAGCCGGAGGTGACGATCATCCGCTTGATCCGCTGGCGGAAATAGAGGAAGCCGTCCTGGTCCATGTAGCCCAGGTCGCCGGTGTGGAGCCAGAGCCGCCCGTCGTAGTGCCGCCGGAGGACCTGGACCGTCTCCTCGTAATTGTCCAGGTAGCCCAGCATCACCGTGGGGCCGGAGAGGCAGATCTCCCCTTCGGCGTTGGGGGGCAGCTCCCGTTCGGTGCCGGGGGTGACGATTTTATAATAGGTGTCGGGGAAGGGCACCCCGATGGAGCCGGGGCGGGCGTAGTCCTTGGGGGTCAGGCAGGAGGCGGTGACGCACTCGGTGGTGCCGTAGCCCTCCCGAATTTGCTCGGAGCAGTTGTGTTCCCGCAGGAACCGGTCCACCTTCCGCTTCAGCTCGGGGGAGAGGGAGTCCCCGCCGGAGAAGATGCCCTTGAGGAAGCTCAGGTCCACCCCCTCCAGGCCCTCCGCCCGGAGGAGGGCTTCAAACAAAGTGGGCACCCCGGGGACCAGATTGGGCTTTTGCTTTTTGAGGATCTCGGCGTAGATCTGCACGCTGAACTGGGGCACCAGGATGCAGGTGCCGCCGCCCACCAGGGCGGTGTGGATGCCGATGCCCAGGCCGAAGCCGTGGAAGACCGGCATGATGGAGAGCATCTTCATCCCCGTGATGCTCTCCAGCCCCGAGGCGGCGATGGTCTGTAAGGCCAGGGCGTTGAAATTGAGGTTGGACAGCCGGATGCCCTTGGTGGTGCCGGTGGTGCCGCCGGAGTAGAGGATGGCGCCGCAGTCCTCCGCCTCCCCGTCGTCGGGGGGCAGGGTCTCGCTTTTCCCGGCGGCCACCATCTCCGTCCAGAGCAGATACCCGGATTTGGGGAGCTTGGGGATGGCCCGGCCGCCCTTGGTCAGGGGGTAGGCGGCGTTCAGGGGGAAGGGCAGCTCGTCGGCGATTTTGGCGATCAGGATGGTCACATCCTTTCCCGCCACCTGGGCCACCTTGCCGTAGAACTGGTCCAGGGTGAGAATGGCCTTGCTGTGGGAGACCTTCAGGAAAAAGTCGATCTCCTGAACGGCGGAGAGGGGGTGGATCATATTGGGCACCGCGCCAATGCGGTTGAGCCCGTAAAAGCAGGCCAGGGCCTGGGGCGTGTTGGGCATACAGATGGTCACGCGGTCGCCCTTGCGGATGCCCAGATGGTACAGTCCCCTTGCGGCGGCTTCAATTTTTTTCACAAAGGCGTCATAGCGGGTGGCCTTTCCGAAAAAGAGGTAGGCGGTCAGCTGGGGGTGGCGCTGGGCGGTTTCCCGCACCAGCTGATACATGGTTTTGGAGGGGTAGTCCAGGGAGGCCGGCGTATTTCCGTAAAATGCCAGCCAGGGAGCGTTGGCAGACAGGCCCATAGGGGGATTCATCCTTTCGTGGAAGACATTTTTCCTTTATTATAACAGGCCTCGGGAGAAATTTCCACCCCTCACGAAAAAAATGCTGGAAAAAGGCTTGTTTCCCGGGGCCGGGTGGCGTATAATGTAGGAAACGACCGCTCAAAGGAGGAGAAACCATGCTGATCAAGGGGATCGCCCTGCTTTCCGCCCTGGCGGCGCTGGTCATCTGCGCCCTGGCGGGGGGCTTTTCGTCGCTGGGATGGCTCTGGCTGCTGCCGGTGGGCTTTTTGGGGACTTTTTTGGCGCTGGCGCTGATCGCCTTCCTATTTCTGCTGATCCTGTGCGCCAGGGTGAACCTGGACGTGCCCCAGGAGGAGGACGACCCCTTCTACCGGAAGGTGACGAATCTCTACTCCGAGGCCATCACCCAGATCCTTTTGATGCGGATCGAGTCCAAGGGCCTGGAGCGGCTCCCGAAATCCGGCCGGTTTCTGCTGGTGTGCAACCACCTGCACATCCTGGACCCGGTGCTGCTGCTGGCGAAGCTCCCCCACGCCCAGCTGGCCTTCATCTCCAAGTGGGAAAATTCCAGCATGTTCGTGGTGGGCAAGCTGATGCACAAGATCCTGTGCCAGATGATCAACCGGGAGAACGACCGGGAGGCCCTGAAAACCATCCTCAAGTGCATCAAGATCATCAAGGAGGACAAGGCCTCCATCTGTGTTTTCCCCGAGGGGTACACCAGCCTGGACGGCAAGCTCCACCGCTTCCGCAGCGGCGTGTTCAAAATCGCCCAGAAGGCCAACGTGCCCATCGTGGTCTGCACGATCCAGAACACCCAGAACGTGTTCCACAACATTTCCCATCTGCGGCCCACGAAGGTGCGGTTCCACCTGGTGGCGGTGATCCCGCCGGAGGAGCTCAAGGGCGTCACCGCCGTGGAGGTGGGGGAGCGGGTCCATACCCTGATGGCGGAGGACCTGGGCCCGGAGCTGGTGGCGGCGGAATAACCATACCCATCCCCGGCCCTGCGCCGGAGCATCAATATTGGAGGATAACTATGAAAAACAGCGAAAAAACACTGGATATGATCGTGAACCTGTGCAAGGGGCGGGGCTACGTCTACCCCGGCTCGGAGATCTACGGCGGCCTGGCCAACGCCTGGGACTTTGGCCCCCTGGGCGTGGAGTTCAAGAACAATGTGAAAAAGGCCTGGCTGAAAAAATTCGTCCAGGAGTCGCCCTACAACGTGGGCCTGGACGCGGCGATCCTCATGAACCCCCAGACCTGGGTCACCACGGGCCATGTGGGCAATTTCTCCGACCCCCTGGTGGACTGCCGGGGCTGCGGCGCCCGGCAGCGGGCGGACAAGCTGATCGGCGACAGCGAGAGCGGCAAGGACGTGAACGTGGACGCCATGAGCTTCGAGGAGATGGACGCCTATATCGCTTCCCACGAGGACGTGGTCTGCCCCGTCTGCGGCAAGCACAGTTTTACCCCCATCCGGAAGTTCAATCTGATGTTCAAGACCCAGATCGGCGTCACCGAGGACACCGCCTCCACGGTCTACCTCCGGCCGGAGACCGCCCAGGGCATCTTCGTCAACTTCGCCAACATCCAGCGGACCACCCGGCGGAAGCTGCCCTTCGGCGTGTGCCAGGTGGGCAAGGCCTTCCGCAACGAGATCACCCCGGGCAACTTCATTTTCCGCATCCGGGAGTTTGAGCAGATGGAGTGCGAGTTCTTCTGCAAGCCCGGCACGGATCTGGAGTGGTTCGCCTACTGGAAGGACTTCTGCAAGAATTGGCTTCTGAGCCTGGGCATCCACGAGGAGAGCCTGCGGCTGCGGGACCATGAGCCGGCGGAGCTGGCTTTCTACTCCCGGGCCACCACGGACATCGAGTACCAGTTCCCCTTCGGCAGCGGCTGGGGCGAGCTGTGGGGCATCGCGGACCGGACGGACTATGACCTGGGCCGTCATCAGGAGGCCTCCGGCAAGAGCCTGGATTACTTCGACCAGGAGACCGGGGAGCACTATATCCCCTACGTCATCGAACCCAGCCTGGGCTGCGACCGGGTGGCGCTGGCCTTCCTGTGCGAGGCTTACGACGAGGAAGTGGTGGGCCAGGACAAGAAGGGCAACCCGGATATCCGCACGGTGCTGCATCTGCATCCCTACCTGGCGCCCTTCAAGGCGGCGGTGCTGCCCCTGTCCAAGAAGCTCTCCGGCAAGGCCGAGGAGATCTACCGGGCGCTGCAAAAGGACTTCATGGTGGACTTCGACGACTCCGGTTCTATCGGCAAGCGCTACCGCCGGCAGGATGAGATCGGCACGCCCCTGTGCGTGACGGTGGATTTCCAGACCGTGGGCGACGAGACGACCCCGGCGGACAACTGCGTCACCGTCCGGGACCGGGACACCATGGAGCAGGTCCGCATCCCCATCGCGGAGCTGAAGGACTATATCGAGCAGAAGTGCGGGTTCTGATACAGAACCATTTTAGGCAGGCGGGAGATGATTTCTCCTGCCTGCCTTTTTGTTTTGATGTGTTCTGCACAGAAGGAACGATACCGAGCGGGCCCAGCAGATAGAACGACTATTGCCAGACTGGCGCACGCTTTGTCAGCGGGCACCGCCCGCCGATACCGAGCGGGCCCAGCAGATGGAACGAACACCACCAGGCCCACGCACGTATTGGCTGCGGGCACCGCCCGCCGATACCGAGCGGGCCCAGCAGATAAAACGATTCGCGCCAGGCTGGCGCACGCTTTGACAGCGGCGGCACGCCGCCGCCCACCTCCATAGGGGGCAGAAAAATTACGGGTTATTCACCACCCCGGCGAAGAGGGGCGTGCCAAAACTGCTGGTGATCAGGAACAGGAAGGGCCGGTCCAGGACCAGATCCACCTCCTCGTCGGGTGGCTGTGCGGCGCCGGCGGCGGGCATTTCAATGTAGGAGGCCGCCTTGACCCCCTCCTCGTCAATGACCACCCGAGTGGCCTGGTTGACGCCGGAGAGCCAGGCCTGCTGGTCCAGGACCTGGGCAAAGGCCCCGGCCTCCCGGTCGAAGACCGCCTCCACCCCCAGGGCCTTCACCGCATCCGTCAGGCTGCCCTGAGCCATGACGTCGAATTTCGGCACGGACAGATGGATGATCATAAACTTGCGGATGTTGTCCAGGTCGGCGAAACCCTCGGTGAAGAGCTGGGTGTATTCCCCGCTCTCCAGCAGGTCCGCCGGAGTCTTGCCCTCGTCCGGCAGGATGAACCACATCCGGCTGCCGTTCCGCAGGCCCAGGCTGGCGGCGGCGTAGTCTTCGCCAAAATAGTAGTCGCTCTCGATGGTCTGGCGCATAAAGTCGCGGTTGACGTCCCCCGACGGGGCGTGGAAGGGCTGGGAGACGGTATTTTTGGGGTTGAACTCCTGCTCATAGCCCCACTTTGCCTGGAAATAAATGGTGGAGTACAGGGCAAACACCATCTCCGGCGCGGGGGCTAGATGGATGTCTCGGGTGGCCTTCTTGAGCAGGCCGCCGGTCTGCCGGTCCAGCCAGGCGGCGACGGCTTTGTCCGTGGCGCTGCTGCCGAACTCCCCCCGGTAGATGGAGGCGTAGTAATTTTCCGACAGGGCCTCCAGGGGCTCGGGGTGATAGTCCAGGCTCTCGTCCAGCCACAAGGAGCTTGCCAGGGTGAGCCGATTGTGATCATCCTTATAATAAAGGTCCTCCCACAGCCCCCGGGCCTGGGTCCGCAGGGCCTCTATGGAGTCCGATCCCAGGGCGGCCAGAATTTCCTCCCGGGCCTCCCCATCGGCCAGCTCCGCCAGCTCCGCCAGGGCCATGTACAGATTGGCCGGGGAGAAGGCCTCGTTTTCCGTCCCTGTCAGGCAGCTTTTCAGCGCCGCCTGGAAGAAGGACAGCAGCTCTTGCTGGGCCTGGATGGAAGCTTCGTAGTCCGGCCCCAGGCCAATGTGGCTGTCCGGGTACTTTGCCTCCGCCACCGCGTAGGCCCGAGGGGCCAGGGGCCCGAGAAGCCCCCCGATCAAGATCGCCAGCGCCAGCACCGCCGCCAGGGGAGCGATCCATTTCAGATGCCTGCCGGGACGTTTTTTCGCCGCCTGGGCGACGTGCTTTTCGCTGATCTCGTCCAGGGCCTTTTCCAGTTTTTCAGGTTCCATAGTATCCCTCCTGTAATAAGTAAGCCTTGAGCCCCTGCCGCATCCGGGAAAGCCTTGCGGTGACGGCGGCCTCCGTGGTCCCCTCCTCGGCGGCCAGGTCTTTCACCCGGTCCCCAAACCAGTACCGCCGGAGAAACAGCCGCCGGTTGGCGGGGCTCATCTTGGCGAGAAACCGGTCGATGGCCTGGCCCAGCTCCCGGGCGTTCCACAGCTCCTCCAGGTCCCCGCCGGAGAGGGACTCCGCCAGCTCCTCCAGGCAGAACTGGTAGCCCCCGTCCCGCTTTAGGGCCTGATTGGTCCGCAGCCGCTTCAAGGCCACGTTCCGGCCCACCCGGTACACATACCCCGCCAGGGGGTCCGGCTGGGCCGGGGGAATGGCGTTCCACACCGCCAGGTAGGTGTCGTTCACCGCCTCCTCCGCGTCCTGGGCTTGGCCCAGAATGTTCCGGGCGGTTTGCAGCAGCCGGGGGCCGTATTTTTTCGCCAGCGCCTCCAGCCCCGCCTCCAGCCGGGCCAGGAGCAGGGACAGGATCTTGCCATCCTCCATATTCTCGCCTCCTCACCTATATACTCCCTTTTTGCGGGGGAAATCTAACGCCGGGATCGGAATTTTTTCTCTATTATACCCTGGTATAAGTATAATTTCCAGATGCCCGGCCCATACTTTTTCCAAAAGGAGGGAATACCCATGAAAGTACGGGAGGTTATGACCGGACAGGTGATCCGCATCCAGCCGGAGGAATCGGTGGCGGTGGCCGCCCGGGCCCTGGCACATTATAACATAGGGGCCCTGCCGGTCTGCGGCGGCGACGGAAGGCTTGCCGGCCTGGTGACGGACCGGGACATCGTCACCCGCTGCCTGGCGGCGGGACGGCTCCCCGGCACCACCACGGTCCGGGAGGTGATGACCGGCCGGGTCCTGTCCGTGGGACCGGAGACGGAGGCCGCCACGGCGGCGGCGCTGATGGGCCGGGAGCAGGTCCGGCGGCTGCCGGTGGTGGAGAACGGGAAGCTCTGCGGGATGCTGTCCCTGGGGGACCTGGCCACCTGCCGGGAGAGCGCCGGAGAGGCGGCCCAGGCCCTGGAGCAAATCGCTCAGAACGTGTCGGAGCGCTGAAATCCCCATTTTTTCCCGGGATAAAAGGGGATTTTCCGGAAGAACAGGTGAATTTTTCCTCTTCCGGAAAATATTAAATTTTTCAGAAAATTTTTTGAAAAAAACGCTTGACAAATCCGCCCAGGAGTGGTATTATATGCAAGCTGCCCGGCGAGAGCCCCTTGGGCGCCCGGCGGGAAGCTCATGCACCTTGCGAATTGAATAACGTCAAGACGAGAAGCACCTTAAACTTTAGTAAGGTAGTTTGAACGGAAGT
>CANQQU010000063.1 GCA_947626085.1 uncultured Oscillospiraceae bacterium
TGACGGCCTTGACCTTGTTGGCCAGGGACTCCCGGATGACGGCCTGGGCGGTGTACATGCCGAAGCCATGCTCGGCGTTGTCCTCAAACAGGGAGTTGGACCAAGCGGGGCCCTTGCCCTCCTTGTTGGTGCAGTAGGGAGAGGTCGCGGCGGGACCGCCCCAGATGGAGGAGCAGCCGGTGGCGTTGGAGATGTACATCCGGTCGCCGAAGAGCTGGGTCACCAGACGGGCATAGCTGGTCTCGGCGCAGCCGGCGCAGGAGCCGGAGAACTCCAGCATGGGCTGACGGAACTGGCTGCCCTTGACGGTGGAATCCTGAAGCTCCTTCTTCTCGGAGACTTCGTGGACCATGTAGTTGAAGACTTCCTGCTCCTTGAGCTCTTGCTCCTGCGGCACCATGGTGATGGCGTCGGTGGGGCACACGCCGACGCAGACGCCGCAGCCCATGCAGTCCAGAGGAGACACGGCCATGGCGAAGGTATACACACCCTTGCCCTTGCCGGCCTTGACGGGGGCGGTCTTGGTGCCCGCGGGGGCGGCGGCCGCTTCTTCGGCGGTCAGCGCGAAGGGACGGATGGTGGCATGGGGGCAGACATAGGCGCAGTTGTTGCACTGGATGCATTTGCCGGCGTCCCAGCTGGGCACGGTCACAGCCACGCCCCGCTTCTCATAGGCGGCGGCGCCCAGAGCGAACTGGCCGTCCACATAGTCCATGAAGGCGGAGACGGGCAGGCTGTCGCCGTCCATCTTGTCCACAGGGGTCAGGATGTTCTTGACCACCTTGACGGTGTCTTCCGGGCCGGTGAGGACGGTGGAATCCTCGGCGTCCTGGGCGTCGGCCCAGTCGGCGGGCACATCCACCTTCTCATAGGCGGTGGCGCCGGCGTCGATGGCGTTCCAGTTCTTCTCCACCACGTCCCGGCCCTTCTTCAGGTAGGAATGCTCGGCGGCGTCCTTCATGTAGGCGATGGCCTCTTCCTCGGGCATGACCTTGGCCAGGGAGAAGAAGGCGGACTGGAGGATGGTGTTGGTCCGCTTGCCCATGCCCACCTTGATCGCCAGGTCGATGGCGTTGATGGTGTAGAGCTGAATGTTGTTCTTGGCGATGTAGCGCTTGGAGGCGGCATCCAGATGATGGCTCAGCTCCTCCAGGCTCCACTGGCAGTTGATGAGGAACACGCCGCCGGGCTTCACGTCCTGGACGATCTTAAAGCCCTTGGTGATGTAGGAGGGGTTGTGGCAGGCCACGAAGTCGGCCTTGTTCACATAGTAGGGGCTCTTGATGGGCTTGTCGCCGAAGCGCAGGTGGGAGATGGTGACGCCGCCGGTCTTCTTGGAGTCGTACTGGAAGTACGCCTGGACATACTTGCCGGTGTGGTCGCCGATGATCTTGATGGAGTTCTTGTTGGCGCCCACGGTGCCGTCGCCGCCCAGGCCCCAGAACTTGCACTCGATGGTGCCTTCCGCGGCGGTGTTGGGGGAGACGGTCTCGGGCAGGCTCAGGCCGGTGACGTCGTCCACGATGCCGATGGTGAACTGGCGCTTGGGAGCGTCCTTCTTCAGCTCCTCATACACCGCGAACACGGAGGCGGGCGGGGTGTCCTTGGAGCCCAGGCCGTACCGGCCGCCGGTGACCTTCACGCCGGTCTTGCCGGCATTGGCCAGAGCGGTGACCACGTCCATGTACAGCGGCTCGCCCTGGGAGCCAGGCTCCTTGGTCCGGTCCAGCACGGCGATGGACTTGACGGTTTCGGGGATGGCGGCCAGCAGCTTCTCGGGCACGAAGGGCCGGAACAGACGGACCTTCACCAGGCCCACCTTCTCGCCGTGGGCGTTGAGATAGTCCACAACTTCCTCGGCCACGTCGTTGATGGAGCCCATGGCCACGATGACCCGGTCGGCGTCGGGGGCGCCGTAGTAGTTGAAGAGCTGATAGTTGGTGCCCAGCTTCTCGTTGACCTTGTTCATGTACTTCTCCACCACGGCGGGCAGAGCGTCATAGTACTTGTTGCAGGCCTCGCGGTGCTGGAAGAAGATGTCGCCATTCTCGTGAGAGCCGCGCATGGCGGGGCGCTCGGGGTTCAGGGAGTGCTTCCGGAAGGCGTCCACGGCGTCCATGTTCACCATTTCCTTCAGGTCGTCGTAGTCCCAGATGGCGATCTTCTGGATCTCATGGGAGGTACGGAACCCGTCGAAGAAGTTGATGAAGGGCACCCGGCCCTCGATGGCGGCCAGGTGGGCCACCGCGCCCAGATCCATAACCTCCTGGGGGTTGGTCTCGCAGAGCATGGCGAAACCGGTCTGACGGCAGGCATACACGTCGGAGTGGTCGCCAAAGATGTTCAGCGCCTGGGTCGCCACGGTACGGGCGGAGACGTGGAACACGCTGGGCAGCAGCTCGCCGGCGATCTTGTACATATTGGGGATCATCAGCAGCAGGCCCTGGGAGGCGGTGTAGGTGGTGGTCAGCGCGCCGGCGGCCAGGGAGCCGTGGACCGTGCCGGAGGCGCCAGCCTCGGACTGCATTTCCACCACTTTGACGGGGTTGCCAAAGATGTTCTTGCGGCCCGCGGCGGCCCACTGGTCCACGTTGTCGGCCATGGGGCTGGAGGGGGTGATGGGGTAGATGCCAGCTACTTCCGTAAAGGCATAGCTGACGTGGGCGGCGGCGGTGTTGCCGTCCATGGTTTTGAATTTTCTAGCCAAAATGAAATACCTCCTATAAGGATTCAAATTTGTCGCAACTATGATATCACTTTTGCGGCGATTTGTAAAGTGCGGGTTGGGCAGATCCATAAAAAAATCGTGGAAACATACAAAAGAGAATGGCTTTTTTGCCACATTTCGGAAGTTAGTCGCCGTTAACCGCAAAAAAAGGATTGCGTTTTTCGTGAAAAAAAGGTATCATGAAAACCAGGAAAAAAGAGGAGGCGGAAAAATGATTTGCAGCGTTCACACCTTCGGCGTTACGGGCATTCAGGGCATCTCCGTGACCGCGGAGTGCTATCTTTCCAACGGCCTGCCGGGGTTTGACATTGTGGGGCTGCCGGACGCGGCGGTGAAGGAGGCCCGGGAGCGGGTGCGGGCGGCCATCAAGACCAGCGGCATGACCTTTCCCACCAGCCGCATCACCGTGAATCTGGCCCCCGCCAATCTGAAAAAGGCGGGCACCCATTACGACCTGCCCATTTTGCTCTCCATTCTCTGCGCCTGTGGGGCGGTGCGCCGGCCCAAGCCGGAGTGGGCTTTTTTGGGAGAAGTGAGCCTGGACGGGAAGCTCCGGGCCGTGCCCGGGGTGCTGCCCATGGCCCTGTCCGCCAAAAAATCGGGGATCACGTCGATTTTCGTTCCGGCGGAGAACGCCGCCGAGGCGACCTTGGCCCGGGGACCGGCGGTGTACCCGGTTTCCTCCGTGGGCCAGCTGGCGGCCTTTCTCAACAAAGAAGGGGAGATTGCCGAGGAGCCTCTTTGGGTCCCCCAGCCCGAAAATGTCCAGGGCCTGGATTTTAAAGACGTCTTAGGCCAGGAAAATGTGAAGCGGGCCCTGGAGATCGCCGCCGCGGGCGGGCACAATGTGCTGCTCATCGGCCCGCCGGGTTCCGGCAAGAGCATGCTCAGCAGACGGCTGCCCTCCATTCTGCCGGATATGACCTGGGAGGAGTCTTTAGAAGTCAGCCAGATCTACTCCGTCATGGGCCTGCTGGACGCCCAGCATCCGCTGGTGACTCGGCGGCCCTTCCGGGCGCCTCACCACACCATCTCCAACGCCGGGCTGGCCGGCGGCGGTTCCAATCCCCGGCCCGGGGAGATCTCCCTGGCCCACCAGGGGGTGCTGTTTTTGGACGAGCTGCCGGAATTTCACCGGGACACCCTGGATCTGATGCGCCAGCCCTTGGAGGACGGGGAAGTGACCATCTCCCGGATCCACGGCTCCGTGACCTACCCGGCGGAGCTGATGCTGGTGTGCGCCATGAACCCCTGCAAATGCGGCTGGTACGGGGACCCCTCGGGCCGCTGCACCTGCTCGCCTCAGTCGGTGCAGAGCTATCGGGGCCGCATTTCCGGGCCCCTGCTGGACCGGATCGACATTGTGGTGGAGGTGCCGGCGGTCCACTTTGAAGACCTGCGCACCCGGGCGGAGGCGGAGCCCTCCGCCGCCATCAAGGCCCGGGTGGACGCCGCCCGGCAGCGGCAGCACCGCCGGTTCGTGTCCCGGGGACGGATGTGCAACGCCCGGATGGGGCCGGAGGAGCTGCGGAAGTTCTGCCTCCTGTCCCCGGAGGGCACCGAGCTGATGCGCCAGGCCTACGAGGCCCTGGGTCTCACCGCCCGGAGCTATGACCGGATCGTGCGGGTGGCCCGGACCATCGCGGACCTGGAGGACAGTCCGGAAATCCAGCCCCAGCACATTGCCGAGGCCATCGGCTATCGAATGGTGAACCTGGGCGTTTAATAAAGGAGCGGCTATGAAGGAGATTTTTTTAATGAAGCTGGGCGAGGTGGTCCTGAAAGGAGCCAACAAGCGCCAGTTTGAAAACCGCCTGCGGCAGAATGTCCGGCGGCGGGTGAAAAAATACGGCAATTTCGACGTCTATCTCATGCAGTCCACGGTCTATGTGGAGCCCATAGAGGAGGATGCGGACCTGGACGGGGCCTGGGAGGCCTTGGGCACGGTGTTCGGCACGGTGAGCCTGTGCCGCTGCCGCCCCTGTGAAAAAAACCTGGACGCCATTTATCAGGCGGTGGAGACCTACCTGGGGGAGGAGCTGGATCAGGCCGCCTCCTTCAAGGTGGAGTCCAAGCGGTCGGACAAGTCCTTCCCGCTGACCTCCATCCAGATCTCCCAGGAGATCGGCGGGCGGCTGGCGGAGGCCCATCCGAATTGCCGGGTGGACGTCCACAGCCCGGAATACACGGTATATGTGGAGATCCGGGACCTTGCTGCCTACGTCCACGGCCCCGCGACCCCCGGCGCCGGGGGCCTGCCCACCGGGGTGGGGGGCCGGGCCATGTGCCTGCTCTCCGGGGGCATCGATTCCCCCGTGGCGGCCTACATGATGGCCAAGCGGGGCATGGAGGTGGAGGCGGTCCACTTTTTCTCCTACCCCTATACCTCCCAGCTGGCTAAGGACAAGGTCCTGGAGCTGGCCCGGCTGGTCAGCCGTTACTGCGGCAGAATGACGGTGAACATCGTGGGCTTTACCGAGATCCAGGAGGCCATCCGGGACCACTGCCCGGAGGAATACTTTACCCTGATCATGCGCCGGTTTATGATGGAGATCGCCCAGGAGCTGGCCCGGCGGGACGGCTGCGAGGCCCTGATCACCGGGGAGAACCTGGGCCAGGTGGCCAGCCAGACCGTGGAGGCCATGGCGGTGACCGGGGAGCGGGTGGAGCTGCCCATTTTCATGCCCCTGGTGGGCATGGACAAGGAGGAGATCGTGACCCGGGCCCGGCGGATCGGGACCCTGGAGACCTCCATTTTGCCCTACGAGGACTGCTGTACGGTCTTTACACCCAAGCATCCCCGGACCAAGCCCACCCTGGGCCAGGTGCGGAAGGCGGAGGCGGCCCTGGACCGGCCCGCCCTGATTCAGAGGGCCCTGGAGTCGGTGGAGAAGGTGACGGTGCGCTATGACGAAGACGAAGCGCTGCTCTGAGCTGCTTGCCGCCCTGGCGGGGAAGACCCTGGCCACAGCGGAGAGCTGCACCGGCGGCGGTATCGGTCAGGCCCTCACCGCCGTTCCCGGCAGCTCGAAGGTCTACAAGGGCGGGATAATATGTTATGTAAACCAAATCAAGCGGGACCTGCTCCATGTTCCTGCCGCCCTGCTGGAGACGGAGGGGGCGGTCTCCCCCCAGGTGGCCCTGGCCATGGCCCAGGGGGCCCGGGAAGCCCTTCATGCGGATATGGCCCTGTCCGTCACGGGCCTGGCCGGCCCCGATGGGGACGAGTACGGCCACCCGGTGGGGACGGTGTTTATCGGCTGCGCCGACTGGAACGGCGCGGCGGTTTGGGAGCGCCATTTCTCCGGCGACCGGGAGCAGGTGCGGGAGCAGACCATCCTGGCAGCGCTGGAGCTGGGCTTGGAACGGGCGGGTGGCTAAAGATGTACCGCATTTTCATTGTGGAGGACGACCCGGGCATCGCCCAGGCCATCGAGGACCAGGCCCGGCTGTGGGACCTGGATACCCGCCGAGTCTCGGACTTCCGGAACGTGATGGGGGAATTCTCGGCCTATGACCCCCATCTGGTGCTGCTGGACATCGGCCTGCCCTTTTACGACGGGTATCACTGGTGCGGCCAAATTCGACAGGTCTCCAAGGTGCCCATCCTGTTTCTGTCCTCCGCGTCGGACAATATGAACATCGTCATGGCCATGAATCTGGGGGCCGACGATTTTATCGCCAAGCCCTTCCACATCAGCGTCCTCATGGCCAAGCTCCAGGCCCTGCTGCGCCGGGCCTACGCCTTTGGGGCAGCCATGCCGGTATTGGAACACCGGGGGGCCCTGCTGAACACCGGGGACGGGACCCTGGTCTACGAAAACCGGACCATCCAGCTGACCAAGAACGAGTTCAAAATTCTCCTGACCCTGATGGAGAACCGGGGCCGGACGGTGAGCCGGGAGAAGCTGATGGAGCGCCTCTGGGCCACGGACAGCTTCGTGGACGAGAACACCCTGACGGTGAACGTGAACCGGCTGCGGAAAAAGCTGGACGCCGCCGGGCTGGAAAACTTTATCCTGACCAAATTCGGCCAGGGCTACCTGATCGATTGAAAAATGGACTTTTTTCTTCGCTATCTTCGGAAAAAAGCGGGCGTGATCGGCTTTTTCCTGCTCTGCATGGGCATTTTTCTGCTGGTCTTCGCCCTGTACCGGCTGCCGCCGTCGGCGGTGGCCTACCCGGCGGCGCTGTGCATGATGCTGGGCGGGGGATTTTTGGCGGCGGACTACCGCCGGGCACTCCGGCGGCACCGGAGCCTGACCGCCTTGGCGCGGCTGCCGGAGGAGCTGATGGAGGACCTGCCTCCGGCGGCGGGACCCCTGGAGGAGGACTACCAGGCCCTTCTTCAGGCCCTGCGGGACCAGCTTGCCCAGCTCCGCGCCGCCGCCCAGACCGGCGCGGCGGATATGAAAATGTACTGCACCCTCTGGGTCCACCAGATCAAGACTCCCATCGCCGCCATGCACCTGCGGCTGCAGAGCGAGGATACGGACCTGTCCCGCCAGCTCACGGAGGAGCTGGTGCGGGTGGAGCAGTATGTGGACATGGTGCTGGCCTATTTCCGGCTGGAGACCGGCAGCGGGGACTATGTGTTCGGGGAATACGACCTGGACGGCATCCTCCGGGCCGCCATCCGCCGGTTCGCGCCCCAGTTTATTCGGAAGAAGATCCGGCTGGACTATGCGCCCATCCACCAAAAAGTCCTGACGGATGAAAAGTGGCTGTGCTTCGTGGTGGAGCAGCTTCTGTCCAACGCCCTGAAATACACCCCCGCCGGGACCATCTCCATCACCCTGGAGGAGCCCATGACTCTCTGCGTCCGGGACACGGGCATCGGCATCGCCCCGGAGGATCTGCCCCGTATTTTTGAGCTGGGCTACACTGGCTTCAACGGCCGGACCGACAAGCGGGCCAGCGGCATCGGGCTGTATCTGTGCCAGCGGATCTGCCGGAACCTTGGCCACGGCATTGCCGCTGAATCGGAGCCGGGGAAGGGCACCGTGATTCGCCTCCGCTTGGACCGGGAGCGGTTCCATGGGGAGTAAATGTGACAATTTTGTTCGTTTGACCGGGGAAAATGTAAGGCGAATCCATGGCCTTGCGGTTCCCCGGTCTGTTACAATAGCGCCATCAAAGGAGGTTGACTTATGCGCATTTTGGAAGTGGAGAATCTGAAAAAAGTCTATACCACCCGTTTGGGCGCGCAAAAGGTGGAGGCCCTGACCAATGTATCCTTCTGCGTGGAGGAGGGGGAGTTTGTGGCCATCATGGGCGAGTCCGGCAGCGGCAAGACCACCCTTTTGAACATTCTGGCGGCACTGGACAGCCCCACCGCCGGGGCGGTGTACCTGGATGGCAGGAATTTAAGTAAGATCGGCCAGGGGGCCATGGCGGCCTTCCGCCGGGACAATCTGGGATTTGTGTTCCAGGAGTTCAATCTGCTGGACACCTTCACCGTGGAGGACAATATCTACCTGCCCCTGGTCCTGGCCTCCCGGCCCTATTGGGAGATGCGGGACCGGCTGACGCCTCTGGCGGAAAAGCTGGGCATCGGGGAGCTGCTGAAAAAGTACCCCTATGAGATCTCCGGCGGCCAGAAGCAGCGGGCCGCCGTGGCCCGGGCTCTGATCACCCGTCCCCGGCTGCTGCTGGCGGACGAGCCCACCGGCGCCCTGGATTCCAAGGCCACCGATGAGCTTCTGAATCTTTTTGCCCAGATCAACGGGGAAGGGCAGACGGTGCTGATGGTGACCCACTCCGTCAAGGCCGCCAGCCACGCCGGGCGGGTGCTGTTCATCAAAGACGGCCAGGTGTTCCACCAGCTCTACCGGGGCGGCTGTACCGACCAGGAATTCTACCAGCGGATCACGGACGCTCTCACCGCTCTGGCCACCGGGAGGGAGGAGCAATGAAAAGGCTGCTGTTTTACCCCCGCCTGGCCTGGAGCGGGATCCGGAAAAACGGACGGCTGTACGGCCCGTACCTGCTGGCGGGCATGGGAACCGTGGCCATGAATTACATCGTCGGAGCCCTGACGGTGGACGAAGTCCTGTCCTCCACCGCCGGCGGCAGCCGGGCCCAGCAGTTTCTGGGCCTGGGCGTCTTCATTATGCTGCTGTTTTCCGCCCTGTTTTTGTTCTACTCCAATTCCTTTATCCTCCGCCGACGGATGAAGGAATACGGGCTCTATAATGTCCTGGGCATGGGCAAGGGCCATGTGGGCGTCACCATGTTTTTTGAGACGCTGACGGTGTATTTTCTCTGCCTATTGGGAGGCGTGTTCCTGGGGGCGGCGCTGTTCAAGCTGGCCCAGGCGGGGCTGCTGGCGGTGGTCCACGAGGGGCCGGATTTCCGGCTGACCTTCGATTTTGATGTTGCCTGGTACACGGCCAAGGCCTTTGGAATCATTTTCCTCCTGATTTTCCTGGTGAATTTGTTTCGGGTGCGGCTCACGAACCCCGTGACCCTGCTCCGGGGGGAGAACACAGGGGAGAAGCCCCCTAAGGCCAACTGGGTCCTGGCGGTGCTGGGCGTGATTCTGCTGGGCTTTGCCTATTACCTGGCGGTGACCCTGCGGCAGCCGTTGGAAGTGATGGTGTGGTTCTTTATCGCGGTAGCCCTGGTGATCCTGGCAACCTATCTGCTGTTCATTTCCGGGTCTGTGGCGCTGTGCCGGGGGCTGCAAAAAAACACCCGGTACTATTATCAAAAGGACCACTTTGTCTCCGTGGCCTCCATGGTCTACCGGATGCGCCGCAACGGGGCGGGGCTGGCCTCTATCTGCATCCTGTGTACCATGGTGCTGGTGATGCTCTCCAGCACCAGCTGCCTCTACGTCGGGACGGAGGACAGCCTTTTGGCCCGCTATCCCCGGCAAATCAATATCAGCGTGGCCTTTGAGGGCTACGCCGATTTGGAAAAAGCCGACCTGGACACGGTCCGGCGCCGGATCGGGGAGCTGGGGGACAGCTACGGATTTCAGCCGGAAAACGCGGTGGATTACACCCAGGTTTCCTTCTCCGGCCTGCTGGAGCAGGGCCGGGTGGCGGAAAACTATGAGGAATATGAGGGCGTCTCCGTGGACTATGGGAAGCTCTTTACCTTTTACGTCCTCTCTCTGGACACCTACAACCGCCTCTCCGGCGAAAACGTTCAGTTGGCGGAGGACGAGCTGCTGGTCTACGCCCTGCGGGGAGCGTACCCGGACGATACCTTCGCATTGGAGGACGGGCCGGAGTACCGCGTCCGGCCGATCAATGATTTTTCCGCGGTGAACGGGGAGGCGGCTGTGGACGTGGTCAACAGCTTCTATCTGGTGACCACCGATGTGGAGCGGCTCCTGGCCCCCATTGAGGACTTCCGGGATGCCGGCGGCGGGCACACCTACAACTCCTTCTGGTACTATCGGTTCGACACCGGCGCCGGGCCGGAGACCCAGATGGACCTGATCGGCCGGCTGGACAGCCTGTTCACCACCGAGCTATTTGAAACCGGTGGACAGGAGGAAACGGCCCTTACCCATGACCAATTCCCCTACGACTATATTCAGACGGAGAGCCGGGAGGGCAACCGCCAGGACTTTTACGCCACCTTCGGCGGGCTGCTCTATCTGGGGATTCTGCTCAGCATCGTCTTCCTGGCGGCCACGGTGCTGATCCTCTATTACAAGCAGATCTCCGAGGGCTATGAGGATCAGGCCCGCTTTGGCGTGATGCAAAAGGTGGGCATGACGCCCCAGGATATCCGCCGCAGCGTCGATTCCCAGGTCCGCACGGTCTTTTTCCTGCCCCTGGCCGCCACGGTGCTGCACCTGTGCTTCGCCTTCCCCCTGATCTACCGGCTTCTGATCCTGTTCAATCTGGACGATCTGCCGCTGCTGCTGGCGGTGAACGGGGTGTGTATCCTGATCTTTGGGGGCTTTTACCTGCTGGTCTACCGGCTGACCTCCAACGCCTACTACCAGATCGTGGCCGGCGGCCGCGGGGCGTGATCAGTGTAAAAATAGGAATGAAAAAATCGGCAAGGCGTGCATGCCTTGCCGGTTTTTCCGCTTCTGACCGGATTTAAACCGGCGGCCTGCTGACCGACAAATCATCGAATATATTCTATATAAAAATTATATGCCGCTTGCTTGCCATTTTCTGTGCTTTCGACTATAATATACCCGTAGTATTCTCTATACCAAAAATCTCGTTTCGCCTGCCAAAAATACAAAACGCTTCCATAGTGGAGCCCCGGCGTGTATAATAAAAACAAA
>CANQQU010000064.1 GCA_947626085.1 uncultured Oscillospiraceae bacterium
TCTCGGCGGCCATGGCGGCGGAGTGGGTCATGCCGGAGCAGCCGATGGTCTCCACCAGGGCCTCCTCAATGACGCCTTCCTTCACGTTCAGGGTCAGCTTGCAGGCGCCCTGCTGGGGGGCGCACCAGCCGATGCCGTGGGTGAAGCCGCTGATGTCGCTGATCTGCTTGGCCTGGACCCACTTGCCCTCCTCGGGAATGGGAGCGGGGCCGTGATACGCGCCCTTGGCGACGGGGCACATATGCTGAACTTCTGCGCTATAAAGCATGGCATATTCCTTCCTTTCAAATTGGCGGCGCCGGCCGCCATTGGTTTAGCTTTCCGGAAAAACCAAATTTTCCATCTGTTATTATACCCATACAGGGGAAGAATGTCAATAAAAATCATTGCTTGAGCTGTTTTACAAAGGATATTTTGTCCTCCGCCCGGAAATAGGCCGACCCGGTCACCAGCACCTGGGCCCCGTTTTCCCGGCAGACAGGCCCCGTGACCAGATCCACGCCGCCGTCCACTTCCAGTAGGCACTTGGGGCATTCCAGATCCCGCCAGGCCCGGAGGGTGCGGAGTTTTTCCATTTGCCCGGCCATGAATTTTTGCCCGCCGAACCCCGGCTCCACCGTCATCACCAGCACCAGATCGCTCTCGGGCAAAAAGGGCCTCACCGCCTCCGCCGGGGTGCCGGGCTTTAAGGACAGCCCGCTTTTCTTTCCCAGCTCCCGGATGCGCCGCAGGGCGGCCAGGGTGTTATCCGGCTCATCCGCCTCCACATGGAGAGTCAGATAGTCCGCCCCCGCCTGACAGAAGGCGTCCACATAGCGCAGGGGCCTGTCGATCATTAAATGCACATCCAGGGGCAGGGGAGAGACCATTTTCAACGCCCGCACCACGGGAATGCCGATGGTGATGTTGGGCACGAACAGTCCGTCCATCACGTCCACATGGACTAGATCCGCCCCGCTGGCGGCGATTACACGGATATCCCGCTCCAAATTGGCAAAATCCGCGGAGAGGATCGAGGGCGCGATCAAAGTCATAGCACTAATCCATCCTTTTTGTTTTTTCCAATGATAACACATCCGCCTCCGAAATGCAACGGGTCAAACCGTATGTTTTCCCCGGCGGGAGGCATACTAACGATGAAATCAAAAGAAGGAGGAGACACAAATGGATTGCCATAACGCCAACAAGTGCATCGAATGCACCGTGCAGCAGTGCGCCAACCACTGCTCCGACGCCAATTTCTGCACCCTGGACCGGATCCTGGTGGGGACTCACGAGCTGAATCCCACTGTGGAGGCCTGCACCGACTGCAAGTCTTTCCGCCTGAAGTAATGTTCCCTCCCGCCGCCCCACTGGGGGCGGCGGGACGGTGGTGGTACATGTTCCTGCCGCTCAGACCTAAGCGGCAGGATGTATTTTTCCCTTGACAGACGGGAAAAATAGGGGTATTCTTTCATTATAGAGGAGCGCACGACATAATTAATTGCGAAATAATTCAAAAATGTTTCCACCAAAATACATATTTATGTCATATTCGCCTCCTATTATGATTATAGATTCAATCCAAGGAGGGATTCATATGGATACCTATGATCAGGAACCCGATGTCGAGGAACCCGGCTTTCAGGAAGCCGAACCTGTTATTGACGGCGGTTCAGAGCCTGATTTTTCCGCGCCTGCGGAGCCTGCCCAGCCGGTAACGCCGCCTCCGGCGCCCCAGCCTGACCGGCCTGAACCGAATTGGCAGCCGGAGGGCCCGGCCTATTCTCAGTACTGGGCGGCCAACGAGCCGCCGCGGACGCCGCCGCAGCCCCAGGGCTACGGGCCGCAGATGCCGCCGCAGCCCCAGGCATACCCGCCCCAGGGCTATACGCCCCCCTATCAGGCCGACGGCACCTACCAGGGAGCGGGCGTGGGAAGGAAGGAATCTCCCTTCGCGGATTCGCCCTATGTCCTGTACCATCAGCCGGCCTATAATCCGCCTCCCCAGCCGCCTCAGCCCCCGCAGCAGTCCCAGACCGGCGCCGAGCCGCCGAAAAAGCCCAAGAAGAAGGGCAGAGTCTGGCGTTCCATAGTCGCCGCGGTGCTGGTGGTGGCCCTGGTCGCCGGCGGCTGCGGCATCACCGCCTTCGCGCTGAACAGCTATTGGGCGGAAAAAACCGAGCTGATGACCGAGGGCTTTAATCAGCGGATCAACGCCCTGCAAGAGCAGCTGGAAAGCAGCGGAAGCGGCTATATCCCCGGGGAAACCGTGACCTCCGAGGGCATGACCCCCAGCATGGTCTACCAGCAGAATTATCAGAGCGTGGTGCTGGTCTCCAGCGAGTCCGCCGCCGACCGGTACGGCCAGATCGGCGTCTCCACCGGTTCCGGCTTCATCTTCTCGGAGAACGGCTATGTAGTCACCAACTGCCATGTGGTGCAGGGCGGCGCCTCCTTCACCGTCACCACCTATGACGACGAGGAGTACGAGGCTCAGCTCATCGGCTACGATGAGAACAACGACGTGGCCCTGCTGAAGATCGAGGCCGAGGGCCTGCCCGCCGTGACCATTGGGGACAGCGACCTGCTCAACGTGGGCGACATGGTCACAGCCATCGGCAATCCTTTGGGCACCCTGACCTCCACTCAGACCGTGGGCTATGTCAGCGCCAAGGACCGGAGCGTCACCACCGACGGCTCCGTGATCAACATGATCCAGACCGACTGCGCCATCAACTCCGGCAACTCCGGCGGCCCGCTGTTCAATATGCGCGGCGAGGTGGTGGGCATCACCTCCGCCAAGTATTCCGGCACCACCTCCACCGGCGCCTCCATCGAGGGCATCAGCTTCGCCATTCCCATCAACGATGTGTTGGGTATGATCGAGGACCTGGCGGAGTTTGGCTACGTCAAGGGCGCTTATCTGGGCGTGACGGTGCAGAACATGGATTCTTCCGTGACCCAGTACGGCATTCCCGTGGGCGCCTACGTCCGGGAAGTGGTGGATGGCTACTGCGCCGCGAAAGCGGGCGTCCAGGCAGGGGATGTGATCATCCGCCTGGGCGGCTATGATGTGGGCAGTACCTCCGACCTGACCCGGGCCCTGCGGAAATTCGAGGCGGGGGACGAGGTCATCATCGAGGTGTTCCGGGCCGGCCAGGTACACCAGCTCAAGGCGACACTGGACGAGAAGCCCAATACCGCCGATCAGACCCAGCCCGCGGCGACGGAACCGACCCAGCAGGACGTTCCTCAGGATGGCGGCCTGGAAGATTGGATCGGCCGGTTTTTCGGCGGATTAGGTTAAATTTTATCACCGGACAGACAGGAGACAGAACCTCCTGCCTGTCCGTCTTTTTTTGCTCTTATGCGGAAAAAACCGGGATGGGGGTCAGTTGCGTATTGAAAAAAGGGGGATTATGTGCTATTTTATTATCGATATAAAGTGGGGAAGGTTGAGGGCAATGGATACTTTGCGGGTGCTGATCGCGGACGGTATGGAGGACTTCCGCATAGCCCTGGCGGATTCGCTGAAAAGCAAGTATCAGGTCCGCGTCAGCACGGATGGCCGCGAGGCGCTGCAAACGCTGCAGGCGGACCCACCCGACCTTCTGATCATCGACCTGATGCTTCCGGGGTATGACGGCTTGGGCCTGCTTCAGCAGTCGGCAAAGCGTCAGCCTCTGCCCATTGTGCTGGCTACCACCCGCTACCTCAACGATTATATTCTTCAAACCGCCCAGCGGCTGGGCGTGGCCTACCTGATGATGAAGCCCTGCGATGTCCGGGCAGTGGCCGCCAGGGCGGAGGACCTGCTGGCCCAAAGCGCAAGCCCGAAGATCCTCCCGGATCTGAACGCCGGGTTGGCAAGCCTGCTCCTGTCTCTGGGGATGCCCACCAAGCTTCGGGGCTACTATTGCTGCCGTCTGGCGGTGCCGGAGCTGGTGCGGGACCCGGATCTATCCATCACCAAGGAGCTTTATCCCGAGGTGGGCAGGATGGGCGGCTGGACGGCGGCCCAGGTGGAGCGGGCCATCCGTTCCGCGATCCAGGCCGCCTGGACCCGGCGGGACGATCAGGTATGGCGGCAGTATTTTTCTCCCGGCCCCGACGGCACGATCCCCCGACCCACCAACGCCGCTTTCCTCACCCGGTTGGCGGCGCATTTTCTGAGAGAGCGCGGGGAGTGAAGAGAGAGGAAGTAGGCAAATTTAGTATTATTCGATTTTAAAAAATGTTTTCTTTCTCCCGGCTTTCAGGGGGGAATAGGAAGAAGCGCATAAACATTTGTCAAAAAGTGCCATATAAGGATTGACAAAAAAGGACACAAAGTATATAATAGGGGTAGCTTGATTTGGAGGTGCATCGCCTTGGAACTGACAAAGAGCGAACTGGAGATCATGGATGTACTTTGGGAAGCCGGCGAACCCCTTTCCCGTTCGGACCTGTTGGAGCGGTCGGAGAAAAAGTCTTGGAAGGACAGCTCCGTGCATATACTTCTCAACGGCCTTCTGCGTAAGGAGATCATTGCGGAAGCGGGCTTCGTGAAGCGGAGCAAAACGTACGGGCGGACCTTTGTCCCCACCATGAGCCGGGAGGCGTATTACGCCCAGGCGGTGTACGGGCATACTTACCGTCCGGACCTGACGGGGCTTATCGCGGAGCTGCTGAACCAGCAGAGCCCGGACAAGGCCACCCTGCAGAAAATCGACGAGCTGATCCGCACGCAAATGGGCGAATAGAATACCTAAAGGCCAGCCTTCACAGACTGGCCTTTTCCATTTCTTCTTCAATCAGCTGCATCAGCTTCCAGGGATGTAAATTCGCGATAGGGGAGCTGTAAAAACCGCCCCGCCGGGTTTCCCGGCGGGGCAAACGCGATCCAAAATCTTTAATCCCGGTCCCAGTTGTGCCAGACGTTCTGGATGTCGTCGTCGTCCTCGAACAGGTCCAGCATTTTCTCCATGTTGGACTTGTCCTCCTCTTTCTCCAGCTTCTGGTAGTTTTGGGGGACCATCTCGATCTGGGCGGACTCGAATTGGTAGCCCTTGGCGGACATGGCGTCGGCCACGGCGTTGAAATCGTCCGGCGTGGTGTAGACCGTGAAGCAGTCCTCCTCCGGCTCAAAATCGTCAGCGCCGCAGTCCATGGCGTCCATCATCACCGTGTCCTCGTCCAGGTCGCCATCCTCGTTGTCGATGACCAGCACACCCTTTTGATCGAAGGACCAGGCCACGCAGCCGGAGGTGCCCATGTTCCCGCCGTACTTGTCAAAGTGATGCCGCACCGCGCCGGCGGTCCGGTTTCGGTTGTCGGTCATGGCCTCCACGATCACCGCCACGCCGCCGGGGCCGTAGCCCTCGTAGGTGATGGTCTCGTAGCTCTCGGCGTTGCCGGCACCGGCGGCCCGCTCCAGGACCCGCTTGATGTTGTCGTTGGGCATGTTGGCGGCCTTGGCCTTGGTGATGACGGTGGCCAGGCGGGAGTTGTTGGCCGGGTCGGCGCTGCCGCCGCCCTCCTTCACTGCCACGATCATCTCCTTGGCGATCTTGGTGAACGCCGCGGCCCGCTTGGCGTCTTGGGCGCCTTTGGTTTTTTGAATGTTATGCCACTTGGAATGTCCAGACATGATTTTATCTTCCCTTCTATGAAACGGCGGATGCCTTTAAATTTTCAATTTATTGTAGCACAGGTCGGTGGGAAAAATCAACCCATTTCAGCCAAAATTCATGCAGTCCCGGTGAATTTCCGAAACCTTGACCGTTATGTCGGGAAACGCGGCCCGCAGATGGTCGGCCAAAACCGGACAAATGGGGTTTTCCGTGTAAAAATGCCCGGCGTCGATCAGGTTCAGACCCAGTTCCCGGGCGTCCCAGAACTGGTTGTACTTCACATCGGCGGTAACAAAGGTGTCGCACCCGGCGTAAAACACCGTTTCCAGCTCCGAGGCGCAGCTCCCGCCGCCTACGGCCACATGATGTACCGGCCTTCCGGAGTTAACATAACGCACCCCTGGGCATCCCAGACGCTCTTTTACCGTCTCCAGAAAAGTTTCCATGCTCTGCCGGGGCACTTTGCCCATCCGCAGAAGGCCCCAGGGCCGCCCGGCGCTGTCCATGCCGGCAGGGGAGAGCACTTCGGAAAAGGCAAGGCCCAGCCGGGCCGCCAGGGCGTCGTTGACCCCACCGGGGGCGTTGTCCAGATTGGTGTGGGCGTTGACGGCGCTGATCCCGTGCCGGGCCAGGAACAGAATCGCTCTGCCAACGGCGTTATCCGTGGTCACCGCGTCCAGTGGCCGGAAGATCAGCGGGTGGTGGGTAAGGATCAGCTCGGCGCCCCAGTCCGCCGCCTCTTGGCACACGTCCATGAAGGGGTCCAGGGCCACCAGCACCTTGCTCACGGTCTGGCTTCGGTTGCCCACCAGCAGGCCCACATGATCCCATTCCTCTTTCATTTCCCTTGGCGCCAGCTCTTCCACCAGGGCCACGATGTCAGCGACCGTTGTCATGGATCTTCGCCTCCATTTCAAGCAATTCCTCTAAAATCCGGAGATATTCCTGATATTTTTCTCCGCCGGAGCGGGACAGTCCCGCTACGCTCTCCCGCATCCCCTCGATCACCCTCCGGACGTAGGCCCCCAGCAGGGGAGAGCCGCTTTCCAGCAGGGCGGGGGAGAGATAGCACTGCCCTGGAGTGAGCTTGGGCCCCGCGCTGGGCAAAACCTCCATCACGGGATAGTAAAACCTCCCGTCCCGCGCCAGGGTCTCCCGGTGGATCGTGTACCCGTTCTCGCTCAGCCAGCGGCGCAGCTCCGGGCGGCGGGACTGACATTGGAGGATCAGTCGGTATTGCCCTTTTTTCAGCCAGGGGGCCATGGAGAGGATATGGATCATGGTGTCCGCCCCCATCCCGGCACAGACCAGGGTATCGAAATCCCGGGGCAGGGCGGACAGCCCGTCGGAGAGGCAGAAGGTCATCCGGTCCGCCACCCCGAATTTCACGGCGTTGCTCCTGGCGCTTTCCAGGGGAGCGGGATGGATGTCCGAGGCGATCACCTGGCTGGCCCGCCCGGTCCGGAGCAGATGGATGCCCAGATAGCCATGGTCCGCGCCCACATCCGCCACCCGGTCTCCATAGTTAACATAATCACAGCAGGCCAGGAGCCGGTTGGACAGCTTCATGGGTTTCCTCCCAAAAAGAACTTGGCCGCCCCGGCAGGGGCGGCCAGGATGTCAGGCGTCTGCATTCTCGCTGGCTTCCAGGAAGTGGTTCAGCTGGGCCAGGAAGGCGTCGCTGTCGATCCCGTGGACCATACAGGCTTCCTCCACCGTCTCCCCCCGGGAGGAGGGGCAGCCCAGGCAGTGCATCCCGATGGCAAAGAACAGCGGGGCGCTCTGGGGCGCAATGTCCAAAATATCGCCAATAATGGTTTCCTTTTCGATTTTAACAGCCATAATTCGACCTCCTAATGGGTTTGTGCCTCTATTATACCCCCGTTCGTCTGAAAAAACAAGAGGCATTTCCGGAAAAATGGGTCTTGACAACAGCGAAAAAAGCGCTAAAATAGTTAAGAACTGCATACAAGCCTTATCAAGAGTGGTGGAGGGAACGGCCCGATGAAACCCGGCAACCTGTCAGTGTGATGTGGTGCCAAATCCGGCGGCAACGAAAGATGAGGATTCGATAGAACGCGCATCGAATCTTCGGTGTGCGGTTTTTTATTCTGAAAGGAGACAGAAAACAATGGAAAAAAGACTTTTCACCTCGGAATGCGTCACCTGCGGCCACCCGGACAAGGTGGCGGACGCCATTTCCGACGCCATTCTGGACGCCTGTATCGCCCAGGACCCCGGCTCCCGGGTGGCCTGCGAGACCATGGTGACCACCGATTTCTGCGTCATCTGCGGGGAGATCACCACCAAGGCCGTGGTGGACTATGCCCAGGTGGCCCGGGACACCATCCGCTCTATCGGCTACACCCACCCCGAGGATGGGTTCTGCGCCGATACGGTGGAAATTTTATGTAAACTCCATACCCAGTCCGCCGATATCGCCCTGGGCACCAACGACGCCGTTGGCGGGGCGGGGGACCAGGGCATGATGTTCGGCGGGGCCTGCGCCCAGACGCCGGAGCTGATGCCCCTGCCGGCGGCCCTGGCCCGGACCATGGCCAACACCCTGACGGACTGCGTCCACCGCAATCCCAATCTCCGCCCCGACGGGAAGACCCAGGTGACGGTGGAGTTTGACGAGAACAACCGGGTGGTGGGCGTGGACACGGTAGTGGTGTCCGTGATGCACAGCGCCTCCTTCTCCATCGACCAGGTCCGCGCACTGGTCCGGGAGCAGGTCATTGCCCCGGCCCTGGCGGCCTACGGCTTCTCCCTGGAAAATGTGGCCCACATCTTCATCAACCCCACCGGCAGCTTCGTCATTGGCGGTCCCAACGGAGATACGGGCCTGACGGGCCGGAAGATCATTGTGGACACCTACGGCGGCTACTTCTCCCACGGCGGCGGCGCCTTCTCCGGCAAGGACCCCACCAAGGTGGACCGCAGCGCCGCCTACATGGCCCGGTACATGGCGAAAAATCTGGTGGCGGCGGGCCTAGCCACCCAGGTCCAGGTCCAGCTGGCCTACGCCATCGGTGTGGCCGAGCCGGTTTCCGTCCGGGTGGACAGCTACGGCACCGGCAAGGTCTCCGACGAGCAGCTGACGGAGCTGCTGCGGAAGACCTGCGATCTGACGCCCGCCGGGATCATCCGCAAGCTGGAGCTGCGCCGTCCCATTTACGCGGAGACGGCGTCCCACGGCCACTTCGGCGTGGAGGGCCGGCCCTGGGAGAAAACCGACCTGGCGGAAAAGCTGCTCTCCGCCCTGGGCTAAAATCCCACCCGCCTGGTTTGCGGGCTGGTTATAAATGTTGGAGCTCGTCTTTAAGACGGGCAAGGATAGCATATAGGAACGCTCCGGGCGATCAAACTCGCCGGAGCGTTTTCTATTCGAGACGGGCAGAAACTTCGGAACAATTCGATTGACCGCTTTAACGGGCAGTAGATTTCTTCACATTTGGGTGGTATAATGTAAAATATCGGAGATAATTGCCCGAGAAATTGGCGTTTGAGTTATTTCTTCCTTCCATTGCCGGTTTTGAAAGGAGGTAGATCTTATGGCGTTCGGAAATCTGTCAATAAAGAATAATCCGTTGATTTCGGCAATTTATTTTGCTTTACTGCAAAGCGGGTATGACTATTATTCTTTTGAGCGTGACACGGAAGCAGTAAACAAGCTTCAAAGTTTTATTTCATCTGGAAATTGTAAATATCCCTTTTTTTCAGAGACGAGGCAAAACAGCTGTGAAGTTTATCCGTATTGGCCAAGAGCGGCGATGCTGGAAACCGCTACTTTCTTTATTGATTTGTCTCAAGCACGTTTCAACAATTTTGAGGAATACAGAAACGTCATTTACTCAATCAAAAACATATCTGACGCTGAAAGAGATCAAAAGTTTTGGAAATGGATTTTACAGTTTCCATCAGCTTTGCAGCAAGTCATGCAAAGCGATTATTTCCATCGCTATTTGGAATGGGAAAACAGATGGATCGAGGCACAGAATCAGATTTGCGAAAATGAGTTGAAAAGCATTTCAAATATTCTCGATGGCTGCAAGGAGAAGTTTGGATCACCCTTTGAGAGGATCCAGATCGTTATCAATCCGATAAAATGTGTATATTCTTCAGATTATCACAACATTGACGGCGACCTAACAATTTGCTTGGGCGAGCTTCGAGAGGACTCGATTATACACGAGTTTGTTCATCACATTGTACACCCGGCAATCGAAAAACGAAAAGATGATCTTTTGCGTTGTTCCCTCGAAAGGCTTGATGTTGACGTCTCCTATTTTCTGGATGGAGATGACGAGGGGAAATTGAATGCTTTTGAAGAATATATGGTGCGTCAACTTACGGCTAAAATAGTGAGCGGAGAAATTCCGGAAAATATAAATATCTTTTTCGATTGTGAAATGAGAGAATTCGTGGAATAAGGCTTTTGGAAACCCTTGTATCCCCAGTGTACTTGCCGAACAGAAAAACGCGCTTCTCGTCGTTTCCTGCCGGGCAAGTCTAAAAAGGAAAAGATTTTGATAAACGTGCTTATAGAGTGATAGATTTCTTCACATTTGGGTGGTATAATAATTAAATGTCGAGCGGGCGACTGCTCGGCAAATTGAGGTATGTTGGGGTGAGTATGTATGCACAAAAAGAAAGGCAAAACGGTCATAGCTCTGTTGGCAGCCGCGTTAGTCGTAGTTACCGTGGCAGTCTGGGTCTGCACGCCTGAGGAACGGGTTGCTTTTTTTGTTAGAACTCACAACGAAGATCTGGTTGATATTGCATCCGCTTGTTTGACAGGGGATGTTTCTGCCGGAAGTTACCGCGGGGTAAGGGTCGGGGGACTGTATGACGGGGAGCATCCCATCGTCCAATTTTATACATATGGCTGGGGCTTGATCCCATATATGGGCTTTTACTATTCGCCTGACGGTACACCCGCTGCTTTTCAGAATGTGAATGTAGAGTTGACGCTTGTGGGTGATAATATATGGAAATGGACTGACGGAACGGATAATCGCGGCATGACCAAGAAAATATGTGACTGCTGGTATTATTTTGAAGCCTGGCTGTGAGCTTGCTGCCGGGAGTTCCTGCCGCCGTGAAAAATATATAGAACAATAACAATTCCAGTTTGTCAAAACGTTGCAAAACCCTTTCGGAACGAAAGGGCGCGCTTCTATACATATGCGCTCGGAAGGCTCCGCCTGACAGCTGGAAACCAACCTCCGACGGCTTCGCGTCTTTATCTGTTCAACAAGTCTGAAATGGAATTTCAAATTTAGTGAGGTGAAGAATATGCAGATAGAAACATCAAGAATGTATGTCAGGGATTTTACTCCAAACGATATAAATGATTTACATGAAATTTT
>CANQQU010000065.1 GCA_947626085.1 uncultured Oscillospiraceae bacterium
CACTTGTGCTATACTATAAAAAACGGCTCATTTTAAGGAGGTCTTCACTTTGAAGCACCGGATTTTCCAAGGAACCGCCACCGCCCTGATCACCCCCATGACCCCGGCGGGGGTGGATTTTGAGACCCTGGGGCGCCTCATCGACTTCCAGCTGGAGAGCGGCGTCAACGCCTTAGTGCCCGTGGGCACCACGGGAGAGAGCGCCACCCTCACCGCCCAGGAGCGGGGGGAGGTCATCCGCTTCACCATCCGCCGGGTGGCGGGCCGGGTGCCCGTGATCGCCGGCACCGGCACCAATTCCACCGCTCAGGCGGTGGAGCACACCCGGGCCGCCTGCGGCGAGGGGGCGGATGGGGTGCTGGTGGTGACGCCCTACTATAATAAGGCCTCCCAGGCCGGGCTCATCGCCCACTACACCGCCATTGCCGACGCCTCGGACAAGCCGGTGGTCCTCTACAATGTGCCGGGCCGCACCGGCTGCAATCTGCTGCCGGACACGGTCTCCGTCCTGGCGGACCACCCCCGGATCGCGGCGGTGAAGGAGGCCAGCGGCAACATCGGCCAGATCGTGGAGCTTTTCGCCAAGTGTGGCGACCGGGTGGACGTGTACTCCGGGGAGGACGGCATCACCCTGCCCATTTTAGCCATGGGCGGCGCGGGGTGCATCAGCGTGCTGTCCAACGTGGCCCCCAGGCAGACCGTCGCCATGACCGACGCCTTTTTTGCCGGGGACCTGAAAACCGCCGCCGGACTTCAGTGCCGGCTGCTGCCCCTGATCCGCTGCCTGTTCAGCGAGGTCAACCCCATCCCCGTGAAGGCCGCCGCCGCGGCCCTGGGCTTTGGGGAGGGATATCTGCGGCTGCCCCTGACCCCCCTGGAGGAGGCCAAACGGGCGGTGTTACTTACCGAAATGAGAAAGCTGGGGATTTTGCCGTGAATGTGATCCTTTGGGGCGCCAACGGCGCCATGGGCAAGCTCCTATCCGCCCGCCTGGGCGACCAAGTCGCCGGCCGGGTGAGTATCGATGGGGAGGACGGGGCCGCCAGGACCTTTGGGGAGCTGCAAAATCCCCGGGCCGACGTGATCATCGACTTTTCCCACCACAGCGCGGTGGGGGAGGTGCTGGAGGCGGCCAAGAAGCTCTCCTGCGGGGTGGTGATTGGCACCACCGGCCACACCCGGGAGGAGAAGGACTTGATTTTTGCCGCCGCCCGGGAGGTGCCGGTGTTCTACGCCGGGAACATGAGCCTGGGCATCGCGGTGCTGTGCCGCCTGGCCCGCACCGCCGCCGCCTATTTCCCCGAGGCGGATATTGAGATCGTGGAGGTCCACCACAACCGGAAGGTGGACGCCCCCAGCGGCACCGCCCATATGCTGTTCCAGGCCATCCAGGCGGTGCGGCCCCAGGCCCGGGAGCACTGCGGCCGGGCCGGGGAGGGCCGCCGGGAAAAGGACGAGATCGGCATCTCCTCCCTGCGGATGGGGGCCGTGGTGGGCATCCACGAGGTCCACATCTGCACCCCCAGCCAGACCCTGACCCTCCGGCATGAGGCCCATGACCGGGGGATGTTCGCCGACGGAGCGGTGGAGGCCGCACGGTTCCTGGCAGGCAAGGCCCCGGGACTGTACGGTATGGACGGACTTTTGGAGGCATAATATGGAATTTTGGCATATGAGCGGGGCGGGCAACGACTTCGTGGTGACGGACGCCCGGGGGAAAGACCTGGATTTTCCCGCCCTGGCTCGCGATCTCTGCGCGAAGACCGGGGCCGACGGCTTTATGGCCCTGGACCATTCGGCGAAGGCGGATTTTCGTCTGCATTTTTACAATTCCGACGGCTCCCGGGGGGAGATGTGCGGCAACGGCGCCCGCTGCATCTGCCGATTTGCCTATGACCGGGGGATCGCGGGGCCGGAAATGGTGGTTCAGACCGACGCCGGGCCGGTGCCCGGCTGGCGGCTTTCCGAAAACCAGTACCGAGTGCAAATGAATTTACCCTCCCGGACGGCCATGGACCGGCTGCCGGGGGTGGACTATATTGAGCTGGGCTGCCCCGGCTCCCCCCACGGGGTGCTGGAGGCGGAGGACTTGGAATTTGACCAGCTGGATGCCCGGCGGGCCCGGTCGGCGGCCCTGCGCCGGGACCCGGCCTTCCCCAAGGGGGCCAACATCAGCTACTACCGGCTGCTGCGTCCCGGGACGGCGCGGGTGCTGACCTATGAGCGGGGCGTGGAGGACTATACCATGGCCTGCGGCACGGGCTGCTCCTCGGTGGCGGTGAGCCTGTGGCTCCGGGGGCGGCTCCCCGGGGGGACCCTGGAGGCCCGGTGCCGGGGCGGCGTGCTGACCGTCCAGGTGGAGGGCACGGAGCAGACCGTCCAAAAGCTGCTGCTCACCGGCCCGGCGGAGGTCCTTTCGGTATTCACGGATTGAATTTGAGGAAGAGGAGAGAACAGGCTTGATCCATATCGCCATCGCGGAGGACGACGCCGCCTATGCCAAGGAGCTTCAATCCTTCATCGCGACCTTTCAGAAGGAGTACGGCCAGGAGCTGCACCTGACCCTGTATTCCGACGGCCAGGCCCTGCTGGAGGACTACCAGGGCCAGTTTGACCTGCTGCTGCTGGATATCGAGATGCCCCGGCTGGACGGCATGTCCACCGCCCAGCGCATTCGCCTCCGGGACCCGGAGGTGCTGATCCTGTTCATCACCGCCATGCCCCAGTACGCCATCCGGGGCTATGAGGTGGACGCCCTGGACTATATTCTCAAGCCCCTGGCCTATTTTCCCTTCTCCCAGCGGCTCAACCGGGCCATCAGCCGGCTGAAGAGCCGGGCCAAGAATTATCTGATGCTGCCCATCAAGGGCGGCTCCAAAAAGGTGGATGTGGAGAACATCTACTTTGTGGAGAGCCAGGGCCACAATCTGGTGTTCCACACCAACGAGCGGCCCATCGTGGTCCACGGGGCCATGAAGGAGATCGAGGAGAAGCTGGTGCCCATGCACTTTTTCCGGTGCAACAAGGGTTACTTGGTGTCCCTGGCCCATGTGGACAGCGTGCAGGACGGCTGCGCCGTGGTCCACGGGGAGAAGCTGCTGATCAGCCGGGGCCGGAAAAACGAGTTTTTGGTGGCGCTGGCAAATTACATGGGCGGGGTGACGCTGTAATGGACGGATTTTTTAGCATTCCCCAGGCGTACCTGGCCCTGGCGGAATGGCTGGCGGGGCTGGTGTTCCTCTACGGCATGAAGCCCCGCCGGGAGCTGCGGTACAGCATTCCCATCGCGCTATTATGGCTGCTGGTCCAGGTGTCCTTCTTCGAGCTGACGGATTCCGCGCCTGCGGCGCTGTGGATCCCGGTGGTGGTGGCGGCCCTGATGATGCTCTTCGGATTGCAGCTGGTGCTGTGCGATATGAGTATTCTCCGGGGGGTCTACCAGACCATCGTGGCCTTCGTGCTGTCGGAGCTGGCGGCGGCGACGGCGGATCTGTTCTGGCGGGTCCACTGCCTGCTGTGGCGGGTCCGGGAGCCGGTGGCCTGGCAGCGGGCGTTGGTAGTGCTGGCGGCCTACGCCATCGTGCTGCTGACCATGCTGTTTCTGGTGCGGTACAACCGGAAGAACCGGACGCTGCTGGCGGTGACCGGGCGGGATCTGGCCATCTGCGCCCTGCTGGGGACCACGGTGTTCGCCGTCAGCAATCTGGGGCTGTTCCGCATGGCCATGGGGCGGCCCAACGACATGGGCATGGAGCTGTCCATCTTCCGGATGGTGGTGGACCTGGGAGGCATGGCGGTGCTCTACGCCTACCATGTCCAGCGGATCGAGGCCCAGGCCCGGGAGGAGCTGGGGGCCATGCAGTACATCCTGGATAATCAGTACGCCCAGTACCGGATCAGCCGGGAGTCCATTGAGATGATCAACCGGAAGTACCACGATTTGAAGCACCAGATCGCCGCCCTCCGGGCCGAGCCCGACGCCGCCACCCGGAACCAGTGGCTCGACGAGATGGAGGCAGACATCAAGGCCTACGAGGCCCAGAACAAAACCGGCAACACGGTGCTGGACACCCTTCTGACCAGCAAGAGCCTGTACTGCCAGAAGCACCAGATCGACCTGACGGTGGTGGCGGACGGCAAGCAGCTTTCTTTTCTCAGCGTCATGGACATCTGCACCATCTTCGGCAACGCCCTGGACAACGCCATCGAGTGCGAAATGAAGCTGGAAAACAAATCCCGGCGGATGATCCACCTGACGGTGACGGGGCAGAAGCAGTTTTTGCTTTTGCAGGTGGAGAACTACTGCCCGGAGGACCTGGAGTACCAGGGCGGGCTGCCGGTGACTACGAAAAAGGACCGAGCCAACCACGGCTTCGGCCTGAAAAGCATCCAGCAGACGGCGAAAAAGTACGGCGGCACCACCACCGTGGGCACGGAGGACGGCTGGTTCGTTCTGAAGGTGCTGATCCCCCTGCCGGAGCGGGAGGAACCAAAAAAATAGCGTCGCGCCCGGCCGAAAAGGCCGGGCGTCGTCATTGTCAACAAAAGAAAACCGCAATTTTTATGCAGGATAACAAGGCACTTTTCCCCGAAAAAGGGAGAATTTGCAGATTGTGCAAAAAAACGTGCAGTTTGTGCAACACCCCTTCTCAACGGCTGAAATTTATGTTATATTTAGTCCGCGATGAGGGCCAAGCGCTCCCTCCAATCGTGAGAGAAGTATTTTTTAAACGAGGAGGAAACCCAATGGAACAACTTATCATCAATTTGCTGGGACCCATTTTCACCGGTATGGGCGCCAGCATGTCCGATGTGGAGACGTACATCCATAACTGCATCGGATTCATCTATGCCATTCTGATTGGCCTGGTGATCATGGCTGTCGTGATCGTCGTGGCCAGCCTGAAGGCGCGGAAGGGCTGGAAAATGCCCGTAAACGTGACGGCGGTCGTCGCGTGGCTGCTGGTCGTGTTGATCGTAGTCAACATGGTCTGCCTTGGACCGCTGAAGGACAACATCAACCTGATGCTCAGCGACTCCTCCGGCCTGACCGAGGAGACCATCGCCAACAGTAAGGCTGTCATCGAAGAGATCGGCCAGGAAGGCATGGTCCTGGTGGAGAACAACGGGCTGCTGCCGCTGTCCGGCGACGTGACTAAGCTGAACGTGTTCGGCTGGGGCTCCACCAACCCCATCTTCGGCGGCACCGGTTCCGGCTCCTCTGACGGCTCCACCGCCATCGGCATCCTCCAGTCCCTGGCCAACGCCGGCTACACCACCAACGCCGACCTGACCAAGCTGTACACCGACTATCGTGCCGACCGTCCCAGCGTGGCCATGCAGGAGCAGGATTGGACCCTGCCCGAGCCCACTGCCGACGCTTACACCGACGCCGTCATCAGCCAGGCCACCGGCTTCTCCGATGTGGCTGTGGTGGTTCTGTCCCGGTCCGGCGGCGAAGGCGCGGATCTGCCCACCGATATGTACGCGGTGATCCACGGCACCTACAATGTGGCGCCTCAGGTCTCCGTGACCAACTTCGGCTACTTCAACGGCAAGTACACCAACAACGGCAGCTACGATGACTTCGACCAGGGCGAGCATTACCTGGAGCCCTCCAACACCGAGGAAGCCATGATCGACATCGTGTGCCAGAACTTTGACAAGGTCATCCTGGTCATCAACGCCAACAACGCCATGGAGCTGGGCTGGGTCAAGGACCATCCCCAGATCGGCGCTGTGATCCTGGCCCCCGGCACCGGCGCTACCGGCTTCAACGCCCTGGGCAAGATCATCAAGGGCGAGGTCAACCCCTCCGGCCGTACCGTGGACACCTATGTGGCCGACCTGACCGACACCCCCACCTTCAATAACATCGGCGGTCATTACTACAACAATGTTTCCGATCTGCAGAATCAGCTGAAGGAAATCGACGGCGCTTATGAAGGCGCGCTCTCCTTCGTCAACTATGTGGAAGGCATCTACGTCGGCTACAAGTTCTACGAGACCGCGAATGACGTGGGCATGGAGGGCTTCAACTACGACGAGAAGGTTGTCTACCCCTTCGGCTACGGCCTGAGCTACACCACCTTCACCCAGGAGATCACCAACTTTGACGCCTCCGGCGACACCATCAAGATGTCCGTCAAGGTCACCAACACCGGCTCCGTCGCCGGCAAGGACGTGGTGGAGATTTACTCCACGCCTCCTTACACCGAGGGCGGCATTGAGAAGGCCAGCGTCAACCTGGTGGACTTCGGCAAGACCGAGCTCCTGGAAGCTGGCAAGGATCAGACCATCGACTTCGAGATCCCCAAGGAGGATCTGGCGTCCTATGACTACGCGGGCGTGAAGGTTCCCGGCGGCGGCTATGTCCTGGAGGCTGGCGAGTACACCATCTCCATCCGCTCCGACTCTCACACCGTCCTGGATTCCGAGACCTTTACCGTTGACAGCGACGTGACTGGCCGCGCCAGCGACAAGACCGTTGCTACCAACCTGTTCGGTTACGCCCAGGGCACTGTGAACTACCTGTCCCGCGCCGGCAAGTTTGCCAACTATGCCGAGGTCACCGCCGCTCCCGCCGACAGCGCTTATGTGATGGACGACGCCACCCTGGAGGCCGTGAAGGGCAACTCCGCCGCTGGCTGGGATCCCACCAAGTTTGACAACTCCGGCGACCAGATGCCCACCACCGGCGCCAGCAACGGACTGAAGCTGGCCGACCTGCGGGGCGTGCCCTATGACGACGCCAAGTGGGATCAGCTGCTGGACCAGATGTCCGTGGAGGACATGATCACCCTGGTCAACCGGGGCGGCTTCGGCACCCAGGCCATTGAGTCCGTCGGCAAGATCGCTACTACCGACTGCGACGGCCCTGCCGGTGTCAACCTGTTCTTCGGCGGCCTGTCCGGCACCGCGTATCCCTCCGAGGTCCTGATGGCTCAGACCTGGAACAAGGAGCTGGCTACCAAGCTGGGCGACGCCATGGGTCATGAGTACAAGGATCTGAGCATCTTCGGTTGGTATGGCCCCGCCATGAACACCCACCGGAATGCTTTCGCTGGCCGGAACTTCGAGTACTTCTCCGAGGACGGTGTCCTTGCAGGTAAGTTCTGCTCCAACCAGGTCAACGCGGCCTCCAAGCTGGGCGTGTACGCGTACATCAAGCACTTCGCCCTGAACGATCAGGAGACCAACCGTTGCGCCTTCCTGCTGACCTACTCCAACGAGCAGGCCATCCGGGAGATCTACCTGAAGCCCTTCGAGATTGTGGTTAAGAACTTCGACTTCGCCAGCTACAATCCTCTGGCCGTCATGTCCAGCTTCAACTGGATCGGCACCAAGCCGGCCGGTGCCTGCGGCGAGCTGCTCAACAGCGTGCTGCGTGGTGAGTGGGGCTTCGTGGGCATGGTCATCACCGACTTCGACGGCTCCTATGGCTACATGATCACCGAGAACGCTGTCCGCAACGGCAACGACATGAAGCTGGGCTTCGGCTCCAGCGTCACCAGCGTGGTGAACGACACCTCCGCTACCCAGGTCCTGGCCCTGCGGAACGCCTCTAAGAACATCCTCTACACCGTCGCCAACTCCGGCCACTATGCTCCGGACGCGGCCGGCGCCGGTATGGACGCCGCCACCAAGCTGATGCTCCCCATCGACATTGGCGTGGGCATCGTCCTGGCTGCCGTCCTGGTGCTGGTGTGGCTGCCCAAGTTCCTGAAGAAGAAAAAGTAAGCAGCCTGCCGTCATTTTACCGACTTAGCAAGGGGCCTCCCTCCTTCGGGAGGGGGGGCCTTCGCCCTGTTCAAAGGCGAGGGCAGCCAGGAATTCTGGCCTTTGGACAGTGCTTCCGAAAATTTTAGTTAAGGAGAGATGAACGTGACCATCCAAGAATACGTCAAGAAGATGACCCTGGAGGAGAAGTGCTATCTCCTCTCCGGCAAGGACTTCTGGCAGACCCGGAGCGTCAAGCGTCTGGGGATCGCCAACATGACCCTGTCCGATGGACCTCACGGCCTGCGCAAGCAGGAGGGCGCCGGCGATCAGCTGGGCCTGAACGGCTCTGTGCCCGCCACCTGCTTCCCCACCGCCGCCACCATGGCCAATTCCTGGGACCCGGAGCTGGGCGAGGAAATGGGCCGGTACCTGGGCGAAGAGGCCGCCAGCCAGGACGTGTGCGTGCTCCTGGGACCGGGCCTGAACATCAAGCGCAGCCCCCTGTGCGGCCGGAACTTTGAGTATTTCTCCGAGGACCCCTACCTGGCGGGCAAAATGGCCGCCGCTTACGTCCGGGGCATCCAGGCCAACGGCGTCTCCGCCTGCCCCAAGCACTTCGCCGCCAACTCCCAGGAGCTGCGCCGGATGGCCTCCGACTCCGTGATGGACGAGCGGACCCTCCGTGAAATTTACCTCACCGGTTTTGAGATCGCGGTGAAGGAAGGCAAGGCCAAGGCCATCATGTCCTCCTACAACCGGGTCAACGGCGTCTACGCCAACGAAAACGAGCACCTGCTCCAGGAGATCCTCCGGGACGAGTGGGGCTTCGATGGCTTCGTCGTCTCCGACTGGGGCGCCTCCAACGACCATGTGGAGGGCGTCCGGGCCGGTTCCCATCTGGAAATGCCCACCACCGGCGGCGACTCCGATCTGGAGCTGGTGGAGGCCGTCAAGTCCGGCCGCATCAGCGAGGAGATCGTTGACAAGCGCGTCGGCGAGCTGCTGGGCGTGATGCTCTCCACCCGGGCGGCGGTGGATCCCCTGAAGGGCAAGCCCTTTGACAAGGACGCCCACCACGCCATGGCCCAGAAGGCCAGCGAGGGCTCCATCGTCCTGCTGAAGAACGAGGGCGGCATCCTGCCCCTGCAAAAGGGCGCGAAAGTCGCCGTTATCGGCGAATTTGCCCAGAAGGCCCGGTATCAGGGCGCCGGCTCCTCCGTGGTCAACCCCACCAAGGTGGAGAACGCCATGGACGTGATCGGCTCCTTCGATCTGAACGTCACGGGCTTTGAGGCCGGCTATCCCCGCTGCGGCGCCGGCGACCCCGAAATGCAAAAGAAGGCCGTGGAGCTGGCCAAGACCGCCGACGTGGTCCTGCTCTACATCGGCCTGGACGAGATCTCCGAGTCGGAGGGCCTGGACCGGCCCGCCATGAAGCTGCCCCAGAGCCAGGTGGATCTGCTGGAGGCCGTGGCGGAGGTCAACCCCAATGTGGTGGCTGTGATGGCCGCCGGTTCCGCTGTGGAAATGCCCTGGCTGCCCAAGTGCAAGGCCGTGATCCATGGCTACCTCTGCGGCCAGGCCGGCGCCACCGCCATGCTGCGGGCCATCATGGGCGAGGTCAACCCCTCCGGCAAGCTGGCCGAGAGCTACCCGGTCAAGTATGAGGACGTGTCCTCCGCCCCCTACTTCCCCAGTAAGCAGCGCACCGCCGAGTACCGCGAGGGCCTGTATGTGGGCTATCGGTATTTCGACACCGTGGGCAAGCCCGTCACCTTCCCCTTTGGCTACGGCTTGAGCTACACCACCTTTGAATATTCCAACATCCAGGCCGACGCCAAGCAGGTCACCTTCCAGCTGACCAACACCGGCAAGGTGGACGGCGCGGAAGTGGCCCAGGTCTACATCTCCTGCCGCAACGGCCAGATCTTCCGGCCCAAGAAGGAGCTGAAGGGCTTCAAGAAGGTCTTCCTGAAGGCCGGCGAGACGAAGACCGTCACCATCCCCCTGGACGACAAGGCCTTCCGGTACTTCAACGTCAAGACCAACAAGTGGGAAGTGGAGACTGCCAACTATGACATCCTGGTGGCCGCCAACGTGGAGGACGTGAAGCTCACCGCCACCGTCCGGGTAGTGGGGACCGACGCCCCCAATCCCTACGAGAGCATGCCCAGCTACCAGTCCGGCAAGATCGAGAACGTGCCGGATCAGGAGTTTGAGGCGCTGCTGGGCCGTCCCATCCCCGACGGCAGCTGGAGCGGCACCCTGGAGATGAACGACGCCATCTGCCAGATGTACTACGCCAAGAGCTGGCTGGGCCGGTTCGTCTACAAGATCCTGACCAATATGCTCAACAAGAGCATGGAGAAGGGCACCCCGGATCTGAACATCATGTTCATCTACAACGAGCCCTTCCGGGCCATCGCCAAGATGGTGGGCGGCCTGGTGACCATGGAAATGGCCGAGGGCATCCTCACCGTGGTCAACGGCCACTTCTTCAAGGGCATGGGCAAGATCATCGGCGGATTCTTCCGCTCCTTCGGTAAGCGCAAAGCCGCCAAGGCTATGGAATAATTTAGAAAGGAACGAAAGGTTGAAACATTGTGATTCCAGCACCATTCCGAAAAAGGGCGCACGAAAACAAGCCCTCAAAAATGGGGCTTTTC
>CANQQU010000066.1 GCA_947626085.1 uncultured Oscillospiraceae bacterium
CACCACCCGCACCGCCGGGTTCGCCTCCATCGACCAGGGGCGCCTCACCGACGCCGGGAAGGCGGTGAGCATGGTGCTGATGCTCATCGGCGGGGCCTCCGGCTCCACCGCCGGCGGCATGAAGGTCGTCACCGCGGCGGTGCTGGTACTCTTCGTCTGGTCCCGGGCCCGGGGCAGGGACACGGTGTGCGTGTTCCGCCGCACCGTCCCCGAGGGCAAGGTGATGGACGCCACCACCCTGGCATGCCTGATGCTGGCCTTGGCCATGGCGGGCGCAATCTTCATCAGCGCCGGTTCCGGCTTTTCCCTCACCGACGCCGCCTACGAGGCGGTGTCCGCCCTGGCGACCGTGGGTCTCACCGCCGGAGGGACACCCCATCTTAACGGCTGGTGCCAATGCCTGATCATTTTATATATGTACTTCGGCCGGGTGGGGGTGCTGACCCTGAGCCTGGGCTTCCTGATGGGCAACCGGGCGGAATCCCGCTTCCGGTACGCCCAGACCAATCTGCTGATCGGATAGGAGAGAAGACAATGCGTTCCTTTATTGTGGTGGGCCTGGGCCGGTTCGGCGCCGAGGCCGCGAAAAAGCTATGTGAGCTGGGCTGCGAGGTGCTGGCCATGGACCGGGAGGCCGATCTGGTGCAGCATCTGAGCAACGACGTCACCCAGGCCGTGGTGGGCGACGCCCGGGACAAGGAGGTACTCCAGGCCCTGGGGGTGGGGCAGTTCGACTGCGCCATCGTCGCCATTGGCGACAGCCTGGCCGATTCGGTGCTGGCGACCATGAACCTGAAGGAGCTGGGCGTCCCCTATCTGGTGTGCAAGGCCTACGACGAGACCCACCGCCAGGTGCTGCAAAAGCTGGGGGCCGACCAGGTGCTGATCCCCGAGCAGGAGGGCGCCAACCGGCTGGCCCGGAGCCTTTCCAGCCACAACGTGCTGGACTACATCGAGCTGAGCCCGGACTATGGCATCATTGAAATACCCGCCCCCCGGGTCTGGCAGGGCAAGAGCCTGAAGGAGCTGAACGTCCGGGCCAAGCTGCGGCTGAACATCATCGCCGTCAAGCGGGAGGGGAACATCAACGTGGCCCCCGGGGCGGATTTTGCCCTGGAAAAGGAGGACGTGATGGTGGCCCTGGGGGACACCAAGGCCCTCAAGGCGGTGCAGGCCCTGTGAGCGAGACCCGAATCACCTCCCGGAAAAATCCCGCGTTGCAGCGGGTGCGCCGTCTGCTGTCCTCCCGCCGGGAGCGGGAGGAGGCCGGGCTGTTCGCCGGGGAGGGCACCAAGCTCCTGTCGGAAGCGGCCCAATGGGGGCAGGTGGAGCTGGCCGTCCTAGCGGAGGGCGTGGAAGCGGCGCTTTCCCCGGAAATCCCGGTGCTGCGGGTCAGCGAGGAGATCTTTGCCTCCCTCTCCGGGCAGGAGAGCCCCCAGGGGGCGGTGTTTCTGTGCCGGAAGCCGGAAAATCCACCCTTCGTCCCCAAGCCGGGGATGCTGCTGCTGGACGGGATTCAGGACCCAGGAAATCTGGGCACCATTTTACGGACGGCAGACGCCTTTCAGGTGGAGGTCGCCCTGCTGGAGGGCTGCGCGGACCCCTACGGGCCCAAGACCGTCCGGGCCAGCATGGGGGCGGTGTTCCGCAGGCCGCCTGTGATCTGCGGCTGGGACCAGGCCCGGGACGCCTGCCGGGCGGCGGGGATTCCCCTGGGAGTCACCGCTCTGGGCGTGGGCGCCCAGGATATCCGCCAGGCCCCCTTAGGGCAGATGGCGGTGGTCATCGGCAGCGAGGGCCGGGGCGTCCGGCCGGAGCTGATCCGTCAGGCCGACCGGCTGCTGGTCATCCCCATGCAGCCCAACTGTGAATCCCTGAACGCCGCCACTGCCGCGGCCATTATCGCCTGGCAGATGGTCCAAAGATAGAGAAACGAGGGAAACGGCATGCTGCTCCACTGGATATGGTTTTCCCAGCTTCCCGGGGTCTCGGACAGGGGCCGGATGGCGCTGCTGGAACGCTTCGGCGATCCCGAGGCTCTGTTGAACGCCGGGGAGCGGGACCTGCCGCCCCGGCTGCCGGAGGAGACCCAGAAGGCCCTGGCCCGGAAGGATTTGGACGAGGCCGGTAAAATTCTGGAGCAGTGTTCAAAAAAGGGGCTGTCCCTATTGACATTCCGGGACGGGGCATACCCGGCAAGACTGAAAAATATCCCCGATCCACCCATGGTGCTGTACTACCGGGGGACGCTTCCTGACTGGGACGCCGCGCCAACGGTGGCCATTGTGGGCACCCGGTCCGCCTCTCTCTATGGTCTGGGCACCGCCAAGCGGATGGGCTACCAGGTGGCCTCCCAGGGCGGTATCGTGGTCAGCGGGATGGCCCAGGGGGTGGACGGCATGGCGGCGGAAGGCGCGCTGACCGCCGGCGGCGTGGTGGTAGGCGTGCTGGGCACCGGCGCGGACCGGGTCTACCCCAGGCAGAACCGGGCGCTTTTCCAAGAGGTCGCGGAGCGGGGGTGCCTGCTCAGTGAATTTCCGCCGGGTTCTCCCCCGGAGCGGTGGCACTTCCCCCGGCGGAACCGGGTCCTCAGCGGACTGTGCCACGGGGTGCTGGTGGTGGAAGCGCCGACAAAAAGCGGCGCGCTGATCACCGCCCGGCTGGCCGCCGACCAGGGCCGGGACGTGTTCGTGGTGCCGGGAAATGTGGATGTGGAGAGCTGCGCCGGGTCCAACGCCCTGCTGCGGGAGGGGGCCATCGCCGTCACCTGCGGGGAGGACGTGATCAGCGAGTACGAGGCCCAATTCCCCCATTTGAGACGAAATGGGCCAACATCCCTGGTTTCAGAAGCACCCGCCGCCCTGCGGGTGGCCCAGGAACCGCAGCTTCCGAAAAAATCTCTGAATACGTTGGAGAAAAACGACAAAAAATCCATTGACAAGGAAGTTTCTCCGCCTTATAGTGAAATCACTCCCTCCCTGCCGCCTCTGACCGAGACGGAAGCGAAGGTATTGGCCCTGGTGCAAGGCGAGATGCCGGTGGACGAGCTTATCGCCGCCGCCGAACTCCCCGCCGGGACCGTTCAGGCCGCGCTGATCACCCTGGAGATCAAAAAGCGCGTCCGCCGGCTCCCCGGTCCCCGGGTGGCCCCCTGCTAGACCCAGAACGAAGGAAATCAGGAGGATATCATGGCAAGACCCGCAAATCTGGTAATTGTGGAATCGCCCTCCAAGGCGAAGACCATTGGAAAATATCTGGGCCCGGAGTACACCGTCAAGGCCAGCATGGGCCATCTCCGGGATCTGCCCAAAAGCACCCTGGGGGTGGACATCGAACACGGGTTCACCCCGGAGTACCTGCCCCTGGAGGGGAAGGAGAAAATTATTGAGGAGCTGCGGCAGGCCGCGTCCCAGGCGGACATGGTCTACCTGGCCACCGACCCGGACCGGGAGGGGGAAGCCATCTCCTGGCACCTGAAGGAGCTATTGGACCTGCCCGATGACCGGACCCGCCGCGTCACCTTCAACGAGATCACCCAGCGGGTGGTGCGGGAGGCCATTCAGGCGCCCCGGGGCATCGACTACTCCCTGGTAGACGCTCAACAGGCCCGGCGGATCCTGGACCGGATCGTGGGCTATCAGCTCTCTCCCCTGCTGTGGAAAAAGATCCGCCGGGGACTCTCCGCCGGGCGGGTCCAGAGCGTGGCCACCCGGCTGGTGGTGGACCGGGAAAAGGAGATCCGCGCCTTCCAGAGCCGGGAATACTGGTCACTGGACGTGACGCTCCACCGGATGGGCAGGCCCGGCTCCTTTGTGGCCCACTACCACGGGGAGGACAAAAAGCGGGAGCTGGAAAACGAGGAGCAGGTCCAAGCCGTGATCGACGACATCCAGGGCAAGGAGTTTATCATCGACAAGGTCCGGCGGGCCGAGAAAAAGCGCACCGCCGCACCGCCCTTCACCACCTCCACCTTGCAGCAGGAGGCCTCCCGAAAGCTGAATATGACCCCTAAGCAGACCATGGTGCTGGCCCAGCAGCTCTACGAAGGCGTGGACGTGGAGGGCCAGGGCACCCTGGGTCTGATCACCTATATGCGGACCGACTCTCTGCGCCTGTCCGACGAGGCCATGGACGACGCCAAGGATTTTATCGAGTACCGGTACGGAAAGGACTTCTACTACGGCAAGCGCCATGTGTTCAAGACCAAATCCGGCGCTCAGGACGCCCATGAGGCCATCCGCCCCACCCATGTGGAGCTGGAGCCGGAGGCCATTCGCCACTCCCTGACCTACGATCAGTACCGGCTCTACAAGCTGGTCTGGAGCCGGTTCCTGGCCACCCAGATGGCCAACGCCGTTTACGACACCACCTCCATCGACGCCTCCTGCGCAGGCCACATTTTCCGGGCCAGCCATCAGAGCGTGAAGTTCCCAGGCTTTCTCACCGTCTACGAGGAGGGCCGGGACGACGAGGGCGAGGCGGTGGGCTCTCCCCTGCCGGATCTGGCCGAGGGGGAGCACGCCACGGCCTCTCAAATTGAAAAAGAGCAGCACTTTACCCAGCCCCCCGCCCGGTACACCGAGGCCACCCTGATCAAGGCCATGGAGGAAAAAGGAGTGGGACGTCCCTCCACCTACGCCGCCACCGTTTCCGTCATCGAGGACCGGGAGTATGTGGTGAAGCAGGACAAGCGCCTCTCCCCCACCCCCCTGGGCGAGGTGGTCACAGGGCTGATGATGGATCGGTTCCAGGACATCATTGACGTGGAGTTTACCGCCAACATGGAGCAGCAGCTCGACGAGGTGGAGGAGGGCAAGCGGGACTGGAAAAACCTGCTGGCCGAGTTCTACCAGGGCTTCCATCAGGAGCTGACCGACGCGGAGACCGCCCTGGAAGGGGTCCGCCTCAAGGTGCCCGACGAGGAGACCGACGAGGTCTGCGAGCTGTGCGGGCGGAAAATGGTGATCAAAACCGGCCGATTTGGCAAATTCCTCGCCTGTCCCGGCTATCCGGAATGTAAAAATACCAAGCCCCTGGTGGAGCGGATGCCCGGCCGGTGCCCCAAGTGCGGGGCCGGCATCCTCAAGCGGAAGTCCCAGAAGGGCTACGCCTACTACGCCTGCGAGCGAGGGGCGGCCTGCGGATTCATGACCTGGGACGTGCCCACGGCCCAGGACTGCCCCAGCTGCGGGCAGACCCTGTTCAAAAAATCCGGCCGGGGCCGGCAGAAGCCCTTCTGCGTCAACGAAAGCTGCCCGGAATTTCTGCCGGAGGACAAGCGGGGCTACTACCGCAAGTCCGCCGCCGGAACGGAGTCCGGGAAGGAGCCGGCCAAGACCAAGGGCCGGAGCGTCAAGGGAAAAACCGCTGCCCGGAGGCAAAAGGCATGACGGTCCGGGTGATCGGCGGCGGGCTGGCAGGCTCCGAGGCCGCCTGGCAGCTGGCCCAGCGGGGGATCCAGGTAGAGCTCATCGACATGAAACCCCAAAAAATGACCCCGGCCCATCACAGCCCCGATTTTGCCGAGCTGGTCTGCTCCAACTCCCTCCGGGGAGACCGGCTGGAAAACGCGGTGGGCCTGCTGAAAGAGGAACTCCGATGCCTGGGGAGTCTGATCATGGAATGTGCCCTGGCCACCAAGGTGGAGGCCGGCGGCTGCCTGGCAGTGGACCGGAACGGTTTTTCCGCCCTGGTGACGGAAAAGCTCCTGGGACACCCCAACATCACCTTCCGCTCGGAGGAGATCACCCAGGTCCCCGCCGGGCCCGTGATCGTGGCCACCGGGCCGCTGACCTCCGAGGCACTGTCTCAGGCCATTGGGGAATATTTTGGGGAGGAGTACCTCCACTTCTTCGACGCCGCCGCCCCCCTGATCTCCGCCGCCTCGGTGGATATGGAGCGGGCCTGGCGGCAGAGCCGGTACGACCGGGGAACGGCTGATTATGTAAACTGCCCCCTGGAAAAAGACGAGTACCTGGCCTTTGTCCAGGCCCTGGCGGAGGCGGAGGCGGCCCCCGTCCATGGATTCGAGGACAATGCGGTTTTCGAGGGGTGTATGCCTGTGGAGGTCATGGCCCGCCGAGGCGTGGACACCCTGCGGTTTGGGCCCATGAAGCCCGTGGGCCTAAAGGACCCCAAAACCGGGAAGGAGCCCTACGCGGCGCTTCAGCTGCGGATGGACAACGCCGCCGGGGACGTCTACAATCTGGTGGGTTTCCAGACCCATTTGAAATTCCCGGAGCAAAAACGGGTCTTTTCCATGATCCCCGCTTTGAAAAACGCCGAATATCTGCGCTACGGGGTGATGCACCGGAACACCTTCCTCCAGTCCCCCAAGCTCCTGGACCGGTTCTACCGGGACCGGCGGGACCCACTGGTGGCCTTCGCAGGGCAGATGACCGGGGTGGAGGGCTATGTGGAAAGCACCGCCTCCGGATATCTGGCGGCTGTGGCCATGGCGGCCCAGCTTCAGGGCCGGCCTCTGCCGGAATTTCCCAGGGAGACGGCCATCGGCGCGCTGGCGCTGTACATCAGCGATCCCAGGATCGAGGCGTTCCAGCCCATGAATATCAATTTCGGCATTATGGCGCCCCTGGAGCGCCGGGTGCGGAAAAAATCAGAGAAAAACCTGGCGATTTCCCAGCGTTCCCTGGCGATCATCCACCGGATGGCAGCCCAGGGGATCTGACAGATTTTTGTTGAGAAAGAGGTGCGTCTATGAAGATCATTGTCGATGCCATGGGCGGGGACAACGCCCCCCAGGCGCCCGTGATGGGGGCTTTCCAGGCCGCCAAGGACCTTGGCGCGGAGATTTTGCTGGTGGGCCGGGGGGAAGCGATCCTGGAGGCCATGCGCTCCGCCGGGATCCAGGACCTGCCGGAGGGGATAGAGGTGGCCAACGCCGACGATGTGGTGGATATGCACGACGACCCCGCAACCGTGCTGCACAAGCGGAAAAACTCCTCCATGATCCTGGGCCTGAAAATGCTGGCCGACGGTCAGGGAGATGCCTTCGTCTCCGCCGGAAGCACCGGCGCCCTGCTCACCGGGGCGACGCTGCTGGTCAAGCGGGTGAAGGGCATCCGCCGGGCCGCTCTGGGTCCCGCCATGCCCAACAAGGCCGGGGGCAAGACCGTGATCCTGGACTCCGGCGCCAACGCCGAGTGCACCCCGGAATTTCTGCTTCAATTCGGCCTGGTGGGCGCCCTCTACTCGAAAAAATATCTGGGCGTTCCGGAGCCACGGGTGGGACTGCTGAACATCGGCGCCGAGGACAGCAAGGGCACCCCCCTGCAGAAGGAGGCCTACGGCCTTCTGAAGGACGCCGGGGAGAAGGGCTATTTTCAGTTCGTCGGAAACGTGGAGGCCCGGGATGTGCCCTTAGGGGCGGTGGATGTGATCGTCTGCGACGGGTTTTCCGGCAACGTGCTGCTCAAGACCATTGAGGGCACCGCCATGTTCATGGGCAGCCAGGTGAAAAAGATGTTCAAGAAGAATCCCCTGACCATGCTGGGGGCTCTGCTGTGCCGCTCCGGCATCCGGGACTTGACCAAGCTCCTGGACTACCGGGAGATCGGCGGAACGCCGCTGCTGGGCATTCGCAAGCCGGTGATCAAGGCCCACGGCTCCTCCGACGCCCTGGCCTTCCGCAACGCCATCCGCCAGGCCAAGGCCACCGCCGAAAACGACCTTTCCGCCGAGCTGGAGCAGGGACTTCGGGCCCTGGCCGGGAAGGAGGAGTCCCATGGATGAGAAGCTGGAAGCCGCTCTGGGCTACCGGTTCCGGGACCCGGAAAAGCTGCGCAACGCCCTGACCCACTCCTCCTACGCCAACGAGTCCTGGCACAACAGTCTGGCCAGCAACGAGCGGCTGGAATTTCTGGGGGACTCCATTCTGGGCATGGTGGTGGCGGACTATCTGTACCGCAGCTTCCCCCAGCGTCCAGAGGGGGAGCTGACCCGGATGCGGGCGGACTTGGTCTGCGAAAAGAGCCTGGCCGACGCCGCTAACCGGGTAAGCCTTGGAACGTATCTGCTTCTGGGCCACGGCGAGGAGCAGGGCGGCGGCCGATTCCGCAGCTCCATCCTGGCCGACGCCATGGAATCGGTGCTGGCCGCCAGCTACTTAGACGGGGGCCTGGAGGCCGCCAGCGGCATCATTCAGCGGTTGATCCTGGCGGATGTGCCGGTGGGCAAGCTCCACAACGCCGACTACAAAACCGCCCTTCAAGAGCTGATACAGCAGAAGAAAAACCAGGTGCTGACCTACCAGCCCATTGGGGAGACCGGCCCGGACCACGACAAGCGGTTCCGGGTGGAGGTGCTTCTCAACGGCCAAGTGGTGGGCCAGGGCAGCGGCAGCAGCAAAAAACGGGCCGAACAGGACGCCGCGCGGGAGGCCATCGAAAAGCTGTTTCGGAAATAAGCGGAGGAAATCATGAAAAAATACGACTATCTCATCGTGGGGGCGGGGCTCTTTGGGGCCACCTTCGCCCAGCGGGCCCGGCAGGCCGGGAAAAGCTGCCTGGTGATCGACAAGCGGAATCACATCGCCGGCAACGTGTACACCAAAGCCGTGGAGGATATCCATGTACACGTCTATGGGGCCCATATTTTCCACACCAACGACCGGCGGGTTTGGGATTATGTTAACCAATTCGCGGAGTTCAACCGCTTTACCAATTCTCCCGTGGCCAATTATCACGGGGAGCTGTACTCCCTGCCCTTCAACATGTACACCTTCAATAAAATGTGGGGCGTGGTCACCCCAGCGGAGGCGGCGGCGGAGATCGAACGCCAGCGGAAGGCCGCCGGGATCACCGAGCCGAAAAATTTGGAGGAGCAGGCCATCTCCCTGGTGGGGGTGGACATCTATGAGAAGCTGGTGAAGGGCTACACCGAAAAGCAATGGGGCCGCCCCTGTACCGAGCTGCCCGCCTTCATCATCCGCAGGCTGCCGGTGCGGCTGACCTTCGACAACAACTACTTCAACGCCCGCTATCAGGGCATCCCCATGGGGGGCTACACCGCCATGGTCCAGGCCATGCTGGGCACCACCCCAGTGGAGTTGAACGTGGATTATCTGGCGGACAAGGAAAAGTGGGACGCCCTGGCGGACAAGGTGCTTTACACCGGGCCCATCGACGCCTACTTTGACTACCGGCTGGGGGCCCTGGAATACCGCTCCGTCCGGTTCGAGACCGAGCTGCTGGATATGCCCAACTTCCAGGGCAACGCGGCGGTGAACTACACCGACCGGGAGACGCCCTGGACCCGGATCATCGAACACAAGTGGTTCGAGGACAAGGGGCAGCCCAAAACAGTGATCAGCCGGGAGTACAGCTCCGAATGGAAGCCCGGGGACGAGCCCTATTACCCCGTCAATGACGAGAAGAACGGCGCCCTCTACAGCCAGTACAAGGCGCTTGCGGAGAAGGAGGAAAAGCTCCACTTCGGCGGCCGCCTGGGAGAGTACAAATACTACGACATGGACGCGGTCATCGCCCAGGCGCTGGCGCTGGCGGACCGGGAGCTGGGATAAAAAACGATTTTGCCATGCGGAACGCTTCGCGTTCCGCATGATCTTTTTTCGGGGATGGAAGGCCGGCGCACATTTTTTGGGGTGGGGAATACGATGGAATGAGCGGCAACCGCCGCGAAAAATGTTTGGAGGTCTTCTATCATGTGTAACTATGGCAACAACCTGCTTTGGATCATCATTCTGCTGATCCTGTTCGGCGGCTTCAACGGCTGCGGCTACGGTCTCACCACCACCGGCGGCTGCGGCTGCGGCTGCAACGACAATTCCAACGGCTGCGGCTGCGGCTGCTGAGTCAAGAAGGGAGGGCGCCCCACGGGGCGCCCTTTTTTTGTTCGGTTCTATGTCAATAGTTGGGGTAGAGGAAAAATGCAATAAATAATAGAGATCAAGTCGGGGCATCCGTTCGGCACG
>CANQQU010000067.1 GCA_947626085.1 uncultured Oscillospiraceae bacterium
CTGTAGCTCAGTTGGATAGAGCGACCGCCTCCTAAGCGGTAGGTCGGAGGTTCAAGTCCCCTCAGCGACGCCAAAAATCGGCAATCCTCTTTAGAGGGTTGCCGATTTTTACTTTTCACTCTTCACTTCATGCGCTCACCCGAACCCGGGCGGCGTGCTGCACCGCCTGCTCCATGGCGCCCATTTTGCGGAGCATATCCTTCGCCAGGGCGATCTGGCACCGGGTGCGGACCAAGTTGTGCTGGGGGTAGTTGATCTTAAAGTAGGGGTCTCCCAAAATATAGTCCGCCAAAAACCGGGTGGCCAGCTCCGCCGTCAGGACAAAGGCGCTGAGCGCCAGGGTCTCCCGCTCCAGGGGCGTGAGGGTGCTGGCGGTCTCCTTTAAAAAGCCCTCCGTAAAGGCCTCGAAAACCTCCATGTCCACCCCGGCTTTTTGGAAGTCCGGAGAGTCCTCCTCCACATAGTTGGCGGCGAAGCGGATGGCGTCCCCAAAGTCGTGGCCCACAAGGCCGGGCATGACGGTGTCCAAGTCCACTACCACCAGGGCCCGCCCGTCCCGCTTGTCAAAAAGGACATTATTGATTTTCGTGTCGTTGTGGGTCACCCGCAGGGGAAGCTCCCCCCGCTCCTGGAGCGCCGTCAGGCTGCAAGCCGTCTCCCGGACGGAAAGCAAATACTCCAGCTCCCGCTCCACCTCCCGGACCCGGCCCGCCGGGTCGGCCTTGGCGGCCTCTAAAAGGGCCTCGTAGCGGCGCTTGGTGTTGTGGAAATCGGGGATGGTCTCGTAGAGCAGGTCGCTGTCGAAGTCCGACAGCTGGTTCTGGAACGCCCCGAAGGCCTGCCCCGCGTTGCGGACGATCTTCAGGTCCGCCACGGCGTTGTAGGTGGCGCAGGGGATGAAGTTGGTCATCCGCCAGAAATTGCTGCCGTCCTCCACATAGGTCTTCCGGTCGGCGGTGTGATGAAAGTGAAGGGTCAGCTGGTCGGGCAGCTTGGAACGGATGTGTTCCGTGACCTTGTCGATGTTCTCCATCACCTGGACCGGGTTTTTAAATACATAGGTATTCACGTTCTGGACCAGGAAGGACTTTTTCCTCCCGTCGGGCAGGCGGAATTTGACCTCATAGGTCTGGTTCACGTTGCCCATCTGGATGGTGTCATATCCTAAAAAGTCGCCCTCAATGCGGAACAGGCGGCAGACTTGAAGCAGCTTCTCATTTAGAGTCATCATCATTATCCCTTAATATTCATATGCTTGGGTTTTCCCCACTAATTACTTAGTTTACCACAAAAACCCACGGCAGTCAAGAAATTTTGCGCATTGTGGTGTAGGCTCGTTGTTGGGTTTACAATGAGCCATAGCAGAATACAAAAAAGCGAGGTATACGAACACCGGTTGTTCGTATACCCCAAAAGTGGTGGACCTGAAGAGACTCGAACTCTCGACCTCTCGGATGCGAACCGAACGCTCTCCCAGCTGAGCTACAGGCCCATGACAGCGATTTTCCACCGCATAAGGGATTATATACCGGATCGGGCCATTTGTCAATACCTGATCGGCGAAAACGCGACCGCTCTTATTTCCCCCAATTTCCATGAAAAAACGGTCAAATTTTGATTTTTGCGGGAATTGCGTCAAAGGAACCGGGTTTTTTGGAAGAAAAAGTGACGTGTAATTGTGATTTCTGACGAAAATAACTATTTTTAACGGCAAATATTTGACAAAATTTCCTCCCCCATGTATAATGATTACAGAATGCCACGGGTATCGTCCCGTGGAAAGGAGGAGCTGGCTATGCCTAACGGCGAGGTTCTCAAACAGCTGAGAATGCGCAGCGTTGAAGCCGAAGATCGTCTGGATCACGGCCAGATGCCTTTGGTGGGAGATAAGCAGGTGGCGCTGCTGCCTCAGGCGCCGCAAGCGGAGGAACCGCTGCGGCAGTTGGACGGATTGGAATTGGTCTATCAATACACCGGCAAAAGCGACTGGACCGTTGGCGCCGGGCCGATCAGGATGCGGCAGGGTGATCTGCTGCTCCTGGGGACCCAGGTCCCCCGCCGGATGTATAAGGTGGGAACGGAAGATGTTTTGGCCCACTTCCTGGTGTCCATGGATTTTCTCCAGGGACTGCTCAAGACCGCCGCGAACCCTTCGCCTCAGCGGGAGTTCATGCTGAACTGCCTCCTGGGCGCGTGGGGCGGCCAGGGATGTCTGCATTTCCAGGTAGCGGAGGATATTCCCATTCAGAATTTGGTGGAAAACCTGCTGGCCGCCCTGCTGGCTACCCCTTGCCAGACCAGCGTCAGCCGGATGACCATGACCCTACTGCTGGCCCAGCTGTTTACCCGGTCGGACACCATCCCCTGGCGGCGGCAGGACCGGGTGGTGTGGGAAATACTCACCTACATTGAGGAAAACTACGCCCAGGGAAGCCTGACGCAGCTTTCCAAGCAGATGGGTAGGGACGTGAGCTTCCTATCCCGGGAGCTGCACCGCCGGATGGGAAAGACCTACACGGATCTGGTGCAGGAGCAGCGGATGTATCACGCCGCCAAACTTCTGCGGGAAACCGACATGCGGGTGAACGACATAGCCCGCCAGGTGGGCTACGAAAACATCAGCTATTTCCATCGCCTGTTCTACGCCGCCTACAATACCACCCCTGGGCACTACCGCAACGGCAGATGATCCAGAAACGCACCGCCCGGATCATGAACCGGGCGGTTTTTTTGCCTATTTCCCCTAGGTCTGCTTGTCAAAGGTTGTGACTGGCATAGCAAAACCGGGCGCTCCCCTGCTTCCGCCGTTTCCGGGACGGCGTTTTCAGCGAAAAACGGGCATGGAAATTGTGTTCAGCCCCTGTTTTGAAAAATGTTCATTTGTCGTCACTTCATGGGGCAAATACCGCTTGCGTTTCTTGCTCTCCTGTGCTACAATACTCATGGCGATTGAGTCCTTTCGTTAGAGTGTGGTTATGGTGACTTTATTCTAACAAACTCAATCGCCTTTTTCTAGCCATTCGGTCTCACATCTATTGTAACGCTACAAATTCCGGATTTTTTTGGTTTTTCCCTTTACAGTCCGGGGTTTTTCGGCTATAATAATTGGGAATCTTTTGAAATGAGTGAAACGTGTATGAACATTGCCTTTGACGAATACAAGCAGAAGTTGGGGGAAATGAAGCCCGTGCTGGACCATCTGGGGGAATCCATGAATCTGGATGGCCTGCGTAACGAGCTGGAGCGGCTCCACGCCATGCAGGAGGCCCCCGGATTCTGGGACAACCCGGAGAAGAGCCACCAGATCGTGGTGAAGGCCAAGACTGTGGAGGCCCGGCTGGAGCGCTACCAGAAAATGGTCGCCTCCTGGGAGGATATGGTGGCCATGTGCGCCCTGGCGGCGGAGGAGGACGACGATTCCCTCCTGCCGGAGCTGAAGGAGAGCTACGAAAAGCTGTCCCAGGACATGGAGCGGGCCCGGCTGGAGACCCTGCTCTCCGGCCATTACGACAGCTACAACGCCCTGATGAGCTTCCACGCCGGCGCCGGCGGCACGGAGGCCCAGGACTGGTGCCAGATGCTCTACCGGATGTACACCCGCTGGGCCGAGGCCCATGGGTACACCTATAAAATTCTGGACTACCTGGAGGGGGACGAGGCCGGTCTCAAATCCGCCGATATTTTGGTGGAGGGGGACAATGCCTATGGCTTCCTGAAGGGGGAGAACGGGGTCCACCGGCTGGTGCGGGTGTCCCCCTTCGACGCCAACGCCCGGCGGCAGACCTCGTTTGCGGCGGTGGAGGTGATCCCGGACATCCAGGACGACAGCCAGGACGTGCAGATCAAGCCCGAGGACTACGAAATGCAGGTCTACCGCTCCTCCGGCGCCGGCGGCCAGCACATCAACAAGACCAGCTCCGCCGTCCGCCTGATCCACAAGGCCACGGGCATCGTGGTCTCCTGCCAGACCGAGCGGAGTCAGTTCCAGAATAAGGAGACCTGCCTGCGGATGCTCCGCAGCAAGCTGGTGGAGATCAAGGAGCGGGAGCATCTGGACAAGATCTCCGATATCAAGGGCGTCCAGCAGAAGATCGAGTGGGGCAGCCAGATCCGAAACTATGTGTTCATGCCCTATACCCTGGTCAAAGACACCCGCACCGGCTGCGAGACGGCCAACGTCAGCGCCGTGATGGACGGGGCGCTGGACCCCTTCATCAACGCCTATCTGACCTGCGCCGCCACCGGCAGCTGGGTCACAAAGTAAGAAAAAAGGGAAAAAATGCTGCTTCAGCCCTTGCATTCTGGGAAACCCTGTGATATAATGTTCGGGCTGTCTGAAAAATACCGCCATCTTACGCAGGAGGGAAACCAAAATTGGAAGTTCTGACCATTATTTTGACCGTTCTTGAAGTGATCGCCAGCGTTTTGTTGATCGTGGTGGTCCTGCTGCAGTCCGGCAAAGAGGCCGGCCTGTCCGGTGCGCTGTCCGGCAAGAACGAAACTTATCTGAGCAAGAACAAGAAGGGCAATCTGGACAAGATGCTGGCCTCCGCTACCAAGTGGATCGCCCTGGCCTGGGTGCTGCTCACCTTGTCCCTGAGCCTGCTCTGATAGGAAAAGCCCCCCTGCGGGGGCTTTTTTGCGCAGCGAATTCAAAATCTGACTTTGGAGGTACCCATGGAAAATAACCTTCCACTGGCCGGCCTGGAGCCGGAAAGCGTCTTTACCTATTTTTCTCAGCTCTGCGCCATTCCCCACGGCTCCGGGAACACCAAGGCCATCAGTGATTTTCTGGTGTCCTTTGCCCAGGAGCATGGGATTGCCTGTCGCCAGGACGAGCTGAACAACGTGCTGTTCTTCCAGCCCGGGACCCCTGGCTATGAGGACCACCCCCCGGTAATCCTCCAGGGCCATATGGACATGGTCTGCGCTCAGGACCCGGACTGCCCCAAGAATATGGCCGCCGAGGGCCTGGACGTGACCCACGACGGGGAATCTGTCTTTGCCAAGGGCACCTCCCTGGGGGGTGACGACGGCATCGCCGTGGCCTACGCCATGGCCCTGCTCACCGCTGCGGACATCCCCCATCCGCCCCTGGAGGTCCTGATCACCGTGGACGAGGAGACCGGGATGTTCGGCGCCGCCGGGGTGGACCTTTCTGATTTCCGGGGCCGCAGGATGCTGAACCTGGACTCCGAGGACGAGGGCGTTTTCACCGTCTCCTGCGCCGGCGGAGCCCGGGCGGCGGTGTCCCTGCCCACCCCCCGACGGGCGGTGTACGGCCCCTGCCTCCGGCTGACGGTGGAGGGGCTCCGGGGCGGCCACTCCGGGGTGGAGATCAACCGGAACCGGGCCAACGCCAACAAGGCCATGGGCCTGCTCCTTGCCCGCATTCGGGAGAAAATGCCCATCTGCCTGACCTCCCTCACCGGCGGGGACAAGGACAACGCCATCCCCCAGTCCTGCGTGGCGACCCTGGTTGCCATGGGCACGGACTTAGAGGCGGTGAACGCCTTGGCGGAGGACCTCCAGCGGGAGCTGCGGGCCCGGTACGATGAGCCGGGCGCTACCGTCTCCGGCGAAAACCTGGAGGCCCTGGGCGGCAACGCCCTGTCCACCGCCGACACGGAGAAAGTGATCCGCTTCCTGACGGAGGCTCCCCACGGGGTGGCGTCCATGTGTCCGGATTTGCCGGAGCTGGTGCAGACCAGCGACAACCTGGCCTCCCTCCGTTTAGGGGACACCTTCGAGGTCCGGTTCTCCGTCCGCAGCTCGGTAGAGGCGGAAAAGCAGGCCCTGCTGGAAAAAATTCGGTCCCTGGCGGAGGCGCTGGGCGCATCCTTCCAAGCCTCGGGAGAGTACCCGGCCTGGGAATACCGGGCGGAGTCCCCCCTGCGGGAGAAGCTGGTGGCGGTCTATACCCGGCTCTACGGCCAGGCCCCCCAGGTGGTGGCCATCCACGCCGGGCTGGAATGCGGCCTGCTGGGCAAAAAGCTGCCCGGCCTGGATTGCGTCTCCCTGGGCCCCCAGATGCACGACATCCACACCAGCCGGGAGAAGTTGGACATCGCCTCCGTCGCCCGCACCTGGGACCTGCTGAAAGCGGTCCTCAAAGAGCTGTAAAACAAAGGGACCGGCGCTTTTAGAGCGGGCGCCGTAAAACAGTCCATCAGTTTAACTGCTTATCTAAAATACCAAAACAAAGACCGCTGGCATGCACATGGGTATGTGCGCTGGCGGTCAATTTTTGGGTATTCAATTTTTTAAACTTGCTGGCGGCGAACGGTTTTAGGAACCGTATGCGGATGGCAAGTCAACAGGGGATAGCCGCTTTAGCGGCGCAAGGGGGTGTAGCCACCTTGACGGAACGAAGTGACGCAAACATTCTCGTCTGTAAGTTTTTCCTGCCGATAGAGAATGAAGCGACCCAGGACGCACGATACTCCCGATTGTGAGTATAGAAGTGCGCCATAGTTCCTAAAGGAATTTACAACTGCCCGATAAACTGAAATTTGTTGATGTGCTGCTTACCGTTTTTTACAGGTGATCCCATTGATGACAAGACAGTTGTCGCCAAACGTGATCCGCACGTTACCGCCCGCTCTGCCAAACGTATTCTCTCCGATTGGCAGCAGCTTGAACGCAAAATAATCTTTCTCCGGGTCGTTACATGCGAGCCCGAACAGACCGCCGTCCTCCATCCAGACCTTTTTGAGCATGAATGCTTCGACCAGCTCTTCGTATTCACCGCAGAAATCCTGCCAACGGCTCTTATCCGGATTTTTGATCGTAAGACGCTGCGCCTTGTTGATCCAATAGCGCGTATATTCGCGGTCGAACCGATACCCCAACTTTTCCGCCAGATTTACCGAGATCATGCTGACCGCGTCCCATAATGGTTCGAGCCCGTCCTCGACGCACGACAGGATCAGCTTTGCCCCGACGGCGGTCGCAAGTCCCATGCGCCGCTCCGACGGCTGAGTGATGATCTGGACCTCGATGCCGTAGCGATAGCAGTAGTAGGAGGATGCGCCGGCAACCACCTTACCATCTTTCAGCACGGCAAAACCGCGTCCTTTCTCCAGAAACGCTTCTTTCGTGTCGAACTCGCCCATGAGAACCTCCAGCTCGTCGTCGGCGGAAATCAGATCGCAGATCCCGCTGTCGATGCGTTTGATCTCGTAGCCTTTTGGCAGTGCGTCGACAAACGATTGCAGTTTTTCACGGTCGAAGTCCTTACAACGATGCATCGCGTAGTGGGTGGTCGATTCTGCTTCCGGGTAGCATTCCCGGATCAGCTTTTCCCACGCTTCATTATACGGGGTCACGGCGTCATGGCCGAGCTCCCCGTATTCGACAAGTTCTTTGTCCGGCTCTCCCGCTAAAAATATACCGTCGCAGGAAGAAGAAACCAGCGCGGAGCGCGGTGCGTCGGGATCGGTTACGAAGATCCGAATCTCCACGTCCAAGACGTCAAATAAGTTTTTCCAGCCTTCAAACATGTGCTTGACCTTGGCGGCGTCTTTTATTTCATAGATCATACGTTATCTCCTCAAATTCCTGAATCAGCTATAAAATCTTTCGGTCGTTCCTCTCTGTATTCAGATAAAGGCTTTCTTGATTTTACTGTTTTACGGACACCCGCCTTTCTCACGCCGGTCCTTTTTCCTCCTGCCAAAACCGAACGCGAGGGAACAGGTTGCCTGTTCCCCCGCTTTTTTTATAGAATCAGTCCAAAATCTCCATCAGTCTGCCGCAGCAGAAGGGGATGGGCTCCCCGGCCTTGACGTGCTGGGTCTTGTTGCAGATCACGCAGTACACGTCGGTGTCGTAGGGGGCGCGGATGACGGGAATGGCCTCCGCCTCCTCCTTGCTCAGGCCCTCGATGTGGAAGGTGGCGGTCTTGTTCTGGCTGGGCTCGTACACGCCGATGGGGGCCAGGTACTTGTTACCGCCCACGCAGTTGCCCATCTTCACCCACAATGCCTCCAGCTCGGCGGCCTCGGCGGCGTGCTCGGGCGTAAACTCCACGACGTCCTTGTTGATCCGAATCTTCATGGCGCTGCCCTTCCTTACTTGAAGTACCGCTCCAGCAGGCCCTTGAGGGCCTTGCCGTGGCGGGCCTCGTCCTTGGCCATCTCGTGGACGGTGTCGTGAATGGCGTCCAGGCCGTTCTTCTTGGCACAGGCGGCCAGGTCGAACTTGCCCTGGGTGGCGCCGAACTCGCAGTCCACCCGCCAGGCCAGGTTCTTCTTGGTGGAGGCGGTCATGTTGGGCTCCAGGGTGCTGCCCAGGATCTCGGCAAACTTGGCGGCGTGCTCGGCCTCCTCGTAGGCGGCCTTCTCCCAGTACAGCCCGATCTCGGGATAGCCCTCCCGATGGGCGATCCGGGCCATGCACAGGTACATGCCCACTTCGCCGCACTCGCCCTGGAAGTTGGCTTTCAGCTGCTCCAGGATATAGGCCTTGTCCTCGGCGGAGACGTCGGGGTTGTCCCGGACGGTCTTCTCGTAGATGCCGAACTCATGCTCGGCGGCCAGCTTGCCGCTGTCCTCCATCACCTTGAACTTGGAGCCGTCCACCTTGCACACCGGGCACTTGAAGCCCTCGGGGATGGACTCGCCTTCGTACACATAGCCGCAGACGGGACAGACAAACTTTTTCATACTGTGATCCTCCTATTATAAATAAATTCAGGGTTGCTCTTCAAATTCATCCTTGCCGGCGCCGCAGAGCGGGCACGCGAAATCCTCGGGCAGGTCCTCCCACTTGGTTCCGGGGGCGATGCCGGCTTCGGGGCTGCCCTCTTCCTCGTTGTACTCCCACCCGCAGATGGCGCAAACGTATGTCATTTCCCTTCACCTCCTCGCTGGGAATGTTGACATTCGGGGCAGACGCCGGTAAACGTCAGCCGGAAACCGGACACCTGCCCGCCGGAGATCGCCTCCGCCGCCTGGGTCAGCGCCGCCGGGAGTACCGGCTGGGGCAGATCCCGGATGCGGCCGCAGACCTGGCAGACGAAGTGGGCGTGGGGCGTGGGGTCGCCGTCGAAGCGCTCCATCCCCGCCACCGTCCCCAGGCTGGCGATCCGCCCCTGGCGCTTGAACAGAGCCAGGTTGCGGTACACCGTCCCCAGGGACAGGTCGGGAAATTCCTCCCGCAGCTGCCGGTACACCCACTCGGCGGAGGGGTGGCTCCGGGTAGAGCGGAGGCAGGCAAGGATCGCCTCCCGCTTGCGAAACCGCTTTTCCACTTTTCGCCGCCCCCTTCGGATGCGAATCATTCCGATTGATACCCAGAGTATAGCATATCCCCATGCCTTTGTAAAGGGGCGGCAAATTTTTTTCTTTTTTCTATTAAATCAAAATATAGTTTTTGACTATCTCTTTATAAGTTCTCATAAGCCGGTATAGCCTGTATTTACAGGCTTTCCG
>CANQQU010000068.1 GCA_947626085.1 uncultured Oscillospiraceae bacterium
TGCGCTCCTTTGGCCGGGAACCGCGCTTCTGCCAGGGCGCGGAGGGCGCCAGTGAACAGATAGAAAAGCCCAGGTTCCGGTTGAGATATGTGAAGGCTTTCATAACCGCCGGATTTGGCTGTGTAAACGTCGGCTGCCAAATGCTGATCAATCTTTTGATCGGCGTGCTGTCCATCCGGGGCGTGATCCTCCAGGGCGCCCTGATGGGTGGGGGAAATCTGGTGGGAGGTCTCTCCAACAGCGTCGGCAGCTTGGCGCAGTACCTGCTGTCGTTCTCCTCCACAAAGCCCTACTTTGATAAAATCACTGTCCGTAGCGACAGCGCGCGGGACGAGGAAAGCGGCGTCCTGCCCGAGATCGGCAGCGCCATCACTGTGAAGAACCTTTCCTTCCAGTACGATGAAAAGCCTGTCCTCCGGGACCTGTCCCTCACCTTCCAAAAGGGCGGCAAGTATGCCCTCACCGGCCCCTCCGGCTGCGGAAAGTCCACGCTTTTGAAGCTCCTTTTTGGCTGGCTGCCGGATTACAGCGGGTCCATCCAATTTGACGGGCAAGACGCCCACGGCTTCACCCCGGAGCAGCTTCAACAGCGGATGAGCTACATCGAGCAGAACGTGTTCCTGTTCAACACAACGATTCGGGACAACATCACCCTGGGCGAGGACTTTTCCGACGAGCAGATGGAGAAGGCCCTGCGTCGCAGCGCCCTTCTGGGGGACCTGGCCCAAATGCCGGAGGGCCTGGACACCCCGGTGGGGGAGGACGGCAGCAATCTCTCCGGCGGGCAGAAGCAGCGGGTAGCCATCGCCCGTGCGCTGATCCACGACCGGTCCATCCTCCTGGTGGACGAGGGCACCAGCGCCCTGGACCAGAAGAACGCCGGCATCGTGGAGGAGAGCCTGCTGGCAAACCCGGAGCTGACGCTGATTTTGGTCAGCCACCACCTGACCAAGGAGCGGAAGGGGCAGTTTACCGGGGTGTACGATTTGGAGCCGGCAGCGTCCTTCCCGCAGTCGGCATGAGCCGTAGAACGAAAAGAAGGAAGCGCCCCGGGGCGCTTCCTTCATGCTTTTAAACGACCAAAGGGCTGGAAAAGCGGCGTTTTTGCGGCCTTACAGCCCGTAACCGTAGATGGCAAAAAACTGGAGGACGCTGCCCAGGACCACAAAAATGTGGAACACCGAGTGGAACCAGGGCTTTTTCGACCCGATGCCGTAGAGCACGGCCCCTAGGGTGTAGGCGATGCCGCCGGCCAGGAGCAGATAGAAGCCCGCCGGGGTGAGGGCCTCCATGGTCTGGCGGAAGAAGGGAATGATGGCCCAGCCCATGCAGATATAGCAGACCATGGAGAAGGCCCGGTATTTCCGCAGGTCGATGGCCGTCAGGGTGATGGCCAGGGCGGCCATGCCCCACTGGAATCCAAACAGGCTCCAGCCCAGGGCAGGGTAAAGAGGCCGCAGGGCGGAGAGGGCCACGGGCATATAGCTGCCGGCGATGAGAAAATAGATGGTGCAGTGATCCAGAATTTGCAGCACCTTCTTGCCGGTGTTGGGTTTCAACCCGTGGTAGACACTGGAAATGGTATAGAGGGTGATCAGGGAGGCGCCGTAGATGGCGGAGCTGACCACGCCGTAGACGTTGCCGTTCCAGACGGACCGGTTCACACACAGACACAGTGCCAGCACGCCCAGCACGGCGCCGGCAATGTGGGTCGCAGCATTCATGATTTCCTCGCCCTGGGTGTAGGACGGAAGGGCGCGGTCGCAGAGGCGGGTACGTTTCATATTGTCGATCCCCTTTCTTGGTATCCGATGCCAGCATACCATATTTTCGGAGAAAAAGCCCCCTACTTTCACCGGTAGAGCCTCTCTTTCGGAGAGAGGAGAAAATTCTACCCAGGGTAGAGTAGAAAAAGGGTTGACAAACCCCCGTTTTTCCGATAAAATACCACCAATCGACCATGGCTGAGGTCGCGGCTTGCATCAGTACCCCCCGGATCCGCAAATTGCCGGGGTAGGGAAAGGGCACGCCGCCGAAGGGCCTTTCCGGCGCAACCGGGGGGCTCTGGGCCCGTACAGAAGATGTGCGGGACTGTCATCCGGCTTCCGGATGGAGCGCAGACCGTGGGGCTCCAGGACGGATGTGCCCCGCGCGCCGCGCGGGGTTTTTATTTTGGAGGTAGCATATGAAAAAGACGTCCTTTCTCTCCCTGGAGCAGGCCCGGGAAATTTCCCGGGAAATCCCCACGCCCTTCCACATTTACGACGAGGCGGGCATCCGCCAAACCGCCCGGGACCTGAACCGGGCCTTTTCCTGGAACCCGGGGTTCAAGGAGTATTTCGCCGTGAAAGCGACTCCCAATCCTTATATTCTGCAAATTCTCCACCAGGAGGGCTGCGGCTGCGACTGCGCCACGGCCACAGAGCTGCTGCTGGCCAAGGCGGCGGGGGTGGACGGCGAGGAGATCATGTTTTCCTCCAACGACACCCCGGCGGAGGACTACCGGCTGGCCCGGCAGCTGGGGGCCTGTATCAATCTGGACGACGCCACCCATGTGGACTTTTTGGCCCAAAACGGGGGCATCCCGGAGACAATTTGCCTGCGCTACAATCCCGGCGGCTCCTTCAGCCTGGGCAACACCATTATGGACATGCCTCGGGACGCCAAGTTCGGCATGACCGAGGATCAGATGGCCGGGGCCATCGCCCGGCTGCAAAAGCTGGGGGCGAAGCGGTTTGGCATCCACGCCCTGCTGGCCTCCAACGCCTGGGGCAACGAGTACTATCCGGAGCTGGCGGGGAATCTGTTCCGGCTGGCGGTCCGGCTGCGAAACGCCACCGGGGCGGAGATCGCCTTCGTGAACCTGTCCGGCGGTGTGGGGGTGGACTACCGCCCGGAGCAGCCGAAGAGCGACATCTTTGCCATCGGCCAGGGGGTCCGGGCCCAGTATGAGCGGATCTTGGTCCCGGCGGGGATGGGCAACGTGGCCATCTATACCGAGCTGGGCCGGTTCATGCTGGCCCCCCACGGCATGTTGGTGTCCACGGTGATCCACCAGAAGCACATCTACCGGGAGTACCTGGGCCTGGACGCCTGCGCCGCCGATCTGATGCGCCCGGCGATTTACGGGGCCTACCACCATATTACGGTGCTGGGCAAGGAGGACGCCATTTTGGACCATGTCTACGACGTGGTGGGCGGATTGTGCGAGAACAACGACAAGTTCGCCATTGAGCGCAGCCTGCCCCAGGTGGAGATCGGGGACATCCTAGCCATCCACGACACCGGCGCCCACGGCTATTCCATGGGCTACAACTATAACGGCAAGCTCCGCTCGGCGGAGGTGCTGCTGAAGATCGACGGCAGCTTCCAAAAGATCCGGCGGGCGGAGACGCCCCGGGATTATTTTGCCACATTGGACGAGACTCCCTTCCATTTCGATGTATAATTTGTAAAATTTGCACAAAATAGGCGGAAATAATTTGTTGCTCCGGCGGCGGGAAATTTCAGAAGAGTTCATGTTTTCGCAGGGAGAATGTGCTATAATAGGTTCAAGCCGGACTATGAGCCCTCCGGCAATACCCTGCTCGAAAAGGAGCCGCTATGAACAACATTCTCTTTTTCCTCACGCCGAAGGCGCTCTGCGCTTTCCTTTATGATGACTATACCCTGCGGCAGGCCCTGGAAAAAATGGAGTCCGCCGGGTTTTCGGCGCTGCCCATCCTGAACCGCCGGGGGGAATACCGGGGGACGCTGACGGAGGGGGATCTGCTGCGGGCCCTGAAAAATCTGTGCTACATGGATATGCGCCAGGCCGAGGCCCACCGGGTCCACGAGGTCGCCCGCCGGCGGGACAACATTCCCGTGAAAGTGACCACCACCATGCACGAGCTGGTGGAGCGGGCCAGCGCCCAGAATTTTGTCCCCGTGGTGGACGACAAGGAGACCTTTATCGGCATCGTCACCCGCCGAGCCATCATCCAGTACTGCGAGAACCTCCTGTTCCCGGAGGACTGAGCGTCTTTTTTCCAAACGAGCGCCCGCCGGATCTCCGGCGGGCGCTGTGCGCATTGCCCTCCGCTATGGGCTTCCCGGCGGGAAAAGCTGTTAAATCCGCCGAATTTTGAAAGAATCGCCTCGACGCCCAAAAATCATCTTTACAATTTCCCCCGTTTCGTGTATGATAACTCCGAACAGAGTAGGAAGTCCCGCGTGAAGTGCCGCCTAAATGGGGAGTTGTCGGGCGGACGAAGGAGTTTTCTCCGCGATGGGGTTTCCGCACCCGCTGTTGCATATGGGTGGGCATCCTCCTTTATGTAGCAACGAAACAAAAGGTCGGGCGGTCCCGGAAGCTGTTTTGCCGTCCTTCCCCCCGGTGCGCTGCTCCCCTGGCTTTCTGCCGGGGGATTTTTTGCGGGCGCACGGAGGACGGCAGGAAAAGCCTAGGCCCCCGGCGCGCCGAAATAAGGAGGAAATAATGGCAAACCTGAAAAAATCCGACAATCTCTACCCCCATCCCTTTTCCAAGGCCTACTGGCGGGACGCGGTTCTGGAGCTGACGGACCTGCGGATGCTGGTGGTGGCGGCCCTGATGATCGCCATCCGGCTCATTTTGAAGACGGCCCTGTACATCCCCCTGGCCCCCAATCTGAAGATCAACACCGCCTTTTTCGCCAACGCCCTGGGCGCCATGATCTTTGGGCCGGTGGTCGCCTCCATCTGCGCCGTCATCACGGACGTGCTGGGCTTTATGCTCAATCCCGACGGCTTCTATTTCCCGCCGCTGGTCCTGACCGAGGTGGCGGGCTCCCTGATTTTCGCCCTGTTCCTGTACCGGGCCAAAGTCACCCCCGCGCGGGTGATGCTCAGCCGGTTCGCCATCTGCCTGGGGGTCAACGTCCTGCTGAACACCCCGCTGATGATCTGGTACTACTCTGTCTTCTACCCGGACAGCAGCTATGTCCTCACCATCCCCGCCATCATCAAGAACCTGTTCTCGTTCCCCCTGGAGTCGGTGGCGCTGACGCTGTTTCTCTCCGTCCTGGTCCCCATCACCACGCGAATGGGCCTGACCTACGGGAACAAGGACGTGAAGGAGAACCTGAAATTCGGCAAGCGGCAGGTGGCGCTGCTGGCGGTGCTGTTTGTGGTGGGCCTGGGCTCCACTCTGGCCTACCTCAACTATCACTACTCCGTTACCTCCGTCAGTGCCGGGTACTCTACCGAGGAGCGGCCGGTGAAGAACCGGGAGGCGCTGGAAAATATCCGCACCCAGACCGGGGACTTTAACGACGAGAACACCGTGGCGGTGATCGAGTCCGCCATGCACCCCTTCCTGAGCAAGATCACCACCTACACCGTGGGTGTGTACCAGGTAGACCCGGAGGCCCTGGCCGGGGAGAAGAAGACCATGGACGATCTGTGGGCCTATTCCAAGTCCCCCGCGTCCAAGGACCCGGCCTTGACCCGGCTGGCCACCGTGACCTTCGTTTTGGACGAGAACACCGGGGAGATCACCGAATTTCAGTCCGAGCCCGCAAAATAACCCCCCGCCCCCCTTGCAAAAGGGGGGCGGTTTGGGTATAATAAGAAAAAAACAAAGGAGCGATTTCCATGGACCACGAGCATCCCCATGAGCATGAGCATACCCACGCCGACGGCGTGACCCATACCCATCCCCACACCCACGATCACGACCACGACCATCATCACGACTGCGCCCAGAGCTGCGATACCTGCCAGACCAAGTGCGAACACACCCCCATGGAGGAGCTGACCGCCTTGATGAAGTATATGGTGGGCCACAACGCCGCCCATGCCAAGGAGCTGGCGGATCTGGCGGTCCAGCTGGACAAGGCGGGCAACCATATGGCCTACGAGCAGGTCATGGCCGCCGTGTCGGACTTTGAGAAGGGCAACCTGCGGCTCTCCGCCGTTCTGGCCAGCCTGGACGTGAAATAAGGAGGCTTGAATATGTGCCTTTCCACTGCCTACCGCAACAAAATGCAGCCGGAGACCGTGGCCATGCGCAACGTGATGCGCATTGAATGCCAGGACGGCGTGGTGATCCTGACGGACCTGATGGAGCGCCAGATGGCCATCGAGGGCGAGCTGGCCCAGGCCAATCTGGTGGACGGCTATGTGATCATCAAGGAAAAAGCGGTATAAGTAACGAAGGACGCCCGGCGGAGACCCGCCGGGCGTCCTTGACAAATTTTCCCTTAAATGTTATTATAACGGCGGCACTGTTACATAAAAAGGCGGTTCAGCCACTCCCTTTTTCGGAAAGGGGGTGATGCGGATGGACGGGCGATGGGATCTCCTTCGCTTCCTGGTAAACTGCGTCATTCTGCTGGTTATTCTGGCAATGATGTGTTTCCTGGCTCCAAAAGCGTGTTGACCGCTCGGCTTACCCCCCAAGCGGTCAACAAATTTGTTGATTAACCTCGCGAGGGCTTAACCGTCTGTAACAGTGCCCTCGCCTATATTATACCCTATTTTTCCCCAATGTCAATGAAATATTTTACCGATTTTGGACTTGGACCTGCAAACCCTCCAGCACATCCAGCACCTTTTCGTGGAGGCCCTTGTCGAAGGAATCCGTGCAGGCGGCGTCCACGATGATGGCAGCCTGGGGATATTTGCTTTGCAGGGTCACCGCGTTGCTGACCACGCAGATGTTGCTCACCAGCCCCACCAGCTCGATCTCATCCGCCCGTTCCGGCAGGACCGCCGCCGTGGCTGGGTCGCTGACGTCCATGCCGAAGGACAGCTTGTCGATGGCCACAGCCCCCACCTGGGCCAGGGCCTGGGCGGTCTGCCCGTAGACCTGCCAGCCGGGGGTGCCCCGGACGCAGTGGACCACCGGCAGATTCCGGCCCTCCCGGGTTTGAAGATAGTCCTCAAAATGGGTGTCCCGGGTGAAGTAGACCCGTCCCGGACCGTAGGAAAGGATCTTTTCCGCGATGAGCCTGTCCAGCTTTTCCGCCCCGGCAAAGCCCAAAGCGCCGTCTACAAAATCCACCTGGTAGTCAATGACGAACAGATACCGTTCCATTTTTTCGCCGCCTCCTAGGGAAATATACAAATACCATACCAGATCCCGGAAAAAAAGTCAACGCATCCGGGGCACTTTTCCCGCAATCTACTTGACATTCCAGTGAAATATGGATAAAATATCTTTGGTATGGTGTACGCCGGCGGGCATTTGCCCCGGCGTTTCATATGAATCCGGCTTTTTCCGGAGTTTGGGAATGTCGCCTCATGGCGTTTTGATAGGAAGCCGGCGCTTGCCGGCGGTTTCCCCATGGGGTCAGTATGCCCACCTCCGATCAGGCCAATTATTCAAAGGAGGTGCTGTTAAACAATTATGAAACCGTTGGAAATTCTTTTGATCGCTGTGATTTGTGTGGTGGTAGCGGCCGCGGCGTTTGTCGCGGGGATTGTTTACCGCAAGAAGGTCGGGGAGCGTGAGATCGGCTCCGCGGAGCAGGAGGCCACCCGCATTATCAATGAGGCCATCCGGGGCGGCGAGAGCCGGAAGAAGGAAATGCTCCTGGAGGCCAAGGACGAGATCCATAAAAACCGCACGGAGTACGAAAAAGAGGTCAAGGAGCGCCGGGCCGAGCTGAGCAAGCAGGAGCGGCGACTCCAGCAGAAGGAAGAGGCCCTGGACAAGAAGACCGACGCCTTTGAGCGGAAGGAGGACGAGCTTGCCCGCCGCCTGGAGGAGGTCAATCAGGTCAAGGCCGAGGCCGAGGCAGTCCGTCAGAAGCACCTGACCACCCTGGAGGAGATCTCCGGGCTGACCCAGGAGCAGGCCAAGCAGTGCCTGCTGGACAGCGTGGAGGCGGACGTCCGCCACGAGACCGCCGTGAAGATCAAGGAGGTCGAGTCCCAGCTTAAGGAGGAGGCCGACGAGAAGGCCCGGGAGATCATCGCCACCGCCATTCAGCGCTGCGCGGCGGACCACACGGCGGAGACCACCGTCTCCGTGGTGCCTCTGCCCAACGACGAGATGAAGGGCCGGATCATTGGCCGGGAGGGCCGGAACATCCGCACCCTGGAGACCATCACCGGCGTGGACCTGATCATTGACGATACGCCGGAGGCCATCACCGTCTCCAGCTTCGACCCGGTTCGCCGGGAGGTGGCCCGCCTGGCTCTGGAGAAGCTGATTGCCGACGGGCGGATCCACCCCACCCGGATCGAGGACATGGTGGAGAAGGCCAAGAAGGAAGTGGACCGCACCATCCGGGAGGAGGGCGAACGGGCCTGCTACGAGACCGGGGTCCACAATCTGAACCCCGAGTTGGTGAAGATTCTGGGCCGGCAGAAGTACCGCACTTCCTACGGCCAGAACGTGCTGAACCACTCCATCGAGGTGGCCCATATCGCCGGACTGATGGCGGCGGAGCTGGGCGTGGACGTGGCCCTGGCCAAGCGGGCGGGCCTGCTCCACGACCTGGGCAAGTCCATCGACCATGAGGTAGAGGGCAGCCACGTCCAGCTGGGCGCGGACCTGGCCCGGAAGTTCAAGGAGAATCCGGTGGTGGTCAACGCCATCGAGGCCCACCACGGGGATGTGGAGCCCAAGACGGTGATCGCCGTGCTGGTCCAGGCGGCGGACGCGGTGTCGGCGGCCCGGCCTGGCGCCCGGCGGGAGAATGTGGAGAACTATATCCGCCGGCTGCAAAAGCTGGAGGAGCTGACTGGCTCCTATCCTGGCGTGGAGAAGGCCTACGCCATCCAGGCCGGCCGGGAGGTCCGGATCATGGTCAAGCCCGAGGAGGTCACGGAGGACAATATGATCCTTCTGGCCCGGGACATTGCCAAGAAGATCGAAGCGGAGCTGGAGTACCCCGGCCAGATCAAGATCAACGTGATCCGGGAGACCAAGGCTGTGGAATACGCGAAGTAAAAATCAAAAACGCGCCCGGGAAACCGGGCGTCAGTCTGTCAAAGAAACCCTGTTTTCAAGAAGCGAAAACAGGGATTCTTCTGCAAATATTTGGAAAAGCAAGCCAA
>CANQQU010000069.1 GCA_947626085.1 uncultured Oscillospiraceae bacterium
TCGGTGGTACGGAAGTAGAACTGGGGACGGTAGTTGTTGAAGAACGGGGTGTGACGGCCGCCCTCTTCCTTGGACAGGACGTAGACCTGGCCGGCAAACTTGGTGTGGGGATGGATGGAGTTGGGCTTGGCAAGGACCTGGCCCCGCTCGATGCTCTTCTTGTCGATGCCCCGGAGCAGCGCGCCGATGTTGTCGCCAGCTTCGGCGTAGTCCAGCAGCTTGTGGAACATTTCGATATCGGTGACGACGGTGTTGAGCTTGTCTTCCCGCAGGCCGACGATCTCAACGGGCTCGTTCTTCTTGATCACGCCACGCTCCACACGGCCGGTGGCCACGGTGCCACGGCCGGAGATGGTGAACACGTCTTCCACGGGCATCAGGAAGGGCTGGTCGGCCTTCCGGTCGGGGGTGGGGATCCAAGTGTCAACGGCGTCCATCAGCTCCCAGATGCACTTGTACTCGGGGGCGTTGGGGTCGGTGGAATCACACACCAGGGCGTTCAGGGCGCTGCCGCGGATGATGGGGGTGTCGTCGCCGGGGAAGCCGTAGAAGTCCAGAGTCTCGCGGACTTCCATCTCCACCAGCTCCAGCAGCTCGTCGTCATCCACCTGGTCGACCTTGTTCAGGAACACCAGGACGGAGGGCACGTTCACCTGACGGGCCAGCAGCAGATGCTCCTTGGTCTGCGCCATGGGGCCGTCGGAAGCGGCGATGACCAGGATGGCGCCATCCATCTGCGCGGCGCCGGTGATCATGTTCTTGATATAGTCGGCGTGGCCCGGGCAGTCAACGTGGGCATAGTGACGGTTCTTGGTCTCGTACTCCACATGGGCGGTGTTGATGGTGATACCACGGGCCTTCTCCTCGGGAGCCTTATCGATCTGATCGTAAGCGGTGAACTCGGCGGCGCTGGGGTCGGCCATGTGCAGGACCTTGGTAATGGCCGCGGTCAGGGTGGTCTTGCCGTGGTCAATATGGCCGATGGTGCCGATATTGACATGGGGCTTGGTTCTTTCAAATTTCTGCTTCGCCATTGAAAAATCCTCCTGTGATAGATGAATTAAATAAATGAATTGGGGGATGAATGCGGTTCTGCACACATCATACTACAAACCCGGCAGAAACGCAAGTAGAAAATGGAATTTTTACCCGGAAAAAACCGGGACAGCCGCCTTAGCCGCCGGAACGGGTGCGCACGATCTCCTCGCTCTTGGACTTGGGCAGCTCGGTGTAGTGGCTGGGCTCCATGGTGTACTGGCCCCGGCCCTGGGTCTTGCTCCGCAGATCGGTGGCGTAGCCGAACATCTCCGCCAGGGGCACGTTGGCGTCCACCTGCACGGAACCGGTCCGGGTGATCTGGCCCAGGATGTTGCCCCGGCGGGCGGTCAGGTCGCCGATGACGGCGCCCATGTAGTCGTCGGGCACCACCACGGAGACCTTCATAATGGGCTCCAGGATGCAGGGGTTGGCCTTCCGGCACGCTTCCTTGAAGGCCATGGAACCGGCGATCTTGAAAGCCAGCTCGGAGGAGTCCACCTCGTGGAAGGAGCCGTCATAGAGCGTCACCTTCACGTCCACCACGGGGAAGCCCGCCTGGACGCCGGCCTGCATGGCCCCCTGGATGCCCGCGTCCACCGCGGGGATGAATTCCTTGGGGATGGCGCCGCCGACAATGGCGTTGACGAACTCGTAGCCCTTGCCGGGCTCGTTGGGCTCCACATGGAGCTTGACATGGCCGTACTGGCCCTTGCCGCCGGACTGACGGGCATACTTGGTCTCCTGGTCCACGGCCTTGCGGATGGTCTCCTTGTAGGCCACCTGGGGCGCGCCCACGTTGGCCTCCACCTTGAACTCCCGCAGCAGCCGGTCCACGATGATCTCCAGATGGAGCTCGCCCATGCCGGCAATGATGGTCTGGCCCGTTTCCTCGTCGGTGTAGGTCTTGAAGGTGGGGTCCTCCTCGGCAAGCTTTGCCAGGGCGATGCCCATCTTCTCCTGCCCGGCCTTGGTCTTGGGCTCGATGGCCACCCGAATGACGGGCTCGGGGAAGACCATGGACTCCAGGATAATGGGGTGGGACTCGTCGCAGAAGGTGTCGCCGGTGGTGGTGTTCTTCACGCCTACGGCGGCGGCGATATCGCCGGAGTAGACGGTGGTGATGTCCTCCCGGTGGTTGGCGTGCATCTGCAGGATCCGGCCCAGCCGCTCCCGGCTGTGCTTGGTGGAGTTGAGGACGGTGGTCCCCTTCTCCAACGTGCCGGAGTAGACCCGGAAATAGCACAGCTTGCCCACATAGGGGTCCGTGGCGATCTTGAAAGCCAGCGCGGAGAACGGGGCCTGGTCGGAGGCGGGACGGAAGTCCTCCTCGCCGGTGTCGGGGTTGATGCCCTTCACGCCCTTCTTGTCCAGAGGGGAGGGCAGGTAGTCCACCACCGCGTCCAGCATCTCCTGCACGCCCTTATTTTTGTAGGACGAGCCGCAGGTGACGGGCACCATGGTGTTGTCAATGGTGGCTCTCCGGATGGCGGCCTTGATTTTCTCGATGGGCACCTCGTCTCCGTTGAGGTACATCTCCATGATCTCGTCGTCCACTTCGGAGACCGCGTCCATCAGCTTTTCCCGGTACTCCTGGCAGAGCTCCAGCATCTCGGCGGGGATCTCTTCCTCCCGCATGTCCTTGCCCAGCTCGTCGTAGAACAGGTAGGCCTTCATTTTCAGCAGGTCTACGACGCCTTTAAAGTCCTCTTCCTTCCCGATGGGGAGCTGGATGGGGACGGCGTTGCACTTGAGCCGGTCATGCATCATGTCCAAAACCCGGAAAAAGTCCGCGCCCATGATGTCCATTTTGTTGACGTACACCATCCGGGGGACCCGGTACTCGTCGGCCTGCCGCCAGACCGTCTCGGTCTGGGGCTCCACGCCGCCCTTGGCGCACAGCACGGTTACAGAACCATCCAACACCCGCAGAGACCGCTCCACCTCCACGGTGAAGTCCACATGGCCCGGGGTGTCGATGATGTTGATGCGGCAGTCCCGCCAGAAGCAGGTGGTGGCGGCGGAGGTGATGGTGATGCCCCGCTCCTGCTCCTGGGCCATCCAGTCCATGGTCGCGGAGCCGTCGTGGGTCTCGCCGATCTTGTAATTCCGCCCGGTGTAGAACAAAATACGCTCGGTGGTCGTGGTCTTTCCGGCGTCGATGTGGGCCATGATGCCGATGTTGCGGGTGTTTTCCAGGGAATACTGTCTAGGCATTGAAATGCTCCTTTAAATGTTACCAGCGGAAATGGGCGAATGCCTTGTTCGCCTCCGCCATCTTGTGGGTATCCTCGCGCTTCTTGACGGCGGAACCCGTGTTGTTGGCAGCGTCCATAATTTCGGCGGCCAGCCGCTCCCGCATCGTTTTCTCCCCGCGGTTCCGGCTGTAGTTGGTGAGCCACCTCAGACCCAGGGTCTGCCGGCGGTCGGGCCGGACCTCGATGGGCACCTGGTAGGTGGCGCCGCCCACCCGGCGGGCCTTCAGCTCCACGGCGGGCATGATGTTTTCCATCGCCTGCTGGAAGACCTCCAGGCCGTTCTTGCCGGTCTTGTTCTCGACGATCTCGAAAGCGCCGTAGACCACCTTCTGGGCCACGCCCTTCTTGCCGTCGAGCATAATGCTGTTGATGAGCTTCGTTACCAGAACGGAATTGTAAGTGGGATCCGGAAGGACCTCTCTCTTGGGAACATTACCTCTTCTGGGCACTTTGCTTCCCTCCTTCATAAATAAAATGATGTCATCGGTACTCGAAAGTGTTTTCCTTTCGTTGTGCCTGCCAAGAGGATCTTACATAGGTACAATATATAAAACCTTCATGGCAAGGCTTACCCTTGCGAATGGGTGGGAATTACTTCTTCTTGCCGGCCTTGGGCCGCTTGGCGCCGTACTTGGAACGGGCCTGCATCCGACCCTGTACGCCCTGGGTGTCCAGCGTGCCGCGGATGATGTGGTAACGGATACCGGGCAGATCCTTGACACGGCCGCCCCGGATCAGAACCACGGAGTGCTCCTGCAGGTTGTGACCCACGCCGGGGATATAGGCGGAGACTTCCATCCCGTTGGTCAGGCGGACACGGGCGAATTTCCGCAGGGCGGAGTTGGGCTTCTTCGGGCTGGTGGTACGGACGGCGGTGCACACGCCGCGCTTCTGGGGGGAGGGCAGGTCGGTGGCCTTATTCTGAAGGGTGTTCAGACCTCTCTGCAGAGCGGGAGCGGTGGACTTGTAGCTGGCTTGCTGACGGCCGTTTCTCACGAGCTGATTAAAAGTAGGCATCAATGTTCTCCTTTCTTCAAAATTATGCATTCCTCTCCCGGTCAAGCGGGCGCAATACCCCTATCCCAAAAAGAGTCCGCACGAAGGATATTATACGCCATATTTTGAAAATGTCAACAAATTTTCCGGAAGAATTTGAGATTTTTCCCGTTTTCCTCCGGGTTTTTCCCTTCCGCCGCCGGGCGGAAGGGAAAAACCCGGGTAGGCTTCGCCCGGCGGGCGCGCCGGCCCGGGCAGGCGGGCCCGCCAAAGGAAACGCCCCTGACTGTGCGCCGGCGGCGCACAGTCAGGGGCAGATTCTGCTTTTGGGCTCCTCCCGGGCAAGGCCGGGGGGCTTTCAGGAGGCGCTTTTCCTTAGATCACGCCTCGGCGTTCTCCGCTTCCTGCTCCGGGGCGGACTCCGGCCCGGGGGCCGGAGTAGGCGCCACCCGCTGGGGCGGAGTCTCCAAGGGCTGATAGTCCCGGTAGGCCATCAGGCCGGAACCGGCGGGGATCAGCTTGCCGATGATGACGTTCTCCTTCAGGCCCACCAGATGGTCCACCTTGCCCTTGATGGCGGCGTCGGTGAGGACCTTGGTGGTCTCCTGGAAGGAGGCGGCGGAGAGGAAGGAATCGGTGGCCAGGGACGCCTTGGTGATGCCCAGCAGCACCACAGAGGCCTCCGGCAGCCGCAGCTCCGTCTCCCCGGCGTCGATCCGGTCCTGGACGGCCTTCTTGGCGTCCTCAAACTCAAAGGCGTCGATGACGCTGCCCACCAGCAGGCCGCTGTCGCCGGGCTCCTCCACCCGGACCTTGCGCATCATCTGACGGATGATGACCTCGATGTGCTTGTCGTTGATCTCCACGCCCTGCTGACGGTACACCGCCTGCACGGACTGGACCAGGTAGTTCTGCACGGCCTCCACGCCGGAAATGCGCAGCACGTCCTGGGGATAGAGGGCGCCGTCGGTGATGGGCTCGCCCTTCTGGACCACATGGCCCTGGGTGACCTTCAGGCCCACGGAATAGGGCACCTGGTAGACCTTCACCTCGCCGTCCTCGGCGGTAACGGTGATGTTCCGCAGGGCGCTGCGGTGGGTCTCGTCGATGGACACGGTGCCGGTGATCTCGGAGATCTGGGCCATCTTCTTGGGACGGCGGGACTCGAACAGCTCCTCCACACGGGGAAGGCCTTGGGTGATGTCGTCACCGGCCACGCCGCCGGAATGGAAGGTCCGCATGGTCAGCTGGGTGCCGGGTTCGCCGATGGACTGGGCCGCGATGATGCCGACGGCCTCGCCCAGGTCCACCTCCTTAGAGGTGGCCAGGTTCATGCCGTAGCACTTGGCGCAGACGCCGCTGCGGGCTTTGCAGCCCAGCACCGTGCGGATATAGATCTGATGGATGCCGTGGGCCTCGAATTTGGCGGCGTCCTCGGGCATCATCAGCTTATCCTTGGGATGGAGCAGCTCCCCGGTCTGGGGGTCCACCACGTCGTCAACGGGATAGCGGCCCCGGATCCGGTTGCCGAAGGTATCGATCACGTCGCCGTTCTGGACCACCTCGCCGACCCAGATGCCCTGGGTGGTGTGGCAGTCCGGCTCCCGAATGATGACCTCCTGGGACACGTCCACCATCCGGCGGGTCAGGTAGCCGGAGTCGGCGGTCCGCAGAGCGGTATCGGTCAGGCCCTTCCGGGCGCCCCGGGAGGAGATGAAGTATTCCAGAACCGACAGGCCCTCCCGGAAGTTGGCCTTGACGGGGATCTCGATGGTACGGCCGGCGGTGTCCGCCATCAGGCCCCGCATACCGGCCAGCTGCCGGATCTGGGCCATGGAGCCACGGGCGCCGGAGTCGGCCATCATATAGATGGGGTTGAACTCGTCCAGGTTGCCCTGGAGGGCGTTCGTCACGTCGGCGGTGGTCTTCTCCCACTGCTGCACCACCAGGCGGTAACGCTCGTCGTTGGTGATGAAGCCGTGGCGGTAGTAGTTTTCGATCTCCACCACCTTGTTCTCCGCCTCTTTGACCAGGGTGTACTTCTTCTCCGGCACCACCATGTCCGCGATGGACACGGAAATGGCGCCCTTGGTGGAGTATTTGTAGCCCAGAGCCTTGATCCGGTCCAGCATCTCCGTGGCGATGGTGAAGCCGTGACGGCGGATGCACCGGTCAATGATGCTGCCCAGCTGCTTCTTGCCCACCAGGAAGCTGACCTCCAGATCGAACTCCTTGCCGGGAACGCTCCGGTCCACAAAGCCCAGATCCTGAGGGATGGGCTCGTTGTAGATCAGGCGGCCCACGGTGGCGTCGATGATCTTATATTCCATCCGGCCGTCGATCTCCTTGCCGTAGCGCACCCGGATGGGGGCGTGGAGGCCCACGTTGCCGGAGGCGTAGGCGGTGATGGCCTCGTCCACGCTGGAATAGTTGTGGACAGGCCGGAATTTGGCGGGGGCGGCGCCCTCGGCCTGGGCCTTCTTGTTGGCGGCCACAAACTCGTCGGCGTCCACGATCTCGTTCACGGGCAGGCCCGTGTCCCCGGCGTCGGTGACGAACACCGTCTCCGCGCCCTTCTCCGCCTTGCCCAGGCGAACGTAGGTCAGGTAGTAAGCGCCCAAGATCATATCCTGGGTGGGGACGGTGACGGGCTTGCCGTCCTGGGGACGGAGCAGATTGTTGGCCGAAAGCATCAACATTCTGGCCTCGGCCTGGGCCTCGGCGGACAGGGGCACATGGATGGCCATCTGGTCGCCGTCAAAGTCGGCGTTGAAGGCGGTGCAGCACAGGGGGTGCAGCTTCAGCGCCCGGCCCTCCACCAGGATGGGCTCAAAGGCCTGGATGCCCAGCCGGTGCAGGGTCGGCGCCCGGTTCAGCATCACGGGGCGGTCCTTGATGATCTCGTCCAGGGCGTCCCAAACCTCGGTCTTGCCCTTGTCGATCATCTTCTTGGCGGACTTGATGTTGTTGGCCAGCCCGTCGGACACCAGCTTCTTCATGACGAAGGGGCGGAACAGCTCCAGGGCCATCTCCTTGGGCACGCCGCACTGGTAGAGCTTCAGCTCCGGGCCCACCACGATAACGCTCCGGCCGGAGTAGTCCACCCGCTTGCCCAGCAGGTTCTGGCGGAACCGGCCCTGCTTGCCCTTGAGCATATCGGACAGGCTCTTGAGGGCCCGGTTGTTGGCGCCGGTGACGGCCCGGCCCCGGCGGCCGTTGTCGATCAGGGCGTCCACCGCCTCCTGGAGCATCCGCTTCTCGTTGCGGATGATGATGTCCGGGGCGTGGAGCTGCATCAGCCGCTTCAGCCGGTTGTTCCGGTTGATCACCCGGCGGTACAGGTCGTTTAAGTCGGAGGTGGCGAACCGGCCGCCGTCCAGCTGGATCATGGGCCGGATATCCGGCGGGATCACAGGCAGCACGTCCATGATCATCCAGCTGGGCTTGTTGCCGGACTCCCGGAAGGCCTCCACGCTCTCCAAACGCTTGACCAGCCGCAGCTTTTTCTGGGAGGAGGCGGTTTTCAGCTCGGCGCGGAGCTGCTCGGAGAGCTGATCCAGGTCGATCTGCTCCAGCAGCTTCTTGACGGCCTCGGCGCCCATGCCGGCCTGGAAATCGTCCTCGTACTTTTCCCGCATATCCCGGTACTCTTTGTCGTTGAGCACCTGGTTCAGCATCAAGGGGGTATCCCCGGGATCGGTGACGATATAGGCGGCAAAATAGAGGACCTTCTCCAGTACCTTCGGGGAAATGTCCAGGATCAGACCCATCCGGGAAGGGATCCCCTTGAAATACCAGATGTGGCTGCACGGGGCGGCCAGCTCGATGTGGCCCATCCGCTCCCGGCGGACCTTGGCCCGGGTGACCTCCACGCCGCAGCGGTCGCAGATCTTGCCCTTGAATTTGACCTTCTTATATTTTCCGCAGTGGCACTCCCAGTCCTTGGTGGGTCCGAAGATCCGCTCGCAGTAAAGGCCGTCCCGCTCGGGTTTCAGGGTGCGGTAATTGATGGTCTCCGGCTTCTTGACCTCGCCGTAGGACCATGACCGGATCATCTCCGGGGAAGCAATGCCGATCTTAATGGCATCAAAGGTTGCTTCTGCCATTCATCACGCCTCCTTAGTCTTCGTTGTTGTCCGTATATGCTTCGGAATCGTCCAGGTTGTCCAGATCGTCTCCGAACACGTCCATAATGTCCTCCGGGCCGTCCTCGTCGATGTTGAAGCCGGAATCCAGCACCTCGTCGGTGTCCACCACCAGCTCGCTGCGGCTGTCGGCGAAGGCGATATCGTCGTCGTCCTCGTCGTCCTTCAGCTCGATCTCGTTGCCGTTCTCGTCCAGCACCCGCACGTCCAGGCACAGGGCCTGCAGCTCCTTGACCAGGACCTTGAAGGACTCGGGCACGCCGGGGGTGGGGATGTTGTGGCCCTTGACGATGGCCTCGTAGGTCTTGACTCGGCCGGTCACATCGTCGGACTTGACGGTGAGGATCTCCTGGAGGGTGTAGGCCGCGCCATAGGCCTCCAGGGCCCAGACTTCCATTTCGCCGAACCGCTGGCCGCCGAACTGGGCCTTGCCGCCCAGAGGCTGCTGGGTGACCAGGGAGTAGGGGCCGGTGGAGCGGGCGTG
>CANQQU010000070.1 GCA_947626085.1 uncultured Oscillospiraceae bacterium
CGGTGTAGTCCCGGTCCGTCAGAGGGACCACCTTCTCCAGCGGGACCCGGTCGTGGAGGACCTGACTGACATTGTCGAACAGCACCGTGGAGACCAGGGCCTCCCCCGGCTCCCGCCGCTGCTTTTCCAGCATCCCGTTGAAGCCGCCGATGGTGTCCGCTTCCAGACCGGCCATGGACCCGCTCCGGTCCAGGATGAATACCAGCTCCGTCAAATTCTTTCTCATTGAAAATTCCTCCTTCAATAAATATAATGTGGCTGTTTGGTTCTTACAGCCACATTATATCTTCCGATTTTCAAGAAGTGGTCGCCTGGCATGCGACATTTAATTTCCAAGCAGACTTTGATCGAAGGCGAAGAGGGCCTCGTTGATCTCGTAGATATTGTAGTTGCCCTGGCGAATAAAGTACTCCACGATGATGTCAAATTTGCTGCTGTGGGACAGGGCGAAGCCCGCCTTTTCCAGCAGCTCCCTGGCCTCCTCCAAGGGCAGCTCCAAAGCGATGGCAAAGGCCAGGGCCGTGGGCTTGCTGGGTTTGTAGAGCCGGTCGGAGCGGATCTTGGAAAAGAGCTTCCGGTCGATGTTGGCCTTTTTGTAGCACTGGGCGTCGGTCATGCCCTTTTCGTCGATTTTCCGCAGGAGCATCTCGGAAAAGCTCTCGTCGATCATGGCCAGCGCCTCCCGGAGATTCCCGGGGGCGGCGCATTCCTGGGGATAGGCCATTGGCGCCGGCGGCGGGGGGAATCCCACGTTCTGGACTCTTCTGGACGTGTCCAGGCGAAGATCGACGTAGTGATCGTCGATGTAGCTCTCAATGGCCTGGAACCGCTGCTCCCCGATCTGGAAGGAGGCCCGGTCGAAGACCACCAGATACACCGTCATTTCATGATCCCTTAGAAATGCCCCGATGGTTTCCACCGCCACGTCCAGGGCCCGGTCCCTGGGATAGCCGTAGGCGCCCGCGGAGATCAGCGGAAAGGCCACGCTCTCGCAGCCCGCGTCCCGGGCCAGATTCAGGCTCTCCCGGTAGCAGGATGACAGCAGCTTCCGCTCCCCCAAAAGGCCGCCATGCCACACAGGGCCCACGGTATGGATCACATATTTGCAGGGCAGGCGGTAAGCGCCGGTGATTTTCGCAGAGCCGGTCTCGCAGCCCCCCAGGCCCCGGCACTCCTCCAGCAGCTCCGGCCCAGCCGCCCGGTGGATGGCCCCGTCCACGCCTCCGCCGCCTAACAGGCTGGGATTCGCGGCGTTAACGATGGCGTCCACCTTCATTTTGGTGATGTCGTTGCGGACAATGTTCAGCGGCACAATCCATTCCCCCTTTTTTCTATATTGTAGCACATCTTTTGAAAAAATGGACAGGAATTTTTCCAAAGGTTGACGGCGGCGGGGGAATTATGCTAGAATGGCCTTAAATCCGGCGGCATCCGGGGCGCGGATGGATCATTCCTTCCCAAACAGGGGCCGGGCTACCTTTTTATACAGCAGCGCCGTCAGCAAGGACACCACCAGCCCCTTGAGGAAATTCAGCGGCGCCACCGCCAGGGCCACAAAGCTGCCCAAGCCGGTAATGGCCGGATTGATGGCCGTGCCCATGGCCAGGATGGCGTCCAAGGGCATCCCGTAGAGCTCGGCGAATTTGGGCAGCAGGAAGAAAGCGTTGAACAGGCTCCCGAAGACCGTCATCACCGCCGTGCCCAGGGCCAGGCCCCAGTAGGCACCCTTCCGGGTATGGGCCACCTGGTAGACAATGGCCGCCGGCAGGGCGTAGGCGCAGCCCACCACGAAATTGGCGAATTCCCCCACAAAGGCGGTGCTGGTGCCCTTGAGGAGCAGCTTCAGCAGGGTTTTGACCGCCTCCCCCACCACCACGGCGGTGGGGCCGATGTACATCCCGCAGAGCATCAGCGGCACCTCGGAAAAGTCCACCTTATAAAAATCCGGCGCCAGGAAGGGCAGCGGGAAATCCCACAGCTGCAACAGCGCCGCCAGCGCGGCGCAGACCGCCACGATGGTCACCCGCCGGGTGGTGGAGATCGTCCGCCTTCCCGGCAGATACCGCTCCGCCAGCCAGGCCGCCAGACCCAGGGCGGCGCAGATCAGTACGCAGACCGCTAGGAAGGCCAGATTGGCCTGGACCTGGGTCCAAAGTCCCTGCAAATTTTCCAACATTTTGAAACACCTCGTACATCAAAATACGCCCTGGGGAAAACCCCAGGGCGCGAAAATAAACGTGGTCCTGCCACGCATCTTCTTCCATCCAGACTTGGAGCCCGCCGCCAAAGCGGCCGGGACTGCCCTCACTGTCGGTATCGGAGTTGCACCGATTCTGCGCCGGAGCGCTCGCGGACTGTACCGCCGGTCGGGATTTTCACCCTGCCCTGAAGACACCTGATTCATTTCTTACAGCATACCACGCATTTGCCGGATTGTCAACAGCAAAGAAGCTCCCGGCGGGAGCCGGGAGCGGGAAGCGTCAGGTGGTAGGCGGTACAGTTCCCTGGGACGGGGCGGGCTCCTGGACTGTGGGCTTGGTGGGCTGGGAGGCGGCGGGGACATTCTGGGGCATCTGGAAGCCCCGGATCACGCCCTTGGCGGCGGTGTCCGTCACGTCCCCGCCGATGATCTGATCCTTGTAGACCAGCACCGTGGCGTAGACCGGGTCCGTGGCGCCGGGGTAGTTGTTGATCTTATAGACGTAGCGCATCACCGTTTTCCCGGAAAACTGGCTCAGATCGTAGCCCTGGCTCTTTTGCAGGGCGTTGTAGCGCTCAAATACCTCCGTGGGCTCCTTGGGAATCCGAACCTGACTGCTCTCCACCGGGGAATTGGCCACGTCCCAGCCGAAGCTCGTCAGGAACTTGACCCGCCCGTCGTTGGTGGCCACCGAGGGCGCCGCCGTAGGGGCCGAGGAATCCCCGCTCCGCAGGAACAGCACCAGCGCCACAACCACCACCGCCACTGCCGTCAGGATCAGGGCGATCTTTTTCTTATCGACCTTCGCGGTCATTACCATCATGGTTTATCCCTCCTGTTTTGAATTGGCAGTTAAGCCTATTCCCTTGTCCCAGAGGATAGAACCGGAATATTGGAGGCACACATGGAACGGCTGGATAAATTTCTCTCTCAGGCCAGCGGGCTGTCCCGCAGCCAGGTGCGGCAGCTTTTAAAGGCAGGCCAGGCGGCGGTGGACGGAACGCCGGAAACCGACGGCAGCCGAAAAATCGACCCTGCCACCCAAAAAATCACCCTCTCCGGGGCGGAGTTGGGGAAAAAGGGGCGGCGCGTGGTGCTGCTGAACAAGCCGGCGGGGTATCTCACCGCCACCCAGGACCGGAGCGCCCCCACCGTTCTGGACCTGCTGCCGGAAAAATACCGGGATTTAAACCCCGTGGGCCGTCTGGACAAGGCCACCGAGGGGCTGCTGCTCCTGACCGACGACGGGGAGCTGCTCCACCGGCTCATCTCCCCCCGGCGAGGGGTGGAGAAGGTGTACTATGCCCGGCATGAGGGCGCGGCGGGTCCGGCGGATGTGGACGCCTTCGCCTCCGGCCTGGTCCTGGGGGACGGGACCAGGTGCCTGCCCGCCGTGCTTCGCCCCCTGGGCCCTGGGGAGAGCCTGGTGATCCTCCGGGAGGGAAAATACCACCAGGTCCGCCGAATGCTGGCCGCCCGGGGCCTGCCGGTGACCTATCTGGAACGGCGGCAGGAGGGGTTTCTCACCCTGGGGGACCTGCCCAGAGGCGGCTTCCGGGAGCTGACGGAGGCGGAAATTGAAGAACTGGCCGTGGACTAAAACAGGTCCGCGGCTTTGATTTTTAAGATTTTTAAGGTTTCTATAAGAATCCCTTAACCCTCTTGACGGTGGGAAGGTAACGTGCTATTTTGAGCTTAGAAAGGACGGGATTTCTCTATGGCTGGTTTTATCAAATATCTTCTGAGTCTCCTGCTGTCCGCCGTGAAGGTCCTGCTCCCAATATGGGGCGGGCTGCTGCTGGCCGTCATTCTTGGGGCCGTTCTGAAAAAATATGTAGGCAAGAAATATGTGTCGGTGGCGCGCTGCTTTTTCCTCTGGGGGCTGCTGTGCTACCTGGCGGGGCTGGCGTATGTCACCGTGTTTCGGGATTTCAGCTTCTCCGCTCTGGATCTGGGACGGCGGCAGGGAGCTGTGAGTCTCCACCTTTTCCGGGCCTTCCGGGAGGCGTGGAACGGCTTCACGGTACAGACCTGGCTCAACCCCATTTTGAACACGGCGGTGTTCGTCCCTCTGGGGGTGCTGCTGCCCCTGACCGGGCGGCGGCTTCGGAAGGGATACGTCTCCCTGCTGGCGGCCCTGGGCCTCAGCCTGCTCATTGAGTCCGCCCAATTTTTGCTGGGCGCGGGAACCTTCGATGTGGACGATCTGATCTGCAACACCCTGGGAGCTGTCCTGGGCTGGGCGGCGGTGACGGTGGTCCTGCTGCTCCTGGAAAGAGCGCCGAAGAAGGCGTATCTTCCCGCCGGGGCGGTGCTGGGAGGCTTCCTGGCCGTGGTACTGGGCTTTGTGGGGCTGTATTTTATCCAGCCCTACGGCAACCTGGCCATCGCCCCGTCCTACACCGTGGATGTCAAGAACGTGGCCTGGACCGTCTCCTGCGATCTGCCCGATCAGGCCGGGGAGGCCTCCATTTGCAGGGGCAAACGGTTCTCCCAGGCGGACTGCGACGCCCTGCTCCAGCAGTGGATCGACGTGGTGGACCCAAAAAAGGACCCGGAATTTCCGATGGAGAGAATGTACTATGACCACCAAGTGATTTACACCACTTATGGCGCCCCCGGCTGGCAGATGATCGTTTCCTATGCCGACGGCAGCTTTACCCTTAGCAATTACGACGCCTGGCAGGGCATGGATTACCGGCAGGCGGACCGTCAAACCCTGACGGAGCTGCTCTCCGAGATCCAGATCCAGATCCCGGCGGAGGCGGGCTTCTCTTATGATGGGAAACAGTGGCACACCTTCACCCTCCCGGCGACGGAGGAATATCCTCTGGGCGGGACCATCCGCGTCTCCTATCTGGCCGAGGGCATGATCAAGGAGGTGGAATACCGGGTCCCCCAGGCGGAGGAGGTAGAGAAAGCCGTTCCCATCCGCTCCCCCCAGGAAGCCTATGAGCGGCTGCGAAAGGGCCAATTTTTCGTGTATGGCGACTTTGCCGCCCAGACGGCCCAGGTTCTGGACTATAATCTTACCTACCAAGCCGATTCCAAGGGCTTCTTCCAGCCGGTGTACGTCTTCACCGTCCTCTGGGATGGGGAATGGGAAGGGACGGTCGCCATCCCCGCGCTGAAATAAGGTTCAAGAAAAAGCCGGTGACAAGCCCATCCAAAAAATTCCCCAGGAAGCGTGGAAAAACTCTTGACATTTTTCAGATCCTGCGCTATAATAGCGAAGCTGTCTGAAAAATGCTGCTATAGCTCAGCAGGTAGAGCGCATCCTTGGTAAGGATGAGGTCGCCAGTCCGAATCTGGCTAGCAGCTCCAAAAGAAACTCGCGGAGGGAAACTTCTGCGAGTTTTCTGTTGTTCCGGGCAAGGGCTGGCGACCTCATCCCACCCGCGAAGCGGGGATTCAATCGGAGGTCGTAAGGGTTCCCGCAAAGCATAGCTTTGCGGGAGACCGGTGGCCAGTCCGAATCTGGCTAGCAGCTCCAAAAGAAACTCGCGGAGGGAAACTTCTGCGAGTTTTCTGTTGTTCCGGGCAAGGGCTGGCGACCTCATCCCACCCGCGAAGCGGGGATTCAATCGGAGGTCGTAAGGGTTCCCGCAAAGCATAGCTTTGCGGGAGACCGGTGGCCAGTCCGAATCTGGCTAGCAGCTCCAAAAGATCCCGGAAATCGCATGATTTCCGGGATCTTTGTTGCATTTTTGGGGGAAAAGATACGGGTTTTTGGCGGGGCCGGGCAGCCGACCCACACGCTGACCCACAAGCGGATAGAAGCGAAAAGTCCTTACGCGGGCGGCATTGCAGCCCGCCGTAAAACGCGCCGGGGTGCGGCAGCAACCCCGGCGCTTATTCCCGCAACGAAATCGGACAGCGGGATTCCGTCCAATTTGCTCTTTGCTTTCTCTTCTGGCTCTCCCCACACGGGGCGAATTTGCCCGTTTTCCCGTTCTCCGTTTTCCTGTCCCACCCCCGCGGAACAATCGCCACAAACGGCGACACACGGCCTCACAGGCGGTCACAAATTCCACCCGACTTGCTGTTTGCCGTCCCTGCTGGCTCCCCGCATACGGGGCATATTTGCTTCGGTTTCATTTATTTGCACTCATGGAGAACCGCCAGCAGTTCATCCTTCGTGAATTTCTTGCAGCAGCCGCCGGTGAGAACCGTGCTGTCCGCGACAGCCTTATAGTCCGTATCGGCCGGAATGCTCATTTCCGCAAACGTCATAGGCAGACCGACTTCTTTGATGAACGACGCAAGAGCGTCGATAAAAGCGTCTGCCAGCTCTGTTTCTGTCTTTCCGGCGGGATCGACGCCCCACACATTCACGGCGAGGCGAGCAAACTGGGGCGCGGCTTTGGGGAGCATATGGCGGTAGAGGACGGGGTGGATCACCGCCAGCCCCTGCCCGTGATTGCAGTCCGTGTACGCGCCCAACTGGTGTTCCAGCATATGAGCCTGAAAATCCGTGACCTTGCCGATTTTGAGCATCCCGTTTTCGCCCATGGCTGCCGCCCATACAAGCTCGCTGCGCGCGTTGCTGTCCCGCGGGTTTTTGATCGTCGCCCGGAGGTTGCGGATGATATTGCGCTGGCAGGCCTCGTTGATCTCATCGGAGAGATTCGTTTCTCGCGGCGCGCCCATATAGGTTTCCATGCAGTGGGAAAGGGCGTCAAAAGCGCCGGAAACGACCTGCGACATTGGCATCGTCATGGTATAGGCAGGGTCGAGGATGGCAAAATCGTAAAACGCACCCCACAACGGGCCTTTGACCTTCTTTTCCTCGTTCGTAATGACCGCGCCGTTGTTCATCTCCGCACCGGTACCGAAAGCCGTCACCACCGCGCCCATTGGGATAAACGTCGTGGGGCCGCCATGCTGCACGGTTTCCAGTTCCCACAGATCAGCGTCGGTTTTTGCCTGCGCCGAAACCACCTTGCAGCAGTCGATGACGCTGCCGCCGCCCACGGCTAAAATGAAGTCGATCTCATTCTCGCGGGCAAGGCGGGCGCCTTCCTGCACTTTGGCGTAAGTGGGATTCGACATGATGCCGGTAAACTCCGTGACATTCTTTCCGGCAGCGGTGAGAAGATTCATCAGTTCGTCGTAAACACCGTTTCGCTTGACAGAGCCGCCGCCGTAGGCCAGCATCACGTTTTTGCCGACTTTTGAAAGCTCTGCGGGCAGATTCTTTTCCGCCGCTTTTTCTCCAAAATAAACCGTTATGGGATAGGAATAGGTAAATGCGTTCATATATATTTCTCCTTCTATAATCAGCTCTCGCGGCTCGGACGCACGATGAGATCCGAAACGTCCACATTGTCAGGTTGGGAAATCGCATAGAGGACGGCGTTCGCGATCACATCCGGCTCCATGCCGACCTCCTCATAAAATCTCTCCACCATCTTCTTTGTCTCCGACGGTGCAATCGTATTCAAAAGCTCCGTTTTGATCGCTCCGGGGTAAATGACGGTGGTGCGGATATTTGTTCCCTCCATGACTGACTCGGCACGGAAGGAATCCAGCATAGCCCGGACAAAGTGCTTTGTACCAGAATAAACCGCATTGCCGGGAACGGATTTCGTGCCGGCAACCGAAGATGTGACAAGGATATGTCCGCTTTTTTGTGCTGTAAACTCCGGCAGCACCGCCGCTATGGAATTGAGAACGCCCACAATGTTGATGTTCACCATGCTCATCCAGTCGCGGGTCTTGAGTTCTGACATATTGCTGCCCGGCATAACTCCGGCGTTGGCAAAGAGAACGTCCACTCGTCCGAACTTCTCTTTTGCCATGGCAATCAAAGCCTTCATATCTTCGGCACTGGATACGTCAGATTTGAAATACGCCGCATTGTCGCCAATCTCAAGGGCCAGCTTTTTCAGCCTGTCCTCACGCCGTGCGGAGAGTACGACCTTCGCACCGCCCTCCGCGAGTTTTTTTGCTGTTGCCTCTCCGATACCGGATGACGCGCCGGTAATAACGATAACTTTATTTTCTATTCCTTTCATTATAATCTCCTTCCATGCAGTGCCCGGACGAAGTTCGGGTCGAAATGGTTGACTATCTCGCTGTGACCGATGTCAAGAGGCGCGATTGCCGCCATTTCCTCGTCGGTCAGGCTGAAATTCCAGATGTCGAAATTCTGCTCCATCCGGTTTCGGTGGGTGGATTTCGGGATCACGACGACGCCCCGCTGCACGTTCCAGCGAAGAGCGACCTGCGCCGCGCTCTTGCCGTATTTTGCGCCAATCTCCGTCAGCACCGGGTGCGTGAAGATCCCGTGCTTCCCTTCGGCAAAGGGGCCCCAGGCTTCCGGCTGTACTTCGTATTCTTGCATAAGGGTCAGAGCGTCCGGCTGCTGGAAAAACGGGTGCAGCTCCACCTGATTCACCATAGGAAGAACCTCCACCGTCTCGCAGAAATCGGCCAACACATGGGGATAGAAGTTGCACACGCCGATGGCGCGGATGCGGCCTTCCTTGTAGAGTTCTTCGAGCGCCCGCCACGCGCCGTAGTAGTCGCCCATGGGCTGATGAAGAAGATATAGGTCGAGGTACTCCAGCCCCAGCTTTTG
>CANQQU010000071.1 GCA_947626085.1 uncultured Oscillospiraceae bacterium
TGTTCCATTCCCGCACCCCCTGTTTCCACTATTATAGCATCTTTTGGGGCGTTTTGAAAGACTTTTTTGACAAGCTGCGGTGGGAGAGGGTTCCTCTCCCACCCTTGATTTGGAGGAAGCAATGGAATTATGGGACGCCTATGACAGCGGCTTTCGCCGGATCGAAGGTCAGACTCTGGTTCGAGACGAGCCCATCCCGGCGGGGCTGTACCATCTGGTCAGCGATATCCTGGTGCGCCACCGGGACGGGACGTACCTTTTGATGCGGCGGGACCCCAGGAAGCACTATGGCGGGCTCTGGGAGGCCACCGCCGGGGGCTCGGCCCTCCAGGGGGAGACGGCTCTGGACTGTGCCCGCCGGGAGCTTGGGGAGGAGACGGGCATTCTGGCCGGGGACCTGACGGAGCTGGGGACCGTGATGGGGGAGAACACGATTTACGTGGAATTCCTCTGCGTCACGGACTGGCCCAAGGACCGAGTCACCCTACAGCCCGGGGAGACGGTGGACTACCGCTGGGTGACCCGGGAGGCCCTTTTGGAGATGAAACGGAAGGAATTGGTCACAGAGCGAATGGAGCAGTATCTCGATGAATTATGACCGGCGCCGCCCCCTCGTTGGAGGGGGCGGTTTTGACAGAAGCCCCGGTTTTTGCCACGCATTTTTTCGGGTTTTTTGGCGGATTTGCTATTGACAGTCAATTTACAATGTGTTACAATTTGGTTACATCAAACTGGGAGCGAATATACATATGATTGCATTTACGGACGTTGAAAAATCCTACACCGTGGGGACCAAGGCTCTGCGGGGGATTTCCTTACAGATCGAGGATGGGGAATTTGCCTTCCTGGTGGGCCCCTCCGGCTCCGGCAAATCCACCATTATCAAGCTCATCACCGGCGAGCTGAAGCCCACCGCCGGCTCTGTCCATGTCAACGGGTACTCTTTGGAGCGGATCCGCAAGCGGGAGATCCCCTACTTGCGCCGGACTTTGGGAGTCGTGTTTCAGGATTTCCGACTGATCGGCACCAAGACGGTTTACGACAACGTGGCCTTCGCCATGCGGGTCATCGGCGCCCGGGAGAAGGAGATCAAGGAGCGGGTGCCCTATGTGCTGGATCTGGTGGGGCTGGAGAGCAAGAGCCGCCGCCACCCCGGAGAGCTGTCCGGCGGCGAGCAGCAGCGTCTGGCCATTGCCCGGGCGCTGGTGAACAACCCCTCCACCATCATCGCCGACGAGCCCACCGGCAACCTGGACCCCGCCCGGTCCTATGAGATCATGCTCCTGCTCCAGGAGATCAACAATCTGGGCAACACCATGCTGGTGGTCACCCATGAGCACGATCTGGTGGAGCAGTTCTCCAAGCGGGTCATCGCCATCAACGAGGGCCTGGTCATCAGCGACGGAATGGATGGGTATTACGACTATGAAAATCAATAACTTAGGATATCTGCTGGTAGAGGGCATCAAGGGCATTTTCCTCCGGGGCTTTATGTCCTTTGCCGCCGTGTGCGTCACGGTGGCCTGCCTGCTGATCGTGGGCAGCTTTTCCAGCCTGATTTATAATGTGAACATCATGGTGGAGGAGCTGAACAAGACCAACGAGATCATGGTGTATGTGGACAGCGAGCTGTCCGAGGCGGAGGCCCGCAGCGTGGGCACCGAGCTGAACCGGATCGACAATGTCCTGCAGGCCACCTTCGTGTCCCGGGACGTGGCCCTGGCGGAATTTATCGCCGACCATGCCGACGAGGCCGAAGCCTTCAGCGGCGTGGAAGCGGAGACTCTGCGCCACCGCTTCGTGGTGGTTTTGGAGGACAACTCCAAAATGGAGCAGACCGACGAGCTGATCAAGCAGATCCCCGGCGTGGCCAAGACCAGCGCCGCCTATGAGCTGGCGGAGGGCTTTACCACCTTGCAGCGGGTGCTGCACATCGCCTCCATCGCGGTGATCGCGGTGCTGCTGCTGGTGTCGCTGCTGATCATTTCCAACACCGTCAAGCTGGCCATGTACGACCGGCGGGACGAGATCGCCATTATGAAAATGGTGGGCGCTACCAACGGCTTTATCCGCCTGCCCTTCGTGGTGGAGGGTTTCTTCCTGGGCATGATCGGCGCGGCGGTGGCCTTTGGCCTGGAGTGGCTGATGTATGACGCCCTGGTGGAGCAGCTGGAATCCGTCGATTCTCTGAACCTTCTGAACTTCGTGCCCTTCAGCGAGCTGCTGGTGCCCATGGTGGCCACCTTTGTGGCGGCAGGCGCGTTTGTGGGCATCGTGGGCAGCTGGACCTCCATCCGGAAGTTCATGGATGTGTGACGGAGGCGCGGGATGAAAAAGCATCGGACGATGATTGCGCTGGCGCTGATCCTGGCGCTGACGGTGTCCATGGCGGGCGCCGCCATCCCGAATGCTGCGGCCGCCTCCTCCAGCGAGATTCGAGACCAGCTGGAGGAGCTGGAGGCGGAGCAGGAGGAGTATCAGGCCCAGATCGACGCTCTGGAGCAGCAGATCGCGGAAAACCTGTCCTCCATGCAGGAGATCGTGGAGCAGAAGAACCTGATCGACCAGCAGGTTGCCCTGCTGAACAGCCAGATCGCCAACGTGAACGAACGCCTCGCCGCCTACGCCGTGCTGATCGCGGACAAGCAGGAGGAGCTGGAGGCGGCCCAGGCCCGGCTGGAGGAGCTGAACGAAAAGAACCGGGAACGGATCCGGGCGATGGAGGAAAACGGCACCTTGTCCTACTGGTCGGTGCTGTTCAAGGCCAACAGCTTCGCGGACCTGCTAGACCGGCTGAACATGATCGAGGAGATCGCCGCCGCGGACCAGGAGCGGCTGCGTCTGCTGTCCGAGGCTGCCCAGCGGGTGGCGGATGCCCAGGCGGAGCTGGAAGCGGAGCGGGACGGTCTTCAAGACGTCCGGGAAGAGCTGGAAAACACCCAGGCGGAACTGGATCAGAAGCGGGCGGAGGCCGATACCCTTCTGGACCAGCTCCGGGCCAAGGGCGAGGAATTTGACCTGTACATGGAGGAGGCGGAGGAGCGCCAGGCGGATGTGATGCTTCAAATCGCTCAGAAGGAAGACGAGCTGGACGAGGCGGAGTATCAGGAGTGGCTGGCGACCTACGTTCCCCCGGAGACCTCCTCCGGCGGCGGCGGATATTTTACGGACGCCACCCCCAACCCCGGCGGCTGGATCACCCCGGTGCCCTGGTACATCATCACCAGTCCCTTCGGACCCCGGATCCACCCCATCTATGGGGACTATCGGATGCACTACGGCGTGGATATGGCCTGCGACGAGGGCACGCCCATCTATGCCACCCGGGGCGGCAAGGTGATCATCGCGGAGTATGACAGCTCCTGCGGCAACTATGTGACCATCGACCACGGGGACGGATACCGTTCCATTTACATGCACATGACCTATTTTGTGGTGTCCTACGGCGAGTATGTGGCCGCCGGACAGGTCATCGGCTATGTGGGGGAGACCGGCGACGCTACCGGGCCCCATCTGCACTTCGGCATCTCCTATAATGGAACTTATGTAAACCCCATGGAGTATGTGAGCTAAGGAGGCTCCATGAAAAACCGCAAATTCTGGATTGCTCTGCTGGCGGCCTTGCTGGCGGCGGCGATGCTGCTGCCCCTGCTGGCCAGTCTGATCCCCACCGCCCACGGCGCGACATCGGATGAGATCCGGGAGCAGATCGACGAACTGGAAGCCCAGTCCGACGAGCTCTCCGCCCAAATGGCGGCCCTGGAGGCCCAGATTTCTGACAATATGTCGGAAATGCAGCAGGTCGTGGAGCAAAAATATGTGATCGACCAGCAGGTGAACCTGCTGTATGCCCAAATTGAAAATATCAACCAGCGGCTTTCGGCCTACGCCGTGCTGATCGCGGACAAGCAGGAGCAGCTGGACGCGGCCCAGGCCCGGGTCGAGGAGCTGAATGAAAAAAACCGGGAACGGATCCGGGCCATGGAGGAAAACGGCGCGGTATCCTATTGGTCCGTTCTGTTTAGAGCCAACAGCTTTTCGGATCTGCTGGACCGGATCAACATGATCCAGGAGATCGCGGCGGCGGACCAGCGGCGCCTGGAGCAGATGCGGGAGGCCGCCGAGCAGGTCCTCTCCGCTCGGGAGGAGCTGGAAGCGGAGCGGGACCAGATGGCCGAGACCCGGACCTCCTTGGAATCGGCCCAGGCGGAGCTGACGGAGAAGCGAGCGGCGGCGGACGAAATGCTGGACTCCCTCCGGGCCCGGCATGAGGATTTTTTGGAGCTGCTGGAGCAGGCCGAGGACGCCGAAGACGAGCTTCTGCGGCAGATCGCCGAGCAGGAGGCGGAGTACGACGCCGCCAAGGACCGGGAGTACCTGGAATGGCTGGCCCGGCAGCCCAAGCCCGAGTCCAACGCCGCCAGCTACGGCACCGGCGGGGACGGCACCTGGCTTCCACCCCTGGACTTTATCTATGTGGTCAGTCCCTTCGGCATGCGGCTGCACCCCATCTTGGGCTACTACCGGATGCACCGGGGGGTGGACCTGGACGCGGACCAGGGAGACCCCATCTATGCCAGCCGCAGCGGCGTGGTCACTGTGGCGGAAAGCGACAGCGAATCCGGCAACTATGTGGTGATCAACCATGGCGGCGGCTATTCCTCCGGGTATATGCATATGACCTACTATGTGGTTTCCAAGGGAGACTATGTGCTGGCGGGGCAAATCATCGGATATGTGGGGTCCACAGGGCTCTCCACCGGGCCCCATCTCCATTTCAGCGTGTACTATAACGGCGAGGCCGTCAATCCCATGGATTATATCGGCGGTTGAGGATTCCCCGCGGCCCCATGGGGCTGCGGGGAAATCATTTTTTGAGGGGTGTTCTGCAATGACCGAAGAAACGAAAATCGAGGAAGCGCCCTCCCGGGTCCGGGAGCTGGAGGAACAGTGCCGGAAGCTGAAAAAAAGCGCCAACCTGGAGCGAATCGCCTATCTGTGCCTGATCGGGGCGCTGGCGGTGGTGCTGGTGCTGGTCAGCGTCCTGGCGGGGACCGCCTACCCCAAGGGAAGCGAACAGAGCAAGCTGGAGGCCATGAAGCAGCTGATCCTGGAGCGCTTTATCGGGGAGGCGGACGCCAAGGCCATGGAGGACGCCGCCGCCCAGGCCATGGTCAACAGTCTGGGGGACCGCTGGAGCTACTATCTGACGGCGGAGGCATACACCGCCCACTTGGAGAATCAGAATAACGCCTATGTGGGCGTGGGCATTACCATTCGGCAGCGGGCGGGCGTGGGCTTCGACGTGCTGGAGGTCACCGCCGGGGGTCCGGCGGAGGAGGCGGGGATCCTGCCCGGGGATGTGATCACATCCATTGAGGGTCAGTCCACCGCCCAGCTCACGGCGGAGGAGGCCAGGGGCCTGATCCGCGGCCAGGTGGGCACCCAGGTGGAGATCGTGGTGGACCGGCAGGGGAGCAGCCTGACCTTTTCCGTGACCCGCCGGAGCATTCAGACCGCCGTGGCCACCGGCACCATGCTGGAGGGGAATATCGGTCTGGTCCGGATCGTGAATTTTGACAGCCGCTGTGCCGACGAGACCAAGGCCGCCATTGAGGACCTGCTGTCCCAGGGGGCGGAAAAGCTGATCTTCGACGTGCGGAACAACCCCGGGGGCTATGTCTCCGAGCTGGTGGAGCTGGCGGACTATTTGCTGCCGGAGGGGCCGGTGTTCCGCAGTGTGGAGTACACCGGCCAGGAGGAGGTGTATACCTCGGACGCAAAATGCGTGGACGTGCCCATGGCGGTGCTGGTGAACGGGGAATCCTATTCCGCCGCTGAATTTTTCGCCGCCGTACTGTCCGAGTACGACGCCGCCGTGGTGGTGGGCCAGCCCACCTGCGGCAAGGGCTATTTCCAGCGGACCTATGCCTTTGCCGACGGCTCCGCCATCGGCCTGTCCGTGGGCAAGTATTACACCCCCGGCGGGGTGAGTCTGGCGGAGGCGGGGGGCCTGGTTCCCGACGTGGCGGCGGAGGTGGACGCCGATACCGCCGCCCAGATCGCCCAGGGCACCCTCCCGGCAGAGGAGGACCCCCAGATCCAGGCCGCTATCGATGCGCTGAAATAGCCGGAAATATTGGAAAATCCCTTGACTGCCCGGCAAAAATCCACTATAATGTGGAAGCTATCAATCTATAAAATGTATGGAGGCGCCCACTATGGCAAAGGAATATAAGATCACCAGTCTGCGTCTGGCGGATTTGGAAAAGGAACTGAACTACCTCAAGACCACCCGGGAGCGGGAGGTGGCGGCCATGATCGCCGAGGCCCGGTCCTACGGCGACCTGTCTGAAAACTCCGAGTACGACGCCGCGAAAAACGAGCAGGCCAAGCTCTATGGCCGGATCGCGGAGATCGAGGACATTCTGTCCCACGCCGTGATCATCGAGGACGAGAACGAGGCCAACGGACGGGTGGGCCTGGGCTGCACCGTCACGGTCCTGGACGTGGAAACGGGCATCGAGACCGAGTATCGGATCACCGGCTCCCAGGAGGCCAATCCCATGGAACACAAGCTGTCCGACGACTCTCCCTTTGGCCGGGCCATCGTGGGCAAGGCCGTGGGGGAGACCTTCACCGTCAACGCTCCCTCGGGGGCCTTTGATATGAAGGTCCTCTCCGTCACCCGTGAGGGCTGAGTTATGGCAAAGTTTACACCCCAGTCCGAGCTGCCCCTTGCCGACCAGATGCAGGTCCGCCGGGAGAAGCTGGAGGCCCTCCGCGCCGAGGGAATGGACCCGTTTCATCAGACAAAATTCGACGTGAACGCCACCTCTGCCCAGATCAAGGAGCGTTTTGACGATTTGGAGGGGCAGACCTTCTCTCTGGCGGGCCGGATCATGAGCAAGCGGGGCATGGGCAAGGTGCTTTTCTGCGATTTACAGGACAACGCCGGCCGCATCCAGCTCTATGTGAAGATCGACGAGATGGAGGAGACCTCCTTCCAGCGGTTCAAAAAGTACGACATCGGAGACATCGTGGGCGTGACCGGTCCGGTTTTCCGCACCCAGCGGGGGGAGATCTCCCTCCGGGTGCAGGAGGCGACGCTTCTTAGCAAGTCCCTGCTGCCCCTGCCGGAAAAATTCCACGGCCTGACCGACCGGGAGATCCGCTACCGTCAGCGGTATGTGGACCTGATCGTCAACCCCGAGGTGAAGGAGACCTTCGCCAAGCGCAGCCAGATCCTGCGGGAGCTTCGGTCCTTCCTGGATGGGAAGGGCTTCCTGGAGGTGGACACCCCCATTTTGACCCCCTTTGAGATCGGCGCTTCCGCCCGGCCCTTCGTGACCCATCACAATACCCTGGACATGGACATGGTCCTGCGCATTGAGACGGAGCTGTACCTGAAGCGGCTGGTGGTGGGCGGCATGGACTGGGCCGCATCTTCCGCAACGAGGGCATGGACCCCAAACACAACCCGGAGTTCACCTCCATCGAGCTCTACCAGGCCTACACCGACTACCACGGCATGATGGATCTGGTGGAGGAGCTGATGAAGACCGTGGCCCAGAAGGTCTGCGGTACTCTGCAAATCACCTACCAGGGTCAGGAGATCGATCTGTCCCACTGGGAGCGGATGACCATGGTGGAGGCGGTGAAGAGGTATTCCGGCGTGGACTTCGACCAGGTGCAAAGCGACGACGAGGCCGTGGCCCTGGCAAAGGCCCATCAGGTCCCCCTGCCGGAGGTACCCACCAAGGGCGCCATTTTGGCGGAGTTTTTCGACGCTTTTGTGGAGGAGAAGCTGATCCAGCCCACCTTTATTTACGACTACCCGGTGGAGACCAGCCCCCTGGCCAAGCGGAAGCCCAGCAACCCGGCCTATACCGAGCGGTTCGAGTATTTCATCAACGCAACGGAGATGGGCAACGCCTTCTCCGAGCTCAACGACCCCATCGACCAGAAGGCCCGGTTTGAAAAGCAGGTGGCCCAGCGCAAGAGCCTCGACCCGGCCAGCCGGGCCCAGGTGGACTATGACTACGTCACTGCCCTGGAGTATGGCCTGCCTCCCACCGGCGGCCTGGGCTTCGGCGTGGACCGGCTGGTCATGCTCCTGACCGACAGCCCCTCCATCCGGGACGTGCTGCTGTTCCCGACAATGAA
>CANQQU010000072.1 GCA_947626085.1 uncultured Oscillospiraceae bacterium
GCGTAGGCCCGGGCGGCGGCCTGGGCGATGACGCCCTGGTGGGCGTGGGTCTGGCTCATGGCGTCCAGCTTCCGCCGGTCCACCGTCACCACCACCGCCCCGGCCTCTCTTGCCTGGGCCGCCAGATGCTGCAAGGCGGCGTCGGTCTCCCCGGAGGCCAGGAACACCTTGTCAATGGGCCGGCCGCTTTTCAGCGCCTCGGTAACGGCGTTTCGTCCCTCCAAAATGCCCTTGTCTTCCTCCCGGGGCGTTTCCCGGGGGGCAGCCCGGCGTGGATTTTTCATGGTCTCATCTCCCGTGTGCGATCCTAATCCTTATTATATCAGATTTTTCTCCCCGGGACAACTTCTTTTTTTCGCGGGAAGGACATTTCCTCATGTAGAATGGGCAATTTAACAGAAAATTCACCCGCTTTTTGGAAATCCTTCATTGCACTATGTGCAAGATTGTGTTATAATACCCTTGATCCGGCAATCCTATGGAAAAATCAGAATTTCTCCGGCCCTGCCGGGCCGGTGATCCCAGATATGGATTCCCGCTGCCAAGGAGGCGTTACAAATGGACCCCAATCGAAATCAACCGCCCCAGGACAATAAGCCCGAGGACAAGCGTCCCAAGGGTAATCTCTGGGTGGCCCTGATCGTCACTGTGGTGCTGGTGCTGCTCATCAGCTCCGTGGTCAACGCAGTCATCAACAGCCAGTATACCAAAACCACCTACTCCGAATTTCTGGCCGCCATGGAGAACAACGAGCTGGCCGAGGTAGAGATCCGAGCGGACCGGATCGTCTATCTGACCAAGGAGGAGGCCGCCAAGCCCGCCGCCGAGCAGCGGGCCTGCTTCACCGGCCTGCCCAGCGGCAGCGCCATGGCCCTGGCGGAGGAGCTGTACGCCATGGGCGTGACGGTGGACCAGCAGATCGTGGAGGATAACTCCGGCATCATTCTGGTGCTCTACTACGTGCTGATGATCGCCCTGATCTTCGGCATGATGCGGATGCTCACCCGCCGTCTCAGCGGCGACGGCCTCATGGGCGGCTTTGGCTCCAGCAAGGCCAAGGTCTATATGGAGAAACGGACCGGCGTCACCTTCCGGGACGTGGCCGGCCAGGACGAGGCCAAGGAATCCCTCCAGGAGATCATCGATTTCCTCCACAACCCCCAGAAATACACCGACATCGGTGCCAAGCTGCCCAAGGGCGTCCTGCTGGTGGGGTCCCCCGGCACCGGCAAGACCCTGCTTGCCAAAGCCGTGGCCGGCGAGGCCAACGTGCCCTTCTTCTCCATCTCCGGCTCGGACTTTGTGGAGATGTTCGTGGGCGTGGGCGCCAGCCGGGTCCGGGACCTGTTCGACCAGGCGGCGAAGGTGGCCCCCTGCATTATTTTCATCGACGAGATCGACGCCGTGGGCCGCTCCCGGGACGCCCGCTTCGGCGGCAACACCGAGCAGGAGCAGACCCTGAACCAGCTCCTGGGCGAGATCGACGGCTTTGACTCCTCCAAGGGCGTTGTGTGCCTGGCCGCCACCAACCGGCCTGAAATTCTGGATAAGGCCCTCCTCCGTCCCGGCCGCTTCGACCGGCGGATCATCGTGGACCGGCCCAATCTCCAGGGCCGTCTGGACACGCTGAAGGTCCACACCCGGAAGATCCGCCTGGCGGAGGACGTGGACCTGCGGAAGATCGCCCAGGCCACCGCCGGCGCTGTGGGCGCGGATCTGGCCAACCTGGTCAACGAGGCCGCCCTCCGGGCGGTGCGGAAGGGCCGCCAGACCGTGAATCAGGAGGATCTGATGGTCTCCTTCGAGACGGTCATCGCCGGCACGGAGAAGAAAAACTCCGTCCTCACCGATACGGAAAAGCGGCTGGTGGCCTATCACGAGGTGGGCCACGCCCTGGTGGCCGCCCTGCAAAAGCACGCCCAGCCCGTGTCCAAGATCACCATCGTGCCCCACACCACCGGCTCTTTGGGCTACACCATGCAGATGCCCGAGGAGGAAAAATACCTGCAGACCAGCGAGGAGCTGATGATCGAGCTGCGGACCCTGGTGGCCGGCCGTGCGGCGGAGCAGGTGGTCTTCGGCGTCAAAACCACCGGCGCCGCCAACGACATCCAGCGGGCCACGGCCCTGGCCCGGAATATGATCGCCCAGTACGGCATGAATGACAAGCTGGGCCTCATGGCCCCTGCCAGCGTCTCCAACCCCTATCTGGAAAGCCAGAGCTATATGGACTGCTCCCAGGAGACCGCAGCCCTGGTGGACCGGGAGTCCCAGGCCCTGCTGCAGAACTGCTATGAGGAGGCCAAGGAGCTGCTGCTGTCCCACCGCCCGCTGCTGGACGAGATCGCCAATTTCCTGCTGGTCAAGGAGACCATCACCGGCGACGAGTTCATGGCCTACGTCAACGCCGAGGCCAAGCAGCTCCCGGATGGAACGGAGGAAAACGGCGGTCCGCAAGCGGAGGAATAAAGGATGCCCATCGCCATTTGCCTTTGAATCGTCAGCGTTCTTTTCGGCGGCCTGTCGGCGGTGGCGGCGGTCCATCAAATGAAAACGGAGAAGGAGCCCTTCCCCGCCGTTTGGATGCTCGCCGGTTCCGCCCTCCTGCTCGCCGCCGTTGTCTGCGGCATTGGAAAGCAGTCCTATGATGTCCTTCTGGCGCTGCTGGGGTGCGGGGGCATCTGCGCCGCCGCCATTCAGAACGGCCTAAAAAGCGGCAGTTTTCACATTCAGCACCATATTATACGAATTGCCCTGTCCCTCCTGCTGATCATCGGATTCTTCCTTTTCTAAGGAGGGCAGGCATTCCAGGCAAAGATCAGGCGCGGCCATGAGCCGCGCCTTTCCTTTTAAAAAAATCACGCTTTCCGCCGCTTTGCCAGGCTCACGATCCAATAGACCAGCCAGGCTAGGGCCGCGCCCAGGGACAAGAAGGCGAAAAAGACCAGAACGATCAGCCCCGCCAGCGCGTTCCCCGAAATGTCCCCGAAGGAATAGGTACCAAAAAGGCCCACATAGGTCCCGGCGCCGTACAAAAACCCAAAAAGAAGCAGGTACAGAGGAATACATTTAACGGCGGCCCGCTTGGCCTTCCAGCAGAATAACAGCTGGATGCCGAACACCAGCGCTACCCCGAAGATCACATAACCGACTTCCATTTTCTTTTTCCTCCCCCCAAAAACCGTTATTCTCATTATACACGGAAACGGAGGGAAAGTCCAGCCAAAAATGAGCGCCCCGCTCCCCTGCCGCCATGGAAATGCCGCCCGCTCAAAAAATGGGCGGGCGGCTTGGCAATCCCAACATTTCCCGAGCGAGGGGGGCGTCCGGGAAACGCGGCAGGCAACAAAAAAACGGTCATAGCGATTCCTTACGAAGATCGCCATAACCGTCCCTGGCAAAATTCTGACGCGATCAGTAGGTCTCCCGGCTCGCGCCTCCAGCGGTTGGATGCCCTGCCTTCTCAGGTTTCCCCAATGACTGGCTTTCGCCAACGGGCCATCTCCTCGGCGCATACGGTGTTGGTCAACGCGGGGCCTCGCACCCCATTCCCTTGTCAATCCCCCGGGCCTGGCGCAGCCGTTGCGGCGAGGGGGCCTCTGTGCGTTTTTGTATCTTGATTGTACCACACGATCCAAAGAATTTCAAGAGGAAATTTGCCCGGCCCTGTAGAATATGTACCATGGACGGCCCGTCCTAATTTGGACAGGTCATCCACGGCCCGGGGTTTACTGCATCCCCTGCTCGTAAGCCTCGATCATTTTCTTGACCATCTGGCCGCCCACGGAGCCGGCCTCCCGGCTGGTCAGGTCGCCGTTGTAGCCCTGCTTCAGGTTGACGCCAACCTCGGAAGCAGCCTGCATCTTGAACTTGTCCATGGCCTGCCGCGCTTCGGGAACATTGATCTGATTGCTGTTGCTCTTCATACCGTTTCTCTCCTTTGCGTTTGTTCGCGGTTTTTTCCGCAACCATAGCTTAGCCCAAAATAAATGCAATATCCCTGTTCTTTTTCGGAAAAGAACACAGGTTTTGACATTTTTGGGTGGAAATTTTCAAGGGCCGGTTTCCCGGCCCTTGGCTTTTTTTCGTTCCAAGGTCTTCATCTCCATGGTGCGCCGCAGCACGCTGTCCTCGTCCAGGGTGTTCCGGGGAAACCTTGTGGCCTCCTTTGTGATGACGAAGTTGAATTTTCATTGTTTATTATTAATATTGTATTGCCGTTTTACACAGCGGAACACGGGGTTTTCTTGACCCCATACCAAAAGCTTTTCCCAATCATCGTCGAATAGGCGCCATAGCGGGCGGTAATTTTTCAGCGGAGAACGTTCCTTTTTGTTCGTCGGACTACGATAAACTTCTGGGCAATTCGGCAAAAATTACTTGCTTTTTATATTGGGCTTCAAGTATAATGTAATCACAAGAATACAAGCTGAATTAGCTTCGGAGAGCAGATGAATATTTCGATGTATTAGGCCGATATGCTCTTGGGCTATTAAAGAAATGGGATGACAACTTATGGAACAGCAAAAGATTACCGAAGCGGTAGCGACTTACTATAATGCGGTTTGTCAGGCATATCGTCTTGGAAATGTTGAATCTTCTTATAATGCACCGATCATTGCGCTGTTTTCGGCGTTTGAATGCGCAGCCAGGGATATGTCCGGAGAACGGCGGGGGCAAACTGGCGAAAACATCGATATCAAGCTATGGCATCATGATGACGAAGTGGCGGAAATGGAGCCGTTCGCGGGCATTGAGGTCAAGAAGATCGGCGGCATCGATCAGCGGGCACTGGGTCAAATCAAAACGGAAGCGGAAAAATACGGGAACGCCATTTTGACTGACAATCTGGAATGGCGCTTTTGGCACGCTGGCGATGGGAAAATGTATACCGGTTTGAAACTGATGGAGCTTGTGGATAACAAGCCGGTGCTCTTGAAAGAAAATGTGGAGCTTTTCATCAGCCTGGTCAAGGATTTTCTTCTCAGAGACCCTACGCAGATCAAGTCCTCCAGCAAGCTGGCAGAGTATATGGCCATGCACGCACGGACCATTCGCAGCATCATTACCGGCATTCTAAAATCAGGCGAAAACGGGCAGCCCCTGGTGACTGACAGTCAAAAACGTCTACCGATGTTTCCGGAGCTTTACGGTCTCTACAGCAAAATCAAGTCCGATCTTCGGCCTCTCATGAACACCCGTGAATTTGCGGATATGTACGCCCAGACCATCGTGTACGGACTGTTTATCGCCCGGTATAATGACACCACGCCGGATACCTTCGACCGCTACGAGGCCATCAAGTACTTACAGGAGGAGTCCGAGCTGCTCAAGCAGTTCTTTATGCACATTGCGGGAACCGGCAAGAAACACCCAACGCTGGAAAAAGTCATCGACAAGCTGTGTACGTTGTACCGTATGTGCAATATCTCCGCGCTGCTGGACAGTGCAGAGCATAAGGACACCATCATCCACTTTTATGAGGAGTTTCTGACCAATTACGATCCCGAGCTTCGCAAGGCTTTGGGTGTGTTCTACACGCCCGGGCCAGCGGTGAGATATCTAGTTTCCGCTGTGGATCGGATTCTGGTGGACGATTTTGAAATTGAGGGCGGATTATCAAATAACGAGCAGGTCACGGCGACTGTACCCTGTGAGCCTTATCAAATTGCTAAGAAAAAATGGGTTCAAAGCAAAGAAATATCTGTGCCGCGGGTGGCAATATTGGACCCTGCCTGCGGGACAGGCTCCTTTGGCTCCGAGATCATTCGGTATGTAAAAAAGACTTATTTCTCCGGCGCCCGGGAGGCGTTTTACCCAGACTACATCCAAAACGAAAACGGCCTGCTCTCCCGCTTGATCGGCTTTGAGATCATGATGACCAGCTACGTCGTGGCGCACCTGAAAATCCGGCGCACCATCGACGAGACGCTGGGCCGTCCGGCCGATGCTCCGATAAAAACCAACATTTTCCTGACCAACACCCTAGCGCCTCCGGCCTCGGAAGTAGAACGGGGCGACCAGATCACCTTTTTCGATTTTTCCGCCGCGATCACCGACGAGGCCTATCACGCCGATACCTGGAAGACTCGCCGTCCGATCAAGGTCATCATTGGGAACCCGCCGTATCTTGCCGCCTCCACAAATCCCTACGACATTTCGGCCTATAAGACGGAAACTGACGGTGTAACGGATTTTGGCGAGCAAAAACACTGGCTCAACGACGATTATGTGAAATTTTTCCGCTTTTCGGAACAGATCATCAACAAGAGCAAGGAGGGTGTGCTTGCCTTTGTCACCAACAACGGCTACCTGGATAACCATACCTTCCGGGGAATGCGGGGAAGTCTGCTGAGAACCTTCGATAAAATCTATATCGTCAATCTTCACGGGCGGGCAAGTAAAAAGGACTTCCCGCCGGAGGGAAAAAAGAACGAGAACATTTTTGATATCACACAGGGTATCGCATTGTTCATTGGCGTTAAGACAACGCAAAAAGCGACTTGGGCAAAGGTCTACTATACGGATGTTTGGGGAACCCGCACAGAAAAGCTGGAAGCACTGGAACGGGGAGACTTTCACTTTGCGGAATTGTCCATAGACCCCAAAATGGCCTACTTTTTTCCGTTTAGCAACCAAGGTAAGAACGCATACGAAAAAGGTATCAGCCTGTACAAGCTGTTTCCCACCAATGTGACAGGCGTTGTCACCGGCAACGATAAGGCTGCGATTGCACCGACTAGAAAAGAATTGGAAAAAAGGCTGGACCTGGTACGTCATGCGACCGGCGAAAAGGAAGTGCTGGGCCTATGGGGCAAATTTGGCCGTGGACAGACGTTTGAGAAAATTCAAAATGATGTCTTATCTGACGGAGTTATAACACCTATCACATTTCGTCCGTTTGATAACCGTTGGACCTATTATTCTGGAACCTCATGCGGGTGGATGCTTTGGCCGCGTGAAAAGGCCACCATGGGTCATCTGTTGGCGAACCCCACCAGCCCCATCGGAAGGAACATCGGCATTGTGTTCTGCAAGCCATCCGGCCTTTACTCCCCGCCCTTTGTGACGCAGTATATTGCGGATAATCGGTTGTTTGCCGCATCCTGCGAAAGAGCCTATATCGCGCCGCTGTATCTTCATGCGGAGTCCGCGCTGGACGGAGAAAGCTGGACTGCAAATCTGGACGAGGATTCTTACAATGCGTTGACGCAGTATCTTTCCGTAAAACCTACGCCCATTGAAGTGTTTGACTATGTGTACGGCATCCTGCATGATCCAATTTATTGCGAAAAATACGCGGAATTTTTACGCAGAGATTTTCCCCGCGTACCGGTCGTCAATGATCCGGAAGCTATGGAGGACAAAGACGCGTTCTTTGTGAGCGAGGAACTGTACCGCTCTTATATCGCCGCCGGGGAGCGTCTGCGCAAGCTGCATCTCATGCAGGTGAAGGTGCCCGCGGAGCTTACGCTGGAGCCGAATACGCCCGAAGATATGGAAATCGGAGCCATTAAGTACAAAGACGGAGCCCTCCAGCTGAACGCAAAGAAACGCATTACCGGCATCCCCGAAGCGGTCTGGAATTACCAGATCGGCGGGTATAAGGTGCTGGACAAGTGGTTCAAGGAGCATAAAGGCGCGGCGCTCACGGTAGATTCCTTTACCCATATTGAAAATGTGGTAGGACTGCTGGAGGAGACGATTGCGATACGGGAACAACTGAAGAATTTACACACGGTGGACTGTTTATGACAGAGAAACCGGCTTTCGTTTTTGATACGAATTTTATTATCCAGAATCAAAGGTTAGATGAGGGCCGTCTTTCGCATTGTTCCTCATCGCCATAAGTTTTTGGTTCTATGTCAATAGTTGGGGTAGAGGAAAAATGCAATAAATAATAGAGATCAAGTCGGGGCATCCGTTCG
>CANQQU010000073.1 GCA_947626085.1 uncultured Oscillospiraceae bacterium
TCCAGGGCCTCCTTGAGAATGTCCCGAATTTCGTACATGGTGGGCAGGATCTGGGAGTAGTCGTTCTTCCGCTTGGCCTTCCGGTACTGCCCGGGCAGGGCGGCGGCCAGGGACTTGATCCGGTCCCCCTTCTCCTTGACCACATACTCATGGACGGAGGCCTTGGAACGCTTGGAGATGTCCTGGATGATGCTGGCCACGTCCTTCACGGCGTTCTTTTCCATCTGGAAGGTGATCTCCTCCAGATCCTCCAGGGCCTCCACCGCCGCCTCATGGGCCGTATTGTAGGCGGCCTCCAATTCGGTGTGCTTAAACTCGAATTTGTCGAAATTCTTACAATTTTGGGTCAGCTGGGCGGCCTTGGCGCTGTCGCCGTTGGCAATGGCGGCGATCATGGCGGTATTCAGGTTCTTCAGATAGGTGTTGAAGGCCTTCCTGCTCTCCCGCTGGCGGGTCTTGCCCTTGAGGATCATGGCCTCGGTGAGCTGCTTGCCGATCCGCACGATGGGGTTCAGGCTGGACATGGGGTCCTGGAAGATCATGGCGATCTTGTCGCCACGGATCTTGTGGAAATCCTCCTCGGAGATCTTCAGCAGGTCCTTGCCGTCGTAGATGATCTCGCCGGACTCCACGATGGCGTTGCCCGCCAGAATGCCCAGGATGGCCCGGCTGGTAACGGACTTGCCGGAGCCGGACTCGCCCACGATGGCCAGGGTCTCGCCCTTCTCCAGGTCAAAGTTGATGCCGCGGACGGCCTGGACCTTGCCGTTGCTGGTGCGGAAGGAGATCCGAAGGTCCTTTACTTGCAGTTTGGTTTCCATCAGTCGTCCACTCCTCTCGTAGTCGGGTTAAAGGCGTCCCGCAGGCCGTTGCCGAAGAGGTTGAAGGAGATCATCAGCAAACCCAGGAACAGGCTGGGCCACAGCATGGCATGGGGGGCGGTGGTTGCTGCGCCGTTGCCCTGGCTCAGCAGGGTGCCGATGGTGGTGCCGGCGAAGTCGCTCAGATCCACGATGCCCAGGTAGGTCATGGAGGTCTCGGAGCTGATGACGCCGGGGATCACCAGGGCGCAGCTGGTGATGATGGAGCCGATGGCGTTGGGGAAGATGTGCTTGAACATCAGCCGCCCATCAGAGGCGCCCAGGGTCCGGGCCGCCAGGATAAATTCCTGACCCTTGAACCGGTAGAACTGCCGCCGGGTCAGGGCCGCCATGCCGATCCAGCCCGTCAGCACGAAGGCGAACAGGAAGGATCCTACAACGCCCACCTTTTGGGCCAGGTGCAGCTGGAACAGGGTAGTGACCACCACGAAGGGCACGCCGGAGAGGATGTCGGAGATCCGGTCCAGAGTCATATCCACCATGCCGCCGTAGTAGCCCTGAGCGGCGCCGTAGAACGCGCCGATGGTCAGGTTGATGGCGGAGACCAGAACGGCGAAGAGCAGGGAGAACCGGGCGCCGATACCGATGCCGCAGAACAGGTCCATGCCCATGACGTTGGTGCCGAACACGAAGGTGGGCTCCCGTCCGTTGAGGTACTGATAATAGTTGTAGTAGTCGATCCGGCACTGGACGGAGCCGGACTTGGCGGTGGAGTAGACGTAGCTGCCGTCATCGCCGGGGATGCGGATGGAGTTGTACTCCGCGCCGGCCTTGGACGGGTCGGTGGCGTAGGCGGGGATGAAGTTGCCGTTCTCGTCCAGCTCGGCAACGCCCTTGCTGTCCACCTTGTACCAGATGTTGGCGTTGTCCTTGATGCCGCTGATATCCTCCGGGTTGACGTAGGGCCGGATCGCCTGGATGCCGGTCTCGTTCTGCCAATCCTGGAGGGCCTGGTACTCGGCGTAGCTGAAGGTTTTGTAGACCACGCCGATGGAGTAGTACATATTCACTTCGATATCGTAGGAATAGGTGGTGATCTCCTTGCCCCGGCGCTTCACCACGGTCTCATGGGTGTCCAGGGTATCGATCACCGGGTCCCGGCCGGTCTCCTCGGCGATGCCCCGCCAGAACAGCATGGCGTTGTCGCTCTGGCTGTCCATGGTCCGGGCGCCGTCCAGGAAGCCCAGCTTCATATCGGCGATGGCCGGGACAAATTCCGGGAAGTTGATGTACCGCCGGTCGGTGTCCCGCACGTTATACGGGGAAAGGATGGGGGAGACAATGGAAAACAGAATCAAAAACAGCAGAATGTATGCCGCGATCACGGAGGATTTGTTCTTGCTGAACCGGAGCATGGCGTCCGCGAAGAAGCCCCGCGCCTTGGTCTCCAGGGCTTTGTCCCGCAGCTTCTTGTCCTCCTGGACAAACGCGAATTTTTCCGCGGGGATGCGCTCGTAATTTTCGTTGCTCATTTTTTCGACCCCACTCTGATCCGCGGATCGATAAAGCCGTAGCTGATATCGACCACTAAGCCTGCCGCCAAGCCGATGGCGGTGTAGAACACGGTGGACAGCATGAAGATGTTGTAATCCAGCCCGTTGATGGCGTTCAAGGTCAGGCCGCCCACGCCGGGAATGGCGAAGATGCCCTCGATGATCAGGGAGCCGCCCAGAATGCCGATGAATTCACCGAAGATCCCGGGGACCACCACCACGAAGCAGTTCCGCAGGGCGTGGCGGACGGTGGCCTGGGCCTTGGTCAGGCCCTTGGTCCGGGCCAGGAGCATGAACTCGCTGGTCAAGACCTCGGTCAGCTCGGCACGGGTGGTCCGGGTGAAGCCCGCGATCACGCCGAAGGACAGGGAAAGGATCGCCGGCACCATGGACACAAACATATCCCAGCTGAACCAGTCGGTGCCGCCCTTCATGACGAAGGGGAACCACCGGAGCTTAAAGCAGAAGATATACTGCACCAAAAAGGCGTAGACGAAGGAGGGCACCGAAATGACCACCATGGTCAGCGTGGAAATGGTGTAGTCGATCCAGGTATTTTTCTTCAGGGCGGCGAACACGCCCAGGGCAATGCCGATGGGGATGGTCCAGATGATGGAGTACAGGTTCACCACCATGGTGGCCGGCAGCTTGTTCAGAAAGATCTGCCACACATCCTGGCCGATGTAGAGCTTTTCGGAAAGGCCCCAGTCCCACTTGGTGAAGATATTCTTCAGGAAGATCCAGAACTGGACCAAATAGGGCTCGTTATAGCCCATGGCCTCCCGGCGCATCTCGATCACCTGGGCGTGGGGATCCTCCGGGCCCAGAGCGGGCAGCGGCAGCATCCGAATCAGCACAAAGCAGATCAGCGTGATGATGAACAGCACCAGGATCATGTACGCGGTTCTTTGCAGAGCGTATTTGAACATACACATCTCTCCCTTTCTGCTAAAATTCGCGGGAATACTTGCGCTGTGGAGCGGACCTCGCCGCAAGACGTCTGGCGGCAAGGGCCGCTCCGCACACAAATCCACGGCAGGTGGACATTTTGGTAAAAAAGGACCGTAGCAGGGGCTAAGCCCCTGCTACGGTTTGCATTAGGGACTTACAGATTTACAGGTGTAGCGCCTGGGAAATCTGCGGGGAAGGACAGCCGGAGCGATTAGGCGTAGTTCAGGATGCCGCCCTGAGAAGCGACATAGTCGAACCACTCGGAGTCGTCGTAGTTGTACTTCATGTAGGCGATGCCGCCGCGGCCCATCATGGGAACGTAGTCTTCCACGATGTAGTCCACCTGGTGGCTCAGCAGCGCGCCGCTGCCATCCGCCATGATGGGCAGGGCAACGTAAGCGCCCAGCACCTGGCCCTCAATGGCAGCCAGGATCTTCAGACGGTTTTCAGGGGAGGTCATGTTGTAGCCGAAGTTGTAGGTCTTGCCGCCAATGGTCATATCGGTGGAGTTCAGGCACAGAGCCCAGTCGCGGACGCTCATGGTGATCTCCTCACCATCGATGGTCAACGTCATGTCGATGGCGCTGGGATTCCACCAGGTCCAGTAGGCGTCGTCAGGATTGGTCCAGGTGTCGGCCATGTGGAAGGGATCCACCACGGAGCCGGACCAACCGGCCAGCTCGGTGTCCATGGTACCGGCACGAAGCTCCTCGGGCCAGTTGTTGCCCACAGGGCTGGAGGGAACGATCTCGATCTTGCCCTCGAGGCCGCTGCCTGCGGCAGACTTGTTGATGGACTCGTTCAGGAAGTTAATCGTCTTGCGGAGGAAGTCGTTTATCTCGCTGGACATGGCGTAGATCATGGTCACGGTCTGGTCGGACTTGCCGTCGCCGTCGTTATCGGTGATGTAGCCCTTCTCCAGGCCTTCCTCGTAAGCTTGCTGGAACAGCTCCGCGGCAGTCTCAGGATCGTAACCGGTGATGGCGTCCACAGCGGCGTCCAGATCGCCGTTGTAGTCAGCGACATCGATGGAGTAGAAGTCGCACAGGACCTGCTTGGCCTCGTCAGTTTCGCGGTAGTAGGCTACGGTATCGGGGTCATAGATGTAGGTGTTGCCCAGCATGGCGTAGCCGCCAGAACGCTGAGGAGATACGGTAGCAGCCATTTCCTCACGAGGCACGGAGATGGCCAGGGCCTGACGGAAGGCCAGGATCTGCTGCATCTGCACGTCGGTGGTGGTGGCGTCAAAGTCGGCGTGGGTTTCACGCTCATCCAGCATCGCGCCGTTGCCGTTGACGATCAGGAAGAAGATGGTCTCAGCGGGGCTGGCGTAGTAACGGCTGGAGTTCCGGTACTGGTCAAAGTCGGTGGACTGCATGCCGTAGCTCAGCAGCTGGCCGGCCAGGAACATCTGCTTCCGAGTCTCAGACTCCTTGATGTACTGGATGTCGATGTCGGTGGTCTGGTACATCTGGTAGGTCTGGCCGTCCTCGGGGTCAACATAGTAGTAGGAATCGTTGTTCCAGCCCTGCCAGTTTTCGTTCTTCACGAAGTGCATGGACTTGTCGGTCTGGAACTGGCTGATCTTGTAGGGGCCGTAGGAGGGAGAGGTCTCGATGCTAGTGTTGTAGGTGCTGGACCAAACAGTACCTTTAGCGGTCTCGGTCTCCTTCAGCAGGGAGTCGTATAGGTCGGTCTTCACCAGGTAGCTGGTGGACATGCCGTAGATCATCAGGTAGAAGCCGTCCAGGGGGTTCTTGAAGACGAAGGTCAGCGTGTGGTCATCGGTGGCGAACAGGCCCACGTTATCGAAGGAGTAGTTGTCCTCGTAACGGAAGTTGGCGATCACCAGGTAGTTGAGGAGGTCATCCTCGGTCTCGCCCCAAGCTTCGACGGTGGTGGTAACAGTGGCGAGGAGGGCCAGGGTATCGTCGGTGCAGGGAACAAGGCCCTGATCATCGGCCATAGCCAGCAGCTCGTCCCAGTGCTCCAGGCCGAAGTACTGATCGCCGTAGGCCTCAACGTAAGCCTGCAGGGAATTGCCGTTGCACCAATCCAGGCCGACAGTCAGGCCGATGTAAACCAGCTTGCCGTCGGCAGTGGTGTACTGGCCTTCTTCATTCTTGGTCATCTCTTCGATGGGGATCAGCTCAATGCCGTTATCGGTGATATCCAGCTTGCCCTGGAGGCTGTACTCCTTGGCATTGACGAGAACGTAAGAACCGGTGTAGTTGTCGGCAGCGCGGTAGTTCAGCAGCTCGGGGCGCAGAACCCGCTCCAGGGAGTCCACAAAGTCCTGAGCGACGATGGGGGTGCCATCTTCCCACTTCAGGTCGTCCCGCAGGGTGACCTGCCAGGCGCGCATGGAAGTGGCGTTTTCGGGAATGCCAAACTCGGGATGCTCAGCCTTGACGGCCTCGGTCACATCCACGGGGAAGTCGGCCGCCATGGAAGGAACGATGGTGTAGCTCTCATAGGGAGCCTTGCTGGCGTCCGCGGCAGGATGCAGCTCGTCGTTGAACACCAGGGTGTACAGGGAGTCGGTGATGTAGTCCAGAGGGACGGCGTCATCGGAGGTCTGGTACACATGGGGGTTCCAGTTGGCCGGCATGGTGCTGACGCTGGTCCGGTAGGTGTACTCACCGGCGACACCAACGATGGTGCCGAGGGTCGCCTCGGTGGTCGGGGCCTCAGTGGCTTCCCCAGTGCCCTGGGTGCCATCAGGCGGGTTGGTGCTTTCAGAGCCGCCGGTGGATTCCGTGTTGCCCTGAGGGCCGCAGCCCGCCAGAACGCCAAGGAGCATCACAACAGCCAGAAGCAGTGCGAGTGTCTTTTTCATCTGATTACCTCCTTAAAATTTCCTATGCTTGTCGTGCTTGAGGACGCAAGCGCGCAACATAGCTTGGCAATGACACCGGCCGAAGACATTACGGCTCCGGTGTGCGCCTATTTTAACACAACTGTTTTCCATTTTTCAAGAGTTTATTAAGAAGTTTTGAAAAAAACCGCTAATTGGCCAAAATAACCCCCAATCCCTTTTTCCTTGTTGTGAAATATACCGAGGGGCAAAACACACTTTTTTTAATGTGTCCGTGCCTGGCGGACACATACAAAATCCCGCCGCCAGGGGAAATCCCGTTTTCTCCCTTGGCGGCGGCGAAATATTCCGTTGGGCCCGGTTTTTGCCGGGGGAAAAGACGTCCTTTTCCCGGCTTTATCTGTTTTTCCCCAGGAAGAACAGGGCCAGGGTGCCGGGGCCGGAATGGGAGCCGATCACCGCACCCACATAGCCGATCAACACGTTTTTGGCCCCCAGCTGCTCCCGGGCCAGGCCGGCCAGGTACTCCGCGTCCTCCCGGCAGTCCCCGTGGCAGATGAACACCGTCTCGTTCTCCCCAGGGAGGGCCAGCTCCTTGGCCTTGGCCGCCAGGGCCTGGATGGAGGCCTTCCGGCCCCGGGCCTTGGACATATTAATGAGATGCCCCTCGTTGTCCACATGGAGCACCGGCTTGATTTGCAGCATGGTGCCAAGCAGCGCCGTGGCGGCGCTGACCCGGCCGCCCCGCTTTAGGTACATCAGATCGTCCACGGTGAACCAGTGGCACAGGTGGAATTTTTCCCGCTCCACCCAGTCCGCCAGCTCGTCTAAGGAAAGGCCCTGGTCCCGCTTCTTGCAGGCGTACCACACCAGCAGCCCCTCCCCCAGGGAGGCGCACAGGCTGTCCACCACCCGGATCTTCCGGTCCGGGTACTTTTCGGCCAGCTCGGTTTTCGCCAGCTCCGCCGCCTGGTAGGTGGTGCTGAGGCCCGAGGAGAAGGCGATCACCAGCAGGTCCCGGCCCGCCGCCAGGGACGGCTCCATGGCCGCGGCCCACCGCTGGGGATTGACCGCCGCGGTACTGGCCTCCTCCCCGGCCCGCAGGGCGTCGAAGAAGGTCTTAAGTTTATCATTATTATAATCCTCAAATTCCTGCCCCCGGAACCGGACCGTCAGGGGCAGCACCTGAATCCCCAGCTCCCCGTGAAGCTCCTCCGGCAGGTCGCTGGCCGAATCGGTAAGAATGTCGAAATTCGTCATATATGATCGCCTCCAAATAATACTTTACATTCGCCCCGGGTCTGCGTATAATAGAAGGTAATACCCGGCGGCCCTATGAAAATCATACTTCTTTTTACGGCGAATGTCACCCTTTGATTGGTAGAATCAGGGGATTCTCCTCGCCGGAGAGTAGAATCGGGGCCTCTACCAAGAGTAGAAGCCCCCGCCGCCTTCCTCTGTCCGCCAAGGGCGGACGAACGAGAAAAGGAGTCTTTATGCCTGATCTTTTTCTTCGCCTGTTC
>CANQQU010000074.1 GCA_947626085.1 uncultured Oscillospiraceae bacterium
GTGGATATTGCCCTGATGGTGGGCATGCCCGAGGCCCAGATCCCCCTGGCGGACGCGGCGGTGCTGATGGCCACAGCCCCCAAATCCAACTCCGGCAACGAGGCCATCGAGGCGGCGGTCCGGGACATCCGAAAGGGCAGGGGCGGGGACTTCCCCCGGCACTTGCAGAACGTCCACGCCGATACCTACACCATGGAGCGGGAACAGGGCTATCTCTATCCCCACGCCTTCCCGGGCCACTGGGTGGCCCAGCAGTACCTGCCCGACGACCTGGTGGGGACGCATTACTATGAATATGGCCCCAACAAGGTGGAGCAGGCGGCCAAGCGGTACTGGGAGGAGATCAAAAAGAAAGGCTAGGAGGCGCTTATGGATATCCGGGTAGGAGACATTCTGACCATGAAGAAGGCTCACCCCTGCGGGGGCAAGCTGTGGAAGGTCACCCGTACCGGGGCGGACTTCCGGCTGGTCTGCCAGACCTGCGGCCGGGAAGTAATGGTGCCCCGGTTCAAGGCGGAGAAAAATATCCGGGCGGTGGCCCGGCAGGAAAATTCCTCGACAGAAACGAGCGGGAGCTGATGGAATCGGCTCCCGCTTTTTTGGTTTTGTGTTTTCAATCTGGAGGGCCGGGGGAGGACGGGCCGATTCTTTGCCCGGATGGGGCTTTGGGTTGCGACGGACTTCTTTCCCGGGACAGGTTATACTTTGGGTACCGAAGCGAGAGGGGGAAGGGCATGACCGTTTACCTGGATCTTGTGATGGGACTGAATTTTGTGGTGGACTTTCTGCTCCTGCTGGGGACCAACCGGCTCACCGGCAGCCCTCCGGGCGCGGCCCGGGCGGCCCTGGCCGCCGCCGTGGGCGGGGTGTACGGGGGGATGTGTTTGCTGCCGGGCTTTGCCTTTCTTGCTGGGCTTCCCTGGAATCTGGTGAGCCTGGGGTGCATGGGTGCGCTGGCCTTTGGGCTGTGCCGGGAGGCCGCCGCCAAGACGGCGGTGTTCGTGATCCTGAGCATGGCCTTGGGCGGCATTGCCATGGGCCTGGGAAACGGCTCCCTGCTCTCGCCCTTGTTGGGCGCGGCGGGATTGCTGCTCCTGTGCCGGACAGGACTTCCCGGCCTGAATGGTCCCAAGTATCTGCCCCTGGAGCTGCGACACCGGGGCCGCCAGGTCCGACTCCTGGCCCTCCGGGACACGGGCAACACCCTCCGGGACCCGGTTTCCGGGGAGGCGGTGACGGTGGTCGGCCCCCGGACGGCCCAAGCCCTCACCGGCTTGACCCGGGAACAGCTTCAAAACCCGGTGGAGACCCTGGCCTCGGGCAAGGTGCCGGGGCTGCGGCTGATCCCCTACAAAAGCGTTGGAAATGCCGGGGGCCTGATGTTGGCTCTCCGGCTGGAGGAGGTCAAAATCAACGCCCGGCGCGCAGGCACCCTGGTGGCCTTCGCGCCGGAGGGATTGGAGGATGGCTGTCAGGCGCTGGTGGGCGCCATGGGATGAAAGGATGGCGAAATATGCGGCAGGCAATCGTGGCTTTTTTGACCAAGCTCGGAATGCTCCAACCGGAGCCCGTCTACTACATCGGCGGAAGCGACGTGCTTCCGCCGCCCCTGAAGGGGCCGGAGGAGCAGCAGGCGCTGGAAGCTCTGGAACGGGGGGAGGAGCGCGCCAAGCAGCTTCTCATCGAGCGGAATCTGCGGCTGGTGGTATTCATTGCCCGGCGGTTTGAGAATACCGGCGTCAATTTGGAGGATCTGATCTCCATCGGGACCATCGGCCTTATTAAGGCAGTGGGCACCTACCGCCGGGAGAAGAACATCAAACTGGCGACCTACGCCTCCCGCTGCATCGAAAACGAAATTTTGATGCACATCCGCAAGATCGCCAATCAAAAGTCAGAGGTTTCCCTGGACGAACCCATCAACATGGACTACGACGGCAACGAGCTGCTGCTGTCCGACATTCTGGGCACCGACGAGGATATGATCCTCCGGCCCCTGGAGGACGACGTGGACCTGCGCCTGCTGCGCCAGGCGGTGCGGGAGCTGCCGGACCGGGAGCGGGAGATCGTGACCCTCCGCTTTGGCCTGGGGGGCCGCCGGGAGATGACCCAGAAGGAGGTAGCCAAGAAGCTGGGCATCTCCCAGTCCTATATCTCCCGGCTGGAAAAGCGGATCATGGACCGGCTGCGGACGGAGCTGCTGCGGCAGACGGCGTAAAAAAATTTTACTTGCAAGATGGGGAAAAGCGTGGTATAATCGATATAAAAGATATCGATAACACAGGAGGGAAATCTATGGAGCGCAAGGAAATCTCCAAATCCGTCTTGAAGCGCCTTCCCAATTACCTCGCCTATCTCAAAACCATTCCCGACGGGGGCTCGCCCTATATTTCCGCCACCGCCCTGGCCGCGGCCCTGGGCATGGGGGAGGTGCAGGTCCGCAAGGACCTGGCCATGGTCTCCGACGGGGGCCGGCCCAAGGTGGGCTATCTCCGGGAGGGGCTGATCGACGACATTCAGCAATTTTTGGGCTATGACAATCTGAATGACGCCGTGCTGATCGGCGCCGGTAAGCTGGGCCGGGCGCTGCTGAGCTACACCGGCTTTCAGGAGTATGGTCTGAACATTCTGGCGGCCTTCGACGTGAACCCCACGCCAGGGGAGGGCAAGCCCATCTACCCCATCAGCCGGTTGGAGAGCTTCTGCCGGACCTATAAGGTTCTGATGGGGATCATCACCGTGCCGGTGGAACAGGCCCAGGAGGTCTGCGACCAGCTGATCGCCTGCGGCATCAAGGCCATCTGGAACTTTGCGCCCACCCATTTGGAAGTACCGGCAGGCATTTTGGTGCAGCAGGAGAATATGGCCACCTCTCTGGCGGTGCTGTCCATGCACCTCCAGGCCCGGATCAAGGAAAAGAAGTAGTCCTGCCCACCGGCCGCGCCGGTGGAAGCCCGCCAAGTTTTTTAGGACGTTTTCACAAGCTGAGCGCCCCGGCTTTCGCCGGGGCGCCTCTTGTAACTATTCTACTTTGTTGCCTTTCGATTTCTCAAGAATGCGCGCGGCGAACGACGCGGCCTCGCCGGAGACCAGGTCCTTCTTTTGCAGAAGCAGCGCCTTTTCGCCGCTGTACAGAAGAAGCCAGAGGTGTTCCGATTCAAATACTTCCGATATTTGACCGTAGGGGACCGCTTCTCGCTTTTCCCCGGAGGAGATCGTCATACCCGTTTCATCAAACGCGACTTTGGCCTCGGCATGATTCCAATCGATGGCTCGCCGCCCTTGCAGCAGCTTCTCCGCCTCTTTTTTGCATGAGGCGGGAACAGCGGCGGCTTTTTCATTCCGGGCCAGGAACAACTCCAAAAGGCCCGCAATGATCGCGGCGGCGCCGGCAAAAATGAGGGCGGGGTTCCGTGGCTCCACAAGATCGGGAACGAGAACAAAAATACCCAGCGCGAACAAGACCACCGCGTAAACGCGGTATCGTCCCTGCCGCTTAACCCGGCCCGGTCCCTCTTTGGCATAGGCGTTCATCCGGTCCGTCACTTTCCACAGCCCGGGCAAAGCGCTTCGGCTGTGGGCTTCCAAGCGCTGACGGAGCAGCTCCGCTGCTTCAGCGTCCAACGCGGGGTCGTCATAATTGCTGATCTGAAAGAGAAACATGTTGTATTGCACCTTATTTCCGATTATTCAGCATCTTGTAGAGCAGGCGGTAAAGCTGTCCTGCCTCCTGGGGGGTCAAACCGGCGCACTCCGCCATTTTGGGCGGTACCGACGCCGCTTCCTTCTTGAGCGCCTCGCCGCTGGCCGTGACCGTCACCAGCAGATTCCGCTCGTCTTCCGGAGAGCGGGTACGGGTGAGCAGGCCCTTGGCCTCCATTTTTTTCAGCAGGGGCGTCAGGGTGCCAGAGTCCAGCAGAAGGCAGTCCCCCAGGGCCTTGGCCGTCACCTGGCGCTTTTCCCACAGCACCATCATCACCAGATACTGGGTGTAGGTCAGCCCCAGGGGGTCCAGAAAGGGCTTGTACCGCTTGACGATCTCCCGGGCGCAGGCGTACAGGGGAAAGCAGAGCTGGTTTTTTAACAGCAGAGCCTCCTCGCCGGGCGGTGCTTCCATCGTTATCTCCATGGTGCGGTCCGCCGGTCAGAATTTGACGATCCGCTCCGGCGCGGTGAAGGAGCAGAACCGGGCTTCGCCGTTTTCCAGGCGGTAGACCTGGGTGTTGCCGTCCCCGGGCTGGTACATGGCCTGGAGGGAGGGGTAGGCGCTTAGCAAATGGGCCTGGGCCTCGATCCGTTCATCCAAAACCGCCTGGGCAGTCACTCGCAGCCAGCGGCCGTCGGCGCTCATGGCGCAAAGCTCCACTTTGGGGTTATCCGCCATCTGCCGAGCCACGGCCTTGCTTTTTCCGGTCTGAATGTACAGCCCGCCGTCAAACAGGTCCACGGTGCCGAAGGGCCGGACCCGGGGCTGGCCGTCCTCGTCGGTGGCCAGATAGTAGACCCCGCAGCTTTTCAAAAATTCATAGACCTCGTTCATTTTTGTTCCTCCTTGTTAACATAATTCTTTGCAAAGGCCGCCGCATTCTGGCAGTCTTCCGCGTTTGGCCGGCCCTTGTGGAAGGGGCCGAAGGAGCCGGGGCAGTGAAATTCCTCCTGGGCCAGCGCCGTGCCGGTGGTTTCCGTCACCTTGGCAATTTGGCCTCGGGTGGAACCCAGCATGGCGGAGGTGCCGAAGCAGACCACCTTTCCCAGTTTGAACTGGTTCTCCACCAAAAAGGACTTGACATGGGGGTCCACGTCGAAGGCATAGTAGGAGCTGCCCAAAAACAGCAGGTCCGTCTTCTCTGTCAACGGCGTGTCCACGGTCTGGGCCTCCACATTCAGGGCCTGGGCAATGGCCTCGGCCAGCTTCCGGGTGTTCCCGGAGCGGGTATAGTAGCGAACGGCGATTTTCATTGGTCTGCTCCTTTCTGGGCCTTGGCGGCCTCCAAGGCGGCCCGGACAGCCTTGGCCAGCTGATCGGAGCAGGAGGTGGGCCGGCTGCCGCAGGTGAGCCCCAGCAGCTTTTCCTCGATCTGCTCCACCGTGGCGCCCTCCAGCAGCTTGGAAATGGCTTTCAAATTCCCGTTGCAGCCCCCTTCAAAGGAGATGTTGCGGATCACATTCCCCTCAATGTCGAACCGGATGAACCGGGAGCAGGTGTTCTCCGTCTTGTACTCATAGCGCAAATGAAAAACCTCCTTGCATTGTTTATAATTTAATTGTTTCCAATTAAATTATAAACAATCGATTTTTACTTGTCAAGCCCATGATAACGGGGCTGAGCGCCCTTCCGCCGCGAAAAAGCCCACCCAGGCACGCTGCCGAGGTGGGCTCGGACGCCGCTAGGTGTCCAGCTTCCCGTAAAATAGGATATCCTTCTCCGCGTCGTAGACCGCCACGGTAAAGTTGAAAGAATAGCGGCTAAAAAACGGCGTGTCCGTATCCGCGTGGCGGTCCCAAAAGAAGTAATAGCCTTCCTCCACCTGGGGCAGCAGAGCCTCGCCCGTGTCCGGGTCCGTCAGAAGGGGGCCAAACGTCGCTTCGCTCCCGTCCGGCTGGCGCCTGGTCACGCCGTAGAGGATCGCCTGCACCTCCTCCTTCTGAATGGGAAGCGCCTTCCAGCGGCTGTTTTCGGTGTCCCGGAGCTGTTCTTCCACGGAATCGTCCGGGAATTGGATGGCGGCAAATTTTGTGCCGTCTCCATTCCCTCCGTGGCTGTCCCAGTTGGCCAGCACCGTGCCGCCGGACAGCTCCAGCCCCAAAACGCCGCTCAGCTCCCGGTTCAGCATGCCAAAGGCGTCGCAGCTGGAGAACAGCTGGAAAAAGACCAGGAAAAACGCCAGAAATCTGATCATTCTTCCCGCCCCCGGTATTCCAGCAGGTCCCCGGTCTGACAGTCCAGGGCGGCGCAGAGCTTGGCCAGGGTGGACAGTTTGACGGCCTTGGCCTTGCCGTTTTTCAGGATGGAGAGGTTGGCCATGGTGATCCCCACCCGCTGGGACAGCTCCGTGACGCTCATTTTCCGCTTGGCCAGCATCACGTCGATATTGATGATGATCTCGTCTTCCATGGCGCGCCTCCTAGATGGTCAGATCGCTCTGCTCCTGGAGCGCCGCGGCCTTCCGCACCAGATGGGACAATGCCGCCGCCACCACGGAGATGGCGAATCCGGCGAAGGCCACCATCATACTCAGCAGGAAAAAGCCGGGGTGGCTCATATTCAGCATCAAAAACACCATGTTGCCCAGGACAAAATACCCCGCGTCCCCGGCGGCCAGCCAGGCCATGCCTGTGAGATACCGGGCGTTCTCCATGGAGAAGGACCGGTCCTGCCCAATGTTGGTGAAGATCAACCAGGCCAGCACAAAGGCGGCGCAGCAGGGCAGGGCAGTGCCCCAGAGGAAGATCAGCCAGGGCCAAAAGCAGAAGGCGTATTCCGGGTTGGCCCCCGCAATGCTTAGCCCCAGGCTGGGCAGAACCACGCCATACACCGCCAGGGCGCAGAGGGCCACCCCTATCAAAATAATTTTGAGCCACCGGGCCAAGGATTTTTGTTCCATAAAATCGCTCCTTTCAGATCTGCGGGTATTCCGCCGTAAGTCCCTCGGGAATGTCGGTGACGGACCGCTCCTTCATCAGGATCGCGCCGGCGTCCATGGTCAGACTGCTGACGATCCATTCCTCCGGCGGCAGGTCCAAATAGGCGTGGACCTGATCGTCCCGGTCCCCGTCCACATATCCCAGCAGCACGCCCCGGTCCGCCTTGGACACCACGCAGAAGGGGATGTATTCCCGCCCCGCACAAACCAGGGCGGAGACCTCCCCCAGATCCCGCCGGGTGTAGTTCCGAAGCGGAGCAGCTTCCACCGCTTCCTGCCGCCATCCGCAGCCGGTCGCCAAGAGCAAACACAGGACGGCGATTAGCAGCTTCTTCACATCACCGCCTCCTTTCAAGGGGCAGTATAGCACAGGATTTCTCGTAAGTCAAGTATTATTTATTGTAAATCGATAAAAATCTAGTGTGAGACAAAAAACATCGGAGCGAACGATGGAACGTCCGCTCCGATGAAGCCCGCAGCCTTTCATATCAATCGTCCCCGGAGGGGACACCACACTTCTTCACTATTACATATTACATATTACCTTCCAAAAATCGGCCCTGCATATCTAGTGAAAAGTGAAGTAGTGTGGTGCTTCGCGCAGCGAATCAAAATCTTACAAAGCTGCCAGTGGCAGCTTTCAGCTTGTCAAAAAAGTCTTTCAAAACGCCCCAAAATATGCTATAATAGTAGTAACAGGGGGTGCTGGAATGGAAC
>CANQQU010000075.1 GCA_947626085.1 uncultured Oscillospiraceae bacterium
TGCCGAACGGATGCCCCGACTTGATCTCTATTATTTATTGCATTTTTCCTCTACCCCAACTATTGACATAGAACCTTATTTCATCGGAAAGGAAGAATCACTTAATTTAACTTTTCGTGTCCTTCAAGATAACCTCTTGACATGCAGGTTATAGAAGGGTATAATAAAGCCGTGAGAATGTCAGGAGGGATACGATGGAAAATACAGCCGAGATCTATGCGAAACTGCAAAAGGAGTTGGAGCAGCTTCCCGCGGGGTATATTTCCCGGAAGAATATCAAAGGGAAGGTCCAGTATTACCTGCAATGGCGTGAGAATGGGAAGATGAAAAGCCGGTATATCAGCCGGAATGATCTGGAAGCGGTGGAGCAGCAGATCGCAAAAAGGAAAAAACTAGAGGCGGCAGTCGAACGACTCAGGCCTATGCTTCCGAGGAAGGAGGACGGCAGCATGAATTATGAGACAAATGTGATGACCTGCAAGGATCTTGCGAAGCGGATACAGGCGGCGGCGAAGCTTCACCGGAGGGATTGCTTCGCAAAGTTTCTGAAATGCCTGTACGCGGACGATATGACGCGCGTAACCGCCGTCTATGGCTTGCGCAGGACTGGAAAAACCACGATGCTGCTTCAGGCAATGGCGGAGATGCCGGAGGATACAAAGGCGAAGGCCGTGTATATCAAGCTGAGGCCGGAAAACAATATGGCGCAGATGAACCGGGATCTGGGCAGACTCCGGGAGGCTGGATACCGATATATCTTTATCGACGAGGTGACGCTGGCAAAGGACTTTATCGACGGTGCCGCGCTGTTTTCCGATGTATTCACCGCTATGGGGATGCACATTGTCCTGTCCGGCACGGACTCCCTTGGCTTTTGGCTTGCCAGCGGGAACGAGTTGTACGACAGAGTCCGAATGATCCACACGACCTTTATCCCATTTCGGGAATACAGCAGGCTGCTCGGGATCGACAGCATCGACGAATATATCCGATACGGAGGGACGCTGCGCGCCGGGGAAATTGATTTTGCCGATGAAGATCTGACCGCCGGAGACGCCGCTTTCCGCGATGACGAGTCCACCCGCAGGTATGTGGACACGGCCATAGCCAAAAACATCCAGCACTCCCTGGCATGCTATGAAAACGGGACGCATTTCCGGCATTTGTACGACCTGTACGAAGCGGATGAACTGACGAACGCGGTCAACCGGATTGTGGAGGACATGAACCATCGATTCCTGTTAAGCGTCCTGCAAAAGGATTTTGTGTCCTCGGATCTGGGAATATCCGCGCTTAACCTCCGAAAGGAAAGGGACGTCTCCAAACGCACACCGGTTTTGGATGAAATCGACCGCGGCGCCGTAACGCAGCGGATGATGGATATTTTAGATATCCGAAACAAAGAAGACCGCAGGATCGGGATCAGGCAGGAGCATATTGCTGAAATACGGGAATATCTGAAGGCGCTGGATCTGATCCAGGAATGTCCGTATGAATATGTGGCGGCAGGGCAGAAACGAACGGAGCATGTCCTGTTTACACAGCCCGGTATGCGCTATTGCCAGGCGCAGGCGCTCATTTATTCCCTGATGCAGGATGAAGTATTCAGCGTCCTGTCGGCCGAAACAAAAGAATATGTTACGCAGAGGATCCTCGAAGAAGTGCGCGGGCGGATGATGGAGGATATCATCCTGCTGGAGACCATGAAAGCGCTTCCCCAAAAACAGTATGGGGTATTCAAGCTGCAGCTTTTGAACGGCGAGTTTGACATGGTTGTCCGGGACAGGGCGCGCAACCGCTGCGCTCTTTATGAAGTCAAGCACAGCACGGAATATTCCGATTTGCAGGCAAGGCATCTCCGGGATCGGGAAAAGCTGGACGTTGCCGCCCACAAATGCGGCGAGATCGTTGGCAGATATGTGCTGTACAGCGGGGAAACCTTTGATACGGAGGACGGCATCGCTTACCGAAATGCCGGACAGTTTTTGAAACAGTTGCCGGAATTTACTCTGGAAAGCGGACTTGAGGAATCCTTCTCAGAGGATGAAACACAAGGCTTTACGCCGACCATGTAGCAAGAAAGGAATCAAAACTGAAAATACAAATGGGATTTGATGACCGGATCTTGCGCTAAATCCTCGAATGTGTTATAATAGAATCCAAAGAGAAGATCAAGGCTGTCTTTACCGGCGGACTCGAAGTGGAACGGCCGCTTTATTAAAAAGCGGCTGACCGCAGTCGCCACCGAATCCGAAAATACAAGACATTTTCGGTGAGGGTTCAAGTCTCTTCACCAAAAAGCCAAAAAAATCTTTTTTATTGTGGTTAGACAAAATCGGCAATCCTCGTCAGAGGGTTGCCGATTTTTACTTCTTTACTCTTCTCTGCTTGTAATGTTAGAGTTACTTTCCTTCTTTTCTCAATTCCCTGATGGCGATAACTGCGCCAACGATGGCAAGCGCATAAAATAGAATGATAATATAGCCGTCTTTGCTGTCAAACCCAAAAACATTAAACATAGTCGACCACGCGCCGGGCTCCACCAGATAGGACTTTGCTAAAAGCCACGCAGAGCCTCCTATAATACCAGAAAGCATCAAAAAACATCCGAAAATTACTTTTTTCATAACGGTATCTTTCCTTTCCGTATTATTTGATTATTCCCATACAAACGCCGATTGTCAAACAGTCGTCCGCTTGACATTTCATTTTGTCAAAGGCATTTAAGGGCAGGCTCTATTCCGCCGTCGGCCCGGGGCGGGGCTTTTTCCGCCGGAAATTGGGGCGGCGGCGGGGCTTGCGCTCGGCCTTTTCCCCGGCTTCGGCGGCCTCCTTCCGCTCGGTCTCCGGCGCTTCGCCTGCCGGGGCCTGGGGGGCGGCCTCCTGCTCCGGCTTGGTCCGGCGCTTCCGGCGGGGACGGCGGGCGCTGTCCTCCTCCTTGGGCTCCTCCTGGTCGTAGGCGTCGGCGATGGTGTCCGTGCTGTACCGAAACCGGATGGGCTCCAGATGCACCGCCTCCTGCTCAGCCTCCGTGGGCTTTGCCCGCTTGCCTGCCCCGGAGATGGGGGCCAGGTCGGCGGGAATGGGCGGGTCATTTTTCTTGGCCTTGCCGTTGCGCAGCACGGCGATGTCGGTGTTGGCGTAGGTATTCACCGTCTCCGGCTGGGCCTCCATGCGCACCCGCACCCGCTGGCGCAGCAGATCCAGCTCCACCACCGTGCCCCGGCCGTCGGGGGTGTCCACCAGGGACTCCGCCTTGGGGCTGGTGCGGATCAGAGCCTCGTAGGCGTCCTGCTCATACTTGAGGCAGCACATCAGCCGCCCGCAGGTGCCGGAGATCTTCGTGGGGTTCAGGCTCAGATTCTGGGTCTTGGCCATTTTGATGGACACCGGCTGAAAATCCTCCAGGAAGCTGGCGCAGCAGAAGGGCCTGCCGCAGATCCCCAGGCCGCCTACCATCTTGGCCTTGTCCCGGACGCCGATCTGCCGCAGCTCGATCCGGGTGTGGAAGATCCCTGCCAGATTTTTCACCAGCTCCCGGAAATCCACCCGCTCGTCGGCTGTGAAGAAAAACAGCAGCTTGCTTCCGTCGAAGGCGCACTCGGAGCTGACCAGCTGCATATCCAGCCCCAGCTCCCGGATCCGCTGGTTGCAGATGTCGCAGGCCCGCTTTTCCTTGTTCCGGTTGTCGGCGGCGATTTGCTCGTCCCGGGGGGTGGCAAGCCGCAGCACGGGGCGCAGGGGGGCCGCCAGATCTCGGTTCAGGACCCGGTGGTTGGCGCTGGTGCAAGTGCCGTACTCCGGTCCCCGAGCGGTGTCGATGATCACATGATCCCCGGCCTTCAGGGTCAGCCCCTGGGGATCAAAATAGTAGACCTTCTGCCCCGGGCGGAACTGAACGTCCACCACCTGGGTGGAGGGGGCTAATTCTTGTTCATCCATGGTAAACTCCTTTATTTTTAACGCAGGGCATACGCCAGATAGCCGCACACAGCGGCAGGGGAGACGTTGCCCTGGGCATATTCGATGGCTTTTTTCAGCGCCTCCACCCCCCGCAGGAGGGTGGCGCCGTCTCTCCTCGCGCCGATTTCTTTGGCGCCGGGCACCGGCTCCGGAAGACCCGCCTGACACACCAGCGCCCCCTGGAGCAGCTCCAAAAAGACCTGGAGCTGGGCGATCAGCCGGTCCCGCTTCCACTTTTCCATGGGGATCAGCAGCCGCAGCAGGGCCACTGGATCGGATTGGGCCACGCAGGCGGCGAAGGCCCGGGCGTTTTCGTCGGGCTCGGCTTCCAGCAGGGCCTGGGCGGCGCCTAAGAAGCCTCCGCTTTGCGCGGCGGCCTGGGAAAGGACTTCAGAATCGGCCTGGGGGAAGTCATTTTTCAGCTGCCGGATCAAAAGGTCCTTGGGCAGCGGACTCAGCTCCAGCTCGGTGCTTCGGGAGCGGACGGTGGGCAGCAGCTTGTCCGCCGCGTCCGTCAGAAGCAGAAACACGCCGTATCCTGGCGGCTCCTCCAGCACCTTCAGCAGGGCGTTCTGCCCGGGAATGCCCAGATCCTGGGCCCGGGGAATGAGCAATATTTTTTTCTCCGCCTCGTTGGGCCGGATGTAAAGCTCCGCTCGGGCGGCCCGGATCCGCTCCACGGGGACGGTTTTTTTCTCCGGGTCGTCCACGGTGATCACGTCGGGGTGGGTGCCGGCCAGGACCTTCCGGCAGGCCCGGCACCGCAGACAGGGCTTTTCCCCCGCCCCCCGGCAGAGAATGGCGGCGGCCAGGAGCCGGGCCAGGGTGCGCTTCCCGGACCCCGTCGGCCCGGAGATCAGATAGCAGTGGGACAGCCGCCCCGACGCCAGGGACAGCTTCAGATTTTCCTTCAGCCGGGGATTGCCCAGCAGACTCTCGAACCCCATATCTTACCCCCAGAGGGCGGAGAGCATGGGAATGACCTGCTTTTTCCGGCTCATCACATGGGGCAAAAATACGGCGTTGTCCTTGGGCGGCACGCCGAAAGCCTGGAAGATGGTGTCGTCGTCCCCTATGTAGAGCAGCTGTGTACCTTCCAAAAGGACATCCGTCAGCATCAGAAGGATCATGGAGAGCCCCTTTTCCTTGGCGGCGGTGCGCATCAGCTCCAAAAATTCCGCCTTCCGTTCCAGCATCCGGGGGCTGTCCATGCAGGTGACTTGGCCCACCCCCAGGGCGTGGCCCGCGATGTGGAACTCCTTGTAGTCGGTAAAAAGCAGCTCCCGGGCGGTGCGGCTTTCCAGGGAGGCGGAGAAGATATCCCGCCCAAGCTCCTCCAGGGACACGTTGGCGATCCGGGCCATCCGCTGGGCGGTGCGCCGGTCCCGGAGGGTGCAGGTGGGGGATTTGAACATGACGGTGTCGGACAGAATGGCCGCCGCCATCATTCCTGCCATTTTCTCCGAGGGCATCAGGCCCCGGTCCTGAAACATGCTGGCGATGATGGTATTGGTGGAGCCTACCGGCTCGTTGCGGACGTAGATGGGGTTGGAGGTCTGGATATCCGCCAGCCGGTGGTGGTCGATGATCTCCAAAATCTCCGCCTCCTCCAGCCCCGGAACGGACTGGGAGGCCTCGTTGTGGTCCACCAGCACCACCCGTTTCCGCCGGGGGCGGAGCAGATGGTAGCGGGTCAGCACCCCGGCCACCCGGTCGTTCTCGTCCAGAATGGGGTAGCAGGAATCCCGGTGCTGGAGCACCTGCTCCCGCACGTCGTCCACCCGGTCGTCCAGGTGGAAGCAGACCAGATCCTTGGTCCGGCAGATCCGCCCGATGGGGGTGGACTGGAAGATCAGCCGGGCGGCCCGGTAGGCGTCAAAGGGGGTGGAGATGATGCAGGTCTCGGTGGGCAACTCCCGCAGCTCCTCCGGCAGCTCCGCCTGGCACAGCACCAGGCAGTTGACATTCAGCTCCATGGCCCGGCGGATCATGTCCGGCTGGTGGCCGCACAGGACGATGGTGTCCTTCCGGTCGAAGAGCAGATGCTCCCGGCTCTGGGGCAGGGCAATGGTGACCTCCCCGGCCACGGTATCCGTTTCCTCTCCAGCGTCGTTGAGGATCTTCCCCTCCAGCACGGACAGGACATTGAACAGCGGCACTTCCTCCAGCACCCCGGCGGTGACTAGGGCCATGTTGTAGCTGGCCACGTCCTCCCGGGAGAGCATGCCGTACAGGGTGCCGTCCTCGTTGGCGACAGGCACCGAGGAAATGCCCTTCTGCTGCTGTAAAACGGACCAGGCCCGGTCCTCGGTGACGGCGGCGCTCAGCACCGGCGGGACGTCAAAATCCAGGTCCCGCACCTGGGTGTACATACTGGTGATCAGCTTGGGGGGCTGGAATCCGAACCGGTCCAGCACGATCTGGGTCTCGTCGGACACATGGCCCAGGCAGGCGGCCTCGTATTCCCGGTCCCCCAGGGCGTTGCGCAGGGCGGCGTAGGCCATGGCGGCCACGATGGAGTCGGTATCCGGGTTCCGATGCCCGGTGACATAGATGGGGTCCATAAAACCCACCTCCTGATTTAGGATTCCTCGGCGGTGATCTCCCCCGCCAGGTTGGTGGCGAAAAGCTCCGCGATCTGCCGCTGGTCCATGCCCTGGCCGATGGCCCACATGAGCTTGGTCAGCGCGGCCTCGGAGGTCATGTCCCGGCCCTGGATGACCCCCAGCTCCAGCAGGCGGCTGCCTACCTGATAGACCCGCAGGTCGGAGCTGTCGTACAGGCATTGGGTGGTGACCACCACACTGGTGCCCGCCCGGACCGCCGCCCGGATGCCCCGCAGGCCCTCGTTGAGGACGTTGACCCCGCCCAGGCCGAAGGCCTCCAGCACAATGCCTTTACAGCCCATCCGCACCAGGGCGTCGAAAATGGTAGGGGAGAGGCCGGGGGTCAGCTTCACCAGGAACACGTCCTGACTGATTTTTTCCGCCAGCCGGGCCGGTCCCCGCCGCCGGGGCAGGACGGTGGGGTCCACCACCAACCCCCGGTTGGTGACCTGGGCGGCGTAGCGGGCATTGACGCTTTCAAAGGCGGAAAAGCCGGAGGCCCGCACCTTCACCGCCCGGCAGCCCAGCATGACTTTCCGGTCGAAGGCGATATACACCCCCGGATATCCCGCGGACGCCATGGCAAAGGCGGTGCGCAGATTGTCCGGCCCGTCGGAGAGAATGTCCTGGAGGGGCAGCTGGGAGCCGGTGAACACCACCGGCAGATCGATATCCGGCAGCATGAAGGTCACGGCGGAGGCGGTGTAAG
>CANQQU010000076.1 GCA_947626085.1 uncultured Oscillospiraceae bacterium
CTGTGTTAGTGGCACCTGTGTTTCATTCCCTTTGGTGCCTTGTAGCGCAGCGGAAAGGAATGGTCATAAAAATGAAGAATATTCCTCTGTTTACAACGGAAAACGGGGCCGCGAATCTGATCCTAGGCTCCGTCCCGGGGTTTGGGACGGCCTATGTCCGGGTCCTCTCTGCCCAGGACGGGAAAGCGCTGGCAGCCGAATGCGCCCAGTTTTGCCGGGCCGCCGGGGCCGAAGGGGTGTACGCCACCGGGCTGCCGGAGCAGGAAAGCTGGCCCCTCTCCACGGAAATTTGGCGGATGACGGCCCAAAAGGCCCGTCTACCCCAGACCCAGGCGACGTTGGAGCCGGTGACGGCGGAGACCCTGGAGGAATGGGTTGCCCTGTACAACCGAAAATTCCGGGCCGTACCCAACGCGGTGTGGCTGAGTCCCAGTCAGGCCGTGCTGAAAGCCCGGGAGGCGTTCTTCGTCCGGCTTGCGGGGCAGACCGTGGGGATCGCCAAGGGGGCGGGAAACCAGATCCACGCCGTGGCCGCCCTGGCCCCCGGCGGCGGAAGGGCGGCGGTGCTGGCCCTGGCAAAGGCGCTGGAGGGGCCGGAAATTGCCCTGGAGGTGGCCTCCGTCAACGAGAAGGCCCTGGAATTATACCGTGGACTGGGGTTTCGGAAGATGGAAACCCTGTCAAAGTGGTATAAAATTGGGTGAATGTAAAGGAAAAACACTTGACAAAGCCGCCCGAATGCCGTATAATGTCCACTGTCAAGAAAGCACCTTGACAGGAGGCCGCCATGGAAGCTGTGGAAATGACGCTGCTATATGACTATTACGGCGACTTGCTCACGGAGAAGCAGCGGCAGTGCATCGATCTGCGCTACAACCAGGACCTATCCCTTGGGGAGATGGCCCAGGAGCTCCAGGTCAGCCGTCAGGGCGTTCACGATATGCTGAGCCGGGCCGAGGCCCTGCTCGTTAAAATGGAGGAGAAGACCGGATGCCTCCGCCGGGACCGGCAGTGCCGCCAGGCGGCGGCCCTGATCCGGCAGGCGGCGGAAGCCCTGGCGGATCATTCTGATCCCCGGGTCCGTGCCCTGGCGTCGGACATTCTGCGCTCCGCCTCCGCACTTGAGGAGTAGACCATGGCTTTTGAAGGACTGACCGAAAAAATAACCGCCGCCTTTAAGAAGCTCCGGGGCAAGGGCCGCCTCAAGGAAGCCGACGTGAAGGAGGCCATGCGGGAGATCCGTATGGCGCTGCTGGAGGCCGACGTGAGCTACAAGGTGGTCAAGGACTTTACCAAGACCGCCACGGAGCGCTGCGTCGGCGCGGACGTGCTGGAATCCCTGACCCCCGCCCAAATGATCGTGAAGATCGTGAACGAGGAGCTGACTAAGCTCATGGGCAGCGAGGCCCGGCACATCACCACGAACCCCAACGGGCCCACGGTGGTGATGCTGGTGGGGCTCCAGGGCGCCGGCAAAACCACAAACGGCTCCAAGCTGGCGGGGCTGATGAAGCGCCAGGGGAAAAATCCCCTGCTGGTGGCCTGCGATATCTACCGTCCCGCCGCCATCACCCAGCTGAAGGTCTGCGGCGAAAAGCTGGGAATCCCGGTCTTTGAAATGGGCCAGGAAAACCCCGTCACTATCGCCAAGGAGGCGGTGCGCTATGCCCGCCAGCGGGGCCACGACATGGTGTTCCTGGACACCGCCGGTCGGCTCCACATCGACGAAAAGCTGATGGAGGAGCTGAAAAACATCAAGGCCGCCGTGACGCCGGATGAGATCATGCTGGTGGTGGACGCCATGACCGGCCAGGACGCGGTAAACGCCGCCCAGAGCTTCAACGAGTGGCTGGACATCGACTCCGTGATGCTGACCAAGCTGGACGGCGACGCCAGAGGCGGCGCGGCCCTGTCGGTCCGGGCCGTCACCGGCAAGCCCATCAAATTCGCCGGGACGGGCGAAAAGCTGGAGGATATCGAGGTCTTCCACCCCGACCGGATGGCCTCCCGGATCCTGGGCATGGGGGACGTGCTGAGCCTCATTGAAAAGGCGGAAAAGGCCTACGACGCCAAAAAGGCCGCCGAGATGGAGGAAAAGCTCAAGTCCAACCGCTTCACCCTCCAGGACTTTTACGATCAGCTGGTCCAGCTCAAAAGCATGGGCTCCATGCAGGATATTCTTTCCCAGATCCCCGGCGGCGCCAATCTGAAAAACGTCCAGCTGGACGAGAAGGCCATGGCCCACACCGAGGCCATCATTCTGTCCATGACCCCCCGGGAACGGGAAAATCCCAACATCATCGGCGCCAGCCGGAAAAAGCGGATCGCCGCCGGCGCGGGGCTCCGGGTGGAGGACGTGAACCGGCTGCTCAAATCCTTTGAACAGATGCGCGCCATGATCCGCCAGTTCTCCGGCCCCGGCGCCGGGAAGAAGATGAAGCGCATGCGGGGCATGGGCGGCTTCCGGGGCGGCTTTGGTTTTTAAGCTCCGGCAAATCGGTTCGCTGAAAGCAAATTGCTTTGCGATATGATATAGAGAACAATTATGGAGGTGAATACACTCATGGTCAAGATCCGGCTCAGAAGAATGGGCGCCAAGAAGACGCCCTACTACCGCATCGTGGTCGCCGATTCCCGCGCGCCCAGAGATGGCCGCTGCATCGAGGAGATCGGCACTTATGATCCCCTCACCAACCCGGCCACCATCACCGTGGACGCCGAGAAGGCCCAGTCCTGGATCAAGAACGGGGCGCAGCCTACGGATACCGTCCGTGGCCTGCTGAAGAAGGCCGGCGCACTGTAAGGAACCCAAAGGAGAATCGGAATGAAAGAACTCTTGCTGTACCTGGCAAAGAACTTGGTGGATGATCCAGAGGCAGTCACCGTCACCGAATCCAAGGACGCCGGAGAAACGGTTCTGGAGCTGCGTGTGGCTCCCGGAGACATGGGCAAGGTCATCGGCCGTCAGGGCCGGATCGCCCGGGAGATCCGAACCATTGTCAAGACCGTCGCCCAGCGCACCGGTGAAAAGGTCACGGTAGCGATCATGGATTGACGGATGATGCGTGACGCGGGTGCGTCACGCATTTCTTTTTCGGAGGGCAGATTATGAAGGTGGAATTTTTGGAGGCCGGGCAGATCGTCTCCGTCCACGGCATCCGTGGGGAGGTCAAGGTCCTGCCCTGGGCCGACGGGCCGGAGTTTCTCACCGCTTTCTCCCGGGTCCGGGTGGGCGGAACGGAATACGCCGTGGAAAAATGCCGGGTGCAGAAGACCTGCAACCTGCTAAAACTCCGTGGTGTGGACACGGTGGAGGCCGCCCAGGCCCTCCGGGGCAAAACGGTGGAGGTCTACCGGGCCGACGCCTCTCAGGAGGATGTGTTCGTGGCGGAACTGACCGGCATGGAGGTCTACGCCGGCGGAACCAGGATCGGCGTTCTGGAGGAGGTGCTGGACTATCCCGGCAACAAGGTCTATGCCGTCCGGGGGGAAAAGCGCTATCTGATCCCGGCTGTGAAGGCGTTCGTGCTGTCCACCGACGTGGAGGGCAACCGGATGGAAGTCCGGCTGATCGAAGGGATGGAAGACCATGCGGATTGATATTTTGACCCTTTTCCCCGACTCGGTAGCCGACGTGCTGGCGGACAGCATCATCGGCCGGGCCCAGGAGCGGGGCATTCTGCGGATCGAAACCTGGCAGATCCGGGACTACACCGCCAGCCGCCAGATGCAGGTGGACGACTATCCCTACGGCGGCGGCCGGGGGGCCATTATGCAGGCCGATCCCCTGTACCGCTGCTGGGAGGCGGTGTGCGACGAGGCCGGCGGGCCGGTCCACACGGTGTACCTCTCCCCCTGCGGCCACACCTTCACCCAGTCCGACGCCATCCGGCTGAGCAAACTGGGCAATCTGGCGCTGGTCTGCGGCCACTACGAGGGCATCGATCAGCGGTTTATCGACGAGTGCGTAGACGAGGAGATCTCCCTGGGGGACTTTGTCCTGACCGGCGGGGAGATCGCCGCCATGGCGGTGGCGGACGCGGTGTGCCGCATGGTGCCCGGGGTCCTGTCGGACCCGGAATGCTTCCAGGAGGAGAGCCACTACGCAGGGCTCCTGGAATATCCCCAGTACACCCGCCCGGCGATCTGGCACGACCGGGCGGTCCCTCAGATCCTACTCTCCGGGGACCACGCCAAGGTGGCCCGCTGGCGGCGGAAGGAGTCTCTCCGCCGGACCCAGGTCCGGCGGCCCGATATGTATGAAAGGTTGGATCTCAGCGGCAAGGAGGACCGCAAGCTGCTGCGGGAAATGGAGGAGGAATATGGAAAATCTGGAAACGCTGAAACAATGGATCAAGGAGAGTAATCGAATCGTCTTTTTCGGCGGGGCGGGGGTCAGCACCGAGTCCGGCATCCCGGATTTTCGGAGCGTAGATGGGCTGTACAATCAGAAATTTGAATATCCCCCGGAGACCATCATCAGCCACAGCTTTTTCCAGCGGAGGCCGGCGTATTTTTACCGCTTCTACCGGGAAAAGATGCTGCCCCTGGGCTTCTCCCCCAACGTGACCCACCTGAAGCTGGCCCAGTGGGAGCGGGAGGGCAAGCTCCTGGCGGTTGTGACCCAGAATATCGACGGTCTGCACCAGAAGGCCGGCTCCAAGAACGTCTATGAGCTTCACGGCAGCGTGCTGCGGAACTACTGCGTCAAATGCGGGAAATTCTACCCCGCTGAGTTCATTCGGGACAGTCAGGACGTTCCCAGGTGCGACTGCGGCGGCATCGTCAAGCCCGACGTGGTCCTCTACGAGGAGCAGCTGGACTATAGCACCCTGGAAAAAAGCATATCCGCCATTCGCAAGGCGGACATGCTGATCGTGGCCGGCACCAGCCTGACGGTGTACCCGGCGGCGGGGCTGCTGCAATACTACCGGGGCAACCGTCTGGTCCTTATCAACCGGGACGCCACTCCCTATGACAGCCAGGCGAACCTGGTACTCCACGAGAGCCTGGGAGAAGTCTTCGGTCAATTATAAGAAAATGGACCTGCCTGGCGGCAGGTCCATTCCACGTTATGTTACCCTTTGCACAGACCATATGTGGCTGGAACGCGGGCAGGACCTGTTTTCCAGCCTCGTCACGCTCCGCGCCAAATCGCTGCGTAAAAAGCTGCTGAAAACGCTCCAATTCCGACTGGCTCATTTATTCGGTGGTTTTCAACCGCGCGGACGGCACGGTCTCTAACCGCCAATCGCAGTTCTCCAGCCCCAAGGGCACCTCGATCCAGAAGAGCCAGTTGGCGATCGCCGTGTCGCCCTGGGCGGGATAGGCCACGGACACGGTAACGACGTCCCCCTGGCGAGTCACGTTCCGCAGCCTGAGCATCCCGGAGCTGACCGGCGTGGTCAAGCGGACCAAGGCAATGGCGTGGCGGGAAAAATACGCCTCGTCCAATCCCTCGCCCAGCAGCTCCTCCGGCAGCTCGGCGGGGCTTGTGATGTATTGGACCGAATGGGCGTAGATATCCCCCGGAACCTGGGTTGCGCTCATGGCCGCGGCCGGGACGATCGTCTGCTCCGCAGGGGCCGTCGCGCCGGACTCCACATCGTAAATGCGCCCTCCCTCCTGGACCCAGGTCAGGCTCCCCCGGAACCAGTAGAGGCGGAAGTCGGACCCCTCCAGATCGTATTCCCAGATCTCCATGTCCAGCGCCGGATAATCCGGGATCATGTCCAGCATGGACATTTCCACGTCCGTGGGAGAATACCCCGTTTCCTCCAATTCATCGGCCAGCTCCTCCCGGGACCGGGAGAAAACCTGGCTGGGTCCCGCCGCCGCCCGGTCGTCCCCCAGCGATGTGACGAACACCTGCCTGCCTTCCAAGGTGAATTGGAGGTCCCGCCCGTCCTGAGGTAGATAGTTGTATACCGCAAGCTGGGCCACCAGTCGCCCGCCACGGTAATTCCCATCAGCGGAGAACTGAGGACCGTCGGTCGCAGCCGGCGGATCGGTCACATCGGGGGAAAGCTGATCCGTACCGGCAGTTCCCGTCGACGAATGAGTCACTTGCGGATCTAACCCGCAGGCCGCCAGAAAGGCCGCGCACAGGACCCCAGCGGCAAGGCTCCGCCAAAAGGTAGGTTTTTTCCAATTCGCCATGTTTTCTATTCGCTCCTTTGGATCACCCTGGCCGAAGGCTAGGGGCGCGAAGGGTCTGCCCACCGCCCGGGCCAGGAGGCTTTCGGCGTAATTGGCCCGGATCTCGGGGCCCAGGGCCCGGATCACCGCCTCGTCGCAGCGCATCTCCATATCCCGGGCGGACAGGCAGAAAGCAAGCCACACCAGCGGGTTGAACCAGTGCAGACACAGCGCCCCAAAGAAGATCAGCCGCGCGGCTGGGTCCCCCCAGCGGATATGGGCCCGCTCATGGGCCAGAAGGTAGGCTGTTTCCGCCGGGGAAGTATCGGAGGGCAGATAGATCTTGGGCCGGAACGCTCCCAAAACACAGGGCGTGGGGAGGTGGTCCGCCAAATATAGGTTGGGGCCGGCCTTCTCCGCCCCGATCAGCCGGAAGCGGAGCCGAAGATAGGCCGTCAGCCCCCAAAGCGCCGTTCCCGCCGCCCCGGCCAGGTAGAGCCAGGGCAGGCAGTCCCTCAGCGTCCAGGCCGGTTTCGCGGGGGCGGCGGGCTGGACGGCGGGCCTGTCCTGGAGCGGGGCGGTCTCAGGCGCGCCGGTCTGGGAGAACTGCGGGACCTGCGCGGTCCCGGCTCCCCCCGCTGCGGTCTGGGCGGCAGACGGGCCCGCCGGGTCCGGGACCGGCACGCTCACCGGCACCGCCACGGGACACAGCAGCCGGAACAGCACCGCCGCCCAGAGCAGGTAGGAAAACGCTTTCGGCGCCCGTCTCAGGCCCCTCCGCACCGGCAGTACCAGGAGGATCACCAGGCTGGCGGCGAGACTCATATGAACGATTTTGTCAAAAAAGGCAGCCATAGCGCTTTCCTTCCTTCTAAGCCTTCGGCCAGCCGGTGACGAGGATATAGGGATTTTCCGCTGGGTCCAGCCACAAAAGCGTGGCCACCAGATCCTCCCTTGGCAGTCCCACGCAGCCGGCGGTATAGTCCGAGGCGCAGTGGAAGAAGATGGCGCTTCCCCGCTCCGGGACCGTATAGGGCGG
>CANQQU010000077.1 GCA_947626085.1 uncultured Oscillospiraceae bacterium
GATGGCGGCGCTTGGTGTGGGTCAGGGCCCCCAGATTGCCGAACACCCGCTGCTCCGCATGCTCCCGGATGGCGCAGGTGTTCATCACCACCACGTCCGCCCCCTCGGGGCCCTCCGCCATCCGGTAGCCGCAGGCCAGCAGCATTCCCCGAATACGCTGGGAATCCGCCTCGTTCTGCTGGCAGCCGTAGGTCTCCACATAGGCGCAGGGCGTCTGGCCCCGGGCGGACCAATGATCCGCGATCTGGGCGCAGTAAGTCCGCTGGTCGTCGAGATCTGATGGGGAAATTTGGACGGTCTGGTACATGGGAAGTCCTCCGATGGTCATTTTGAAAGTTTATTTTACCATTTTTGCCTCGGTTTTGCAAGGGCCAAGCCCTTCTAAAGGGGTACATTTTGCGAAACGGTAAACATTTTTTCCATGCGCTTGCATTTTTCCCGTCGGCATGGTAAACTAAATTCAATCATTCCAGCGGAAGAAAAGAGGATGCCCATGAACTGCAAATACTGCTCAGAGCCCTTGGAAGACGGCGTGACCCTCTGCCCCGCCTGCGGGAAGGACAACGCCGAGGCGGTCGAACCCGCCCAGGAAGCCGCCCCGGAGGAAGGGACGGTGGAACCGGTCCCCCAAGCAGAAAATTCTCAGACTGAAACCCCCGTGGAAGAGGAATCGTCCCAGGATGCTCAGGAGGAAGAAGAAGCCGGGGACCCGGCGGAGACTTCCCAGGAGGAAGCCCCGGAAGAAAGCGAACAGAAGCCCGCCCGCAAGTCCAAAAAGCGGATCGTGCTGATCGTGACGGCGGTGGCAGCCCTCCTGGCCCTGGCGCTGGGACTGGCGGCGTCGGTCTACTACGGCGTCAACGGCTCCTGGCTGCCCAAGGAGAACAATGCCCAATACAAGGACAATTACACCGTCCAGGCGGACCAGCTGAATGCCGCCGCCGGCAAGACGATAGCGTCCATTGGAGATCAGAAGCTGACCAACGGGCTGCTGAACGTCTACTACTGGACCCAGGTCTATGATTATCTCAGCTCCGATTACGCCGCTTATGTGTTGGACTACACCCAGCCTCTGGAGTATCAGACCACCGGGGACGGGATGACCTATCAGCAGCATTTCCTGGACGTGGCCCTGGACACCTGGCACCGCTACCAGGCCCTGGCCCTTCGGGCCGAGGCGGAAGGGGTAGAGCTGGACCCGGCGCTGCAAACGGCTCTGGCGGAGCTGCCCCAGCGCCTGAAGGAGCAGGCCGCTTCCTACGGCTTTGCCGGTGCCCAGGAGCTGCTGGACGCCTACCTGTTCCCCGGATGCAGCCTGGACGACTACCTGGCCTATATGGAGCTGTCCTATCGGGCATACCACTATCTGGATACCCTTTATGAAGACCTGGCCCCCACCTATGAGGAAGTGGACGCCTACTTTACCGAAAACGAGGAAGCCTACGCCTCCCTGGGCATCACCAAGGAGGCCGGGAACGTTGTGGACGTGCGCCACATTCTCATCATGCCCCAGGGCGGCGCCACCGACTCCTCCGGCAGCAGGACCTACTCCGAGGAGGAGTGGGAGGCTTGCCGGCAGAAGGCCCAGGCGCTTTACGGTCAGTGGCTTGCCGGGGACGCCACGGAGGAAGCCTTCGCCCAACTGGCGGCAGAGTACTCCGCGGACGGCTCCGCCGCCAACGGCGGCCTGATCACCGACATCACCCAGGGCCGCATGGTCCAGTCCTTCAACGACTGGTGCTTCGATCCGGCCCGGGAATACGGGGACCACGGCCTAATCAAAAGCGAATACGGCTACCACATCATGTTCTTCGTAGGTGGGCAGGAGATCTGGTACCGCTACGCCGAGAGCGACATCATCACGGACGCCATCAACAAGGTCGTGGAGGACGCCATCGCCGCCTTCCCCATGAAGGTCAAGTACCGGGATATCGTGCTGTCCTACGTCAATCTGGCAGGCGAATAAAAATTTTGGGCGCTTCCCACATGGGAAGCGCCTCTAATTTTTGCCTTACAGTACCATGCACAGCGTCCCCGCCCCCAGAAGCAGGCACCCGATCCACTCCTTGGCCCCGAATTTCTCATGGAGGAACACGCAGGCCAGAACCAGGGTGATGACCACGCTGAGCTTATCGATGGGCACCACCTTGGATGCCTCCCCCAGCTGCAAGGCTCTGTAATAGCACAGCCAGGAGGCCCCGGTGGCGATGCCGGAGAGGACTAAGAACCACCAGCTTTTTTTGCCAATGTCCGTGATTCCGCTCTGGGCCCCGGTGATGAACACCATCCCCCAGGCCAGGACCAGCACCACCGCCGTGCGGATGGCGGTGGCCAGGTTGGAATCCACGCCCTCGATGCCTACTTTTGCCAGAATGGAGGTCAGTGCCGCGAAAAAGGCGGACAGCAGCGCGTAAATCAGCCAATTCATGTTTTTTCGCTCCTTTTGTTTTTCGGGCCGCCCGGAGAAGGCGGCCCGCTGTTTATTTTTTTGTAAAGGAGACGCCCGCGACCTTGGGGCCGGCGTTGGCCGCCACGGCGGCGCCGATCTGGAAATAGTTGGTAGGACCATAGCCCACCCGGGCCGCCATGGCCTTCTCCATCTCGTCCCGGCAGGTCTCGTCGCAGCCGTAGATCACCTCGTAGGGAGAGCCGGGGACCATGTCCTCCACGCTCAGATCCGCCAGGCGCTCGATCAGGTGCTTCTCCCCCCGGCACTTGGCGGCGGTGGTGATCCCCTGATCAAAGATCCGCATCACGGGCTTGAGCCCCAGCTTGTCCCCCAAGAAGGCGGCGGCGGTGGGGATCCGGCCCGAACGGGCGGCGTATTTCAGAATATAAATGCCGAAGTAGATCTCCCGGCGGGGGAGAATATCCCGCAGATAGGTCACGATCTCCTGGGCGGAGGCCCCCCGGTCCCGGAGCTTGGCCGCCTCGATCACCGGGCCGCCGTAGGTGCCGTTGTAGCCCATGCCGTCGATGCAGTGGATGTTCATCCTGCGCTCCGGATGCTCCTGGCGGAACTGCTCCGCCGCCAGGCAGGCGTTTTCATAGGTGGAAGAACCCTTGGAGTTGATCAGCACCAGGATCAGGTCCTCCGTGCCGCTCTCGGCCTCCTTGGCATAGATCTCCTGGAACTGGAAGGGCGTGATCTGGGAGGTGGAGGGAAGCTCCGGGATCTGGTCCATCAGGCGGTAAAACTGCTCGTTGTCCAGGTCCACCCGGCTCAGGTAGCTTTTGCCCCCCAGGGTCACCTGGAAAGGCAGCACGGAGATCCCATACTTCTTCTCATCCGCCACGGAAATGTCGCTGGCAGAGTCGGTCATGACGCGAATTTGGCTCATAGCTAGGCCCCTTTGATTTTTCTGTGATAATCGTATTATATCAGAGAAAAATTAACCAGTCAACAAACTTATACTTCCGGAAAGGAGAAAAACAGCCCCCAAAACGTCCGATTTCTAAGGAAACTACACAAAAGACGCCTCACCGGCCGGCGCTCTGGGCCGGCGGTGCCGCCCCCTCCTCCAGGAGGCACACCGCGTGGCAGGCGATCCCCTCTCCCCTGCCGGAAAAGCCCAGGCCCTCCTCCGTGGTGGCCTTGACGCTGACCCGATCGATAGATACCCCCAGATCGGCGGCGATGGTCTGCCGCATGGCGGAAATGTAGGGCTTGCATTTGGGGGCCTGGGCAATCAGCGTGGCGTCCAGGTTCTCCACCCGGTAGCCGGCGGCGGCCAGCAAGTCCCCCACCCGGCGCAGCAGCGCCCGGGAGGAGATGCCGGCGTATTGGGGGTCCGTGTCGGGAAAATGGGTCCCGATATCCCCCAGAGCCGCCGCCCCCAGGAGGGCGTCCATGACGGCGTGGAGCAGCACGTCTGCGTCGGAGTGGCCCAGCAGCCCCTTTTCATAGGGGATAGTCACTCCGCCCAGCACCAGAGGCCGCCCAGGCACCAACCGGTGGACGTCGTAGCCGTGGCCGATCCTCATAGCCCCGCCTCCAAAATGGCGGCGGCCAGGGTCAGGTCCAAGGGGGTGGTGATCTTCAGATTCTTTTCGTCCCCCTCCACCAGCTTTACGGACATGCCCAGCTTTTCCACGGCGGCGCAGTCGTCGGTCAGCTCCTCCCCCGCCTCCAGGGCCTTTTTCAGGGCCCCCCGGATCAGGTCCAGGTCGAAGACCTGGGGAGTCTGCACCGCCTGCAGCAGCTTCCGGTCCAGGGTGCTTTTGACCACGCCGCCCTGGGCGGCCTTGATGGTGTCCTTCACCGGCACCGCCGGGGCGGCGGCGCCGTAGCTGTGGGCGGCTCGCACCGTCCGGTCGATCACCGCGCCGGTCACCAGGGGCCGGGCCCCGTCGTGGATCGCCGCCAGCTTGACGGTCTTGGGCAGGGCCTGGAGGCCCAGCCACACGGACTCCGCCCGGGTCTTTCCCCCGGCCACCACCGCCAGCAGCTTTTCCATCCCGGCGCACAGGTCCCGAACGGGGATGATCTGATCCGGCCGGGCCACCACCACGATGGTTTTGATGGCGGGGCAGTCCTGAAAGGCCCCCACCGTCCGGCGGATCACCGGCTGGCCCGCCAGGTCCGCCAAAATCTTATCCTGCCCCGCCATCCGCTGGGCGGAGCCCGCCGCCACGATCACGGCGGCGCATTCCGGCAGCGGCAGGGCCTTGCGCATCACGCCGGTGGCCGCGCCCACAACATTGGAGATGGACATTTTACAACTCCTCCACGATCTTTTTGTACACGGCGCCCCGCACCGCGAAATTGGCGAACTGATCGAAGGCGGCGCTGGCGGGGCTCATCAGCACCACGTCCCCCGGCTCCGCCGCCGCCGCGGCGGCCCGCACCGCCGAGGCAAAGTCCCCGCAGTCCACAATTTCCGGGGCCCCCGGCGTATATTCGGGGCACGATTCCACCGCCTGTCGAATTTTGTCTCCGGTGGCCCCGCCCAGGAACAGCTTTTTGACCTTCCGGCAGACGGCGGGGCCCAGGGGGTCGTAGGGGATGTGCTTGTCGTAGCCCCCCGCGATGAGCAGCACCTTCTCCGGGAAACTGGCCAGCGCCGCCAAGGTGCGGGTGGGCGAGGAGGCGATGGAGTCGTTATAGTACCGGACGCCGTCCTTGGTCCGCACCAGCTCGATCCGATGCTCCACCCCCCGGAAGGTCCGGGCCACCTGCCGCGCCGCCTCGTCGGGGACGTATTCCCCCGCGGCCAGCAGCGCCGCCAGATAGTTTTCCACATTATGCTCCCCAGGAAGGAGAATGTCGGCCTTGGCCATCACCGGCCGGTCCGGGCGGCGGAGAACCGCCCCGTCGCACCACGCGCCGTCTACTGGGCCCTTTCTGGAAAAGTACAGCGTCCGGCCCACGCCGGTGAACCCGGCGGTTATCTCATTGTCGGCGTTGAGGATCAGCAGGTCCTCCCGGCTCTGGAAGCGGAAGATGTTCTTCTTGGCCTCCACATACTCCGCCATGTCCTTGTGTACGTCCAGATGGTTGGGGGCCAGGTTGGTCACCACGGCAATGTGGGGGCTGTGCTTCATGTCCAGCAGCTGGAAGGAGCTGAGTTCCACCACCGCCAGGTCCTCTTCCCCCATTTGAGGGCATTTGTCCAGAAGGGGCGTGCCGATGTTGCCCCCCAGCCAGACCGTCTTTCCCCCCGCTTTCAGCATCTCCGAGATCAGGGTGGTGGTGGTCGTCTTCCCGTCGGAGCCGGTGACGCCGATGATGGGGCAGGGACAGAGGGTGAAAAACGCCTCCATCTCGCTGGTGACCTCTGCCCCCCGCTCCCGGGCGGCGGCCAGGGCCGGGGTATCCGGGTGCAGTCCCGGGGTGCGGAAGATCACCTGCTCCGTTAAGTTTTCCAGATAGTCCTCCCCCAGGATCAGCCGGCAGCCCTGGGCCTCCAGCGCCAGCACCTCCTGGGAGAGCTTCTCCCGGGGGGTGCGGTCCCGGCCGGTGACGGCGCAGCCGTAGCGCAGCAGCAGCCGAACCAGGGGCCTGTTGCTGACCCCCAGACCCAGAACGGTGACGGTTTTGTTCCGAAGAGCGGTAAAATAGCGGTCAAAAGCCTCCATAGGGCACCTCTCCACACAGTTTTCTCTATATAGTATAGCCTGCGGAAAAAGATTTTGCAAGACATTTGACAATCTCTTTTGAATGGGTTACAATATCCTGGCGACCGGGTTGGACAGCCGCGGGGGGATGCCGAAAGGCGCCCCGTGAGGAAAGTCCGGGCTCCGCAGGGCAAGGATAACGGGTAACGCCCGCCGGGGGTGACCCCAGGACCAGTGCAACAGAAAGATACCGCCGCGTCCCCCCAATCGGGCCCCACCGGAACCTATGTTCCGGTGGGGAGAGGAGAAGCAGCGAAATGAGTAAGCTTTGCCGCTCGCGGCAAAGCGCACGATATGGAGCTTGCTTTATATCTTCCAAATGGGGGCCCCGCCGGAACCTGGGTTCCGGTGGGGAAAGGAGGAACAGCGAAATGAGTAAGCTTTGCCGCTCGCGGCAAAGCGAATGATATGGAGCTTGTTCCGACGCGGTAAGGGTGAAAAGGCGCGGTAAGAGCGCACCCGGCCCATGGAGACATGGGACCGCTGTAAACTCTATCCGGAGCAACACCGTGTGTGGGACATGAGGCTGGCCCGGCCGTCCCCAAGAGGTGGCTGGATCCCGCCGGCAACGGCGGGACTAGATAGATGGCTGTCAAAACAGAACCCGGCTTATAGACCCGATCGCGTGAGGCGGCCCCAGTTGGGACCGCCTCGGTTTTTTTGGAAATCTTTCGGCCCAAAAGCCCCAAAATAGAAATCCGGCCCTGGCTTGCGCCAGGGCCGGTCGATCATTTGGGAATTAGTCGCCCTCGATCTCGGTGACAACACCGGAACCAACGGTACGGCCGCCCTCGCGGATAGCGAAGCGGAGGCCCTTCTCGATGGCGATGGGGGTGATCAGCTCCACATGCATCACCACGTTGTCGCCGGGCATGCACATCTCAACGCCCTCGGGCAGGGTGATGATGCCGGTCACGTCGGTGGTACGGAAGTAGAACTGGGGACGGTAGTTGTTGAAGAACGGGGTGTGACGGCCGCCCTCTT
>CANQQU010000078.1 GCA_947626085.1 uncultured Oscillospiraceae bacterium
GGGGCAGCTGGGAGCCGGTGAACACCACCGGCAGATCGATATCCGGCAGCATGAAGGTCACGGCGGAGGCGGTGTAGGCCATGGTGTCGGTGCCGTGGGAGATCACGATGCCGTCAAAGCCGGCCCGGTCGCGGAAAACGTCCCGGGCGATGCTCTGCCACTCCTGGGGGGTGATGTTGGAGGAGTCCAGACACATCAGATCCCGGACGGAGACGGTATAGTAGGTCCTGAGCTGATTGAGCTCCCGTTCCATGACGCCGGCCCGATGGGGTTCCAGGCCCTCGGCCCCCGGCTCTGAGGCAATGGTGCCTCCCGTGGTCAGCAGCAATATCTTTTTTTTCATGGCCACTCTCCGTCCGCCCAAACCGGGCCTATAACTTTTCAATTCTATTATACCCTTCCGGCATCAAAATAGCAAGCGGAAAAAATAAAAGGGGAACAGGCGGAGCCTGTTCCCCAAATGAGCGCTGGGCTTTTTTTCAGTTGATGGTATTGGCCATGGAGCGGCTGGCGGCGCTCCCGGTGCGGATCTGCCGCAGGCCGGTGAGGGTATCGATTCGGCGGATTCCGACCCACCGGCAGCCGTGAAGGATCTCGAGACTGGAGGGACGGCGGATCCGCAGAACGAAACTCTGACCTGTGAACAGAGTTTCCGGCTCTCCCGGGGCGAACAGCTCTTCCAGTTCAAAGGTGATGGGGGAGGCCTCCAGCGTCAGGCCGCTCTCCTGGTCCTGCTGCTGCGTCAAAGTAAAGCGTACCGCATGAGTAAGCACCGTATTCTCCTGCTGAACGGTGAATCCCGGGGGGACTCCGGCCCAGCCGGCCTCCGCCGCCTCTCCCGAGAAGACGGCCGAGACCTTTACCCGGTAGAAGTCGCCCTTCCCGTCCAGGGCGCAGGACCCCTGCTTCCAGACCCCGCCCAGGGCTTCCAGCACCTGGGCGGCGGTGGCGGCGGGCGCCCGGCAGGCGCCGCCCCCTAGCCTAGCCGGCGCCATCACCGCCACAGCCACGGTAGCGGTTTTCTTCGCCAGATCCGCTTCCTCCAGAGAAACCGCCGCCGCCACATCCTGTAAGTAGGGAATGGGCCGGCCCGGGTAGCTCTCCTCTGCCCGGAGCCCGGCGGCGTTCAGCTTTTCGATCACTTGCTCGATGAGCCCCATGTGTCCTCCGCCCCCTTTCCCACGCAAAGTCCCCAGCGGTAGACCACCCCATCCCGGCAGCAGATCTCCTCTGCCTGCCGGAAGAGATATTCCCTTCCCCGGCAGCGGAGGAGATCTCCCTCCGCCACCTCCACCTCCGGCGGGCCGATAAAGACGTAGCGCCCCGGGGAAGCTTCGCCGGTGAGCGTCGTCTCCCGTTCCAGATTCTGCCTGGAATTGGAGCGGCCGGGCTGGAGAAAGCCCCGAAAGGGGACCCACGTCCCTTGGCGCAGCACTTCCAGGGAGGCGCCGTACTTTTCCATGATCTGCCTGATCACCAGATCCATGCTACACCCCCGCAAAATGGAACCGGTCCCGGAGATAGGGGGCGATGATCAGCTCCGCCTGACTGCGCAGGCAGTTGGACGCGGGATCTCCGCCCCGCTTCCGGAAGGTCAGGTCCCCCACGTTCACCTGCTCCAGCTTTTCCCCCTCTTGGACGCCCGAGAGGGCGGACAGCGCCAGCAGACTGGCCGCCGCCAGGAAATCGGCCCGGCAGTCGTCGGGGGTCAGCCCCGGCCGGAGCTGCTGCCGCAGGCTGCTGGTGATCCCCCGGCACAGGAGCTTCAGGAGGTGGTACTGCCGCTCCTCCAGATTGCCTGCCAGGACCTGCGCCTGGGCGAATACCTGCTCGGCCAGGGTCATACCTTCAGCACCGCCGCCGCGCCGTCGCAGATCTTGCCGAAGCCGGAAATGGCGGTGATGGCCGCCCGCTCCAGCTGCCGGTCGATGAGCTTGTCATATTCCACCAGCACATCCCCCGCGCGCACCAGCTCCAGGGCGTACCCCTTGTCCAGACCGATGATGGTGCCGTCCTCCACCGCGCCGGTGCGGTAAAGCTCTGCGCCCAGGGGCGTGGTCAGCTTGCCGGTGCCCTGGAAATTCAGCCCGGTGAGGGGATTCTGAAACTCGGGAATTTTCAGCACCTTGGTCATGGTGCCGGTGGACATGAGCAGGGTGTTCATGGTGTAGGGATCGAACTGGCCCCAGAACTCCACCAGCTGGTCGTAGGCCAGGGTGCCGGAGGCCCCGGAAATGGGGTCGGTGCCAACCTTGTATTCGGTGGCGGCGTTGCCGTTGCCGTCGCCATGGATCAGCACCTCCACCGCGTCGGCGATCTGCATTTTCTGGATGTAGGCGCCGATCTGCCGAAGCATCACGGAGAACAGATCCAGCTTCTGGAACCGCACGGCCTCGTAGCTGGCGATGAGCATCCGGCCCCGCTTGGTCAGGTGGACCAGATGCTCCTTGGTCTTGACCTGGGTGGCGGGGATGGCGGTGCCCTCCTCTACCTCCCGAAGAGCCTTGTCCTCCTGAGTGGGTTCGGAGTAGATGGAGCGGTAGTCCATGCTGTCGATGACGGTGGTGGTGGCCACGATGCCGGGCAGGATGTCATTTTCCTCCATCCCCGTCCGCACGGTGCGGGCAATGTACTCGGGGAACAGCACCGCGGAGTCCATGGTGCGGAAAAACTTCTCCACGGAGGAGGAGTCAGGCCCCTTGGCCCGAATGTCGAAGCGCTTCAGCTGGCGCTGGAAGGCGTCGGTCCCCTCCAGGGCGGTGCCCTGGTAGTTTTCGCTGGGGTCCAGGGATTCCAGCACCTGGGTGAAGGTCTTGCCCTCCTGGCGGTACATCCCTTTTTCCAGCTTCAAATTTTCATAGCTCATGCTGCCCCCTCCTTTACAGCTCGATGACGGCGGTATTGGCGGACTTGTCCACCGCCACTACCAGATACTGCTTGCCCGCGCCGGTTTTTACGCCGCCGTTGCCGTCGGCCACCAGCGCGGTATAGCCCATGGCCGGGGCGTCGCCGGAGTAACGGACCTGGGCGAAGCCGTGGATCTGCACGGCGGCCTTGCCGCTGTGGACGCTCTCCACCACGCCGCAGGGGGTGTCGCCGTCGCCGCAGGGAGCGACGGACCCGTCGGTTCCCATTTTGCACACCTGGCCGGCCACGCAATCCCCGGCGGGGAAGGTGACGCTCAGATGGCCGATGGCCTCGTAAGAGATGTTCATAAAATGCGCCTCCTGGTAAAATTTATTGGTATCCGGAAGTCCCGGAAATACCCGTCAGATGAGAAAACCGCTCTCCACCACGGGATTTTTCCTCCCCGGGGCGGGAAGCTGGGGGGCAAGTGGCAGGACCTCGGCGGCCCGGGCCTCCAAAGCGGTTTTCAGCTTTTGCAGATCCTCCGGCGCGGCCCGGGAGAGGATGCTTCTCAGCACAGGCTCCTCCGCGCCCAACTCCAGGGTCAGGCAGAGCCGCACCACGCTGTCCTCCAGAGCCTTCTGGTACTGTTTTCCCAGCTGCGCCAGAGACAGCAGCGCCCGGTACTCTCCCTGGGCCCCAAATTCCTCCGCCAGGGCCTTGAGACTTTTCCGCCCGGGACCCATGCCCTTCAGAACGCCGGCCTCGCACTGGGCAGGCACCGCCACAAAGGAGAATTCGTAGGCGTCCAAGGGCTCCCGGAGGATGACGCAGCAAAGCGCCCCGTCATAGCGCTCCCCCTTCTGATGCCCGCAGGCGCCGTATTCTCCCCCGCAGATGGAGCAGACCCGCTTGCCCATGGCGCAGCCCACGGAGACCTCCTTTTTGATCCCCGCCTCGATGTCGGAGATGACCTCCCGTGTCTGCTCTCCCCGGCGGATGTAGGCCCAGGCTTTGATATAGTGGACGCTGTCCTCCTGGACCACTTGCGTGGCGAAGATCCTTGCCACCTGGGCGTCGCTGGACCAGCGGTGGTCTACGATCCCGGTTTTCCCCAGGAAAAGCCTTGCCAGCTCCGGCAGGGCCTGGGTGTCGAACCGCTCTAAGTCCCGGTCCACCTGGTCGTCGCAAAGCCGCAGGGCGAAGACGTAGACCTGATCTGCCGTCAGCTTTGCCCGGGCCTGGACGTTGATGGCCGCCAGCTGCTCTGGGGTGGGCGCGCCGTTTTCGCCCACCTGGGCGTCTTTTTTGATTTCCATAGATATCCCTCCGTCAAATTTCCGGGGCAAGGCCCGCGTCACTGCGGGCCTTGGCGGCCTGGGCGCGGTACAGCTCTGCCCGGGCCTCCTCGGTGATGTCCTGTAGGCTGATCTCGTTCCAAAGGATCTCCACCCGGTCGTCCAGCCCCTCCAGGGACAGGAATTTCCGGCAAATTCTTACCAGGGCGGGTTCCACCGCCCGGCGCAGGGCCGCCAGCTCGCTGGTGAGGATATCCGCCTGCTGGGTACTCATCCGTTCGGTGGTACTCCAGTTGAGGCCCAGCAGGAAGGGAGGCAGACCGGTTTTCGCTACCAGCTGCTCCAAAATTTGCCGCACCGGTACCTGGGAGTCCAGGATGGGCGCTTCTCCGCCGATGACCTTGATCTCCACATCCCCCACCGCGACAAAGTCCCGGACCGTGCCGTTTTTGCTGTCCTCCATGGCCTTGGCCCACTCCTGGGCGATTTGACTGCCCCGCTCCTGAACAGAGGCGGAGTCCAGCCCCTCGGTGTCCCGGCAGATGACGCTGTAACGGACGTTGCCCGCACGCTCCCAGTTGGCGCCCATGGCGGCGTAGATCTTCATCAGAATATCCGCCAGGAAGGGCATCCCCCGGAACAGGCTCACGCCGTAGGGGTGGGCAGGCTCCGGCAGATGGGTGGTAAAGAGCAGCAGCTGGGGGTAGGGCAGGGGCCGAAGCACCCCGCCGGTATCGGGCCCCCAAAGCTCCAGCTCCAGCGGGTTGACGCCCTGGCGGACCTGAAGCTGGGTCACATCTCCCCAGCAGACGGCCCGGACCTTCTCCCCCGCCACCAGAATCTCTCCTACCGCCCGTCCGTAGGTCAGCAGGCTATCCAGGTAGCTTTCCAGAAAACTGTCGATGCCGATCTGCCCGTTGCCGCTGGGGACGCTGCGGAGGAATGCCACCAGCCGGGCCTGGACAGCCGGATCGGGACACTTCACCGTGAAGCCGCCCGTCAGCCGCACCAGCTTCTCAATGGCGGCATCCAGCAGCGGGATCGCCTCCCGCAGCTCCCGGTACACCCGTTCCTCTCCGGTGCCCAGGGGAACGAAGCCCCGCAGGGCGCCGAAGGGATGATCCCCGGCGCGCCGGAGCTGGGATGTCGCGGCGGCAGCGGCGGGGGCCTGCTTGCGTTTCCAAATCATGGTTGGCTCCTTTCAGCTTGTCCGTGCCACCGCCCTGGCGGCGAAGGCCACGGTCCTTCCACCCAGGACGGTGGCGGCAAAGTAGCGCATATCGTCCATGGCGTGGTCGTTTTCCTTTTTCACCCGGTCCTTTTGCCCGCCGGTCAGATCCCAGACATAGCCCTCGATCTCTCGCAGACAGTCCTCGCAGCCCCGACAGATCACGATTTTCCCGGATTTCAGGCAGTCGGCGGTGATGCGGATGCCTGCCAGCACATCGTTTTCCGCCTTCCGTACCCGCCAGCCCCGGCGGCGCAACACCTCCTGGAAGCTGGCGGCGGAGGGGTCCACGATCACGGCGGTCAGACTTCGCCCGTCGGCCAGACGGGCCAGGGCATCGGCGTATTCCTCATCGGTCATCTGCCGCTGCTCCCGGCGTGAGTCGAAGTAGAACTCTTTCACCCGGTACCACCGCTCTCCCAGCCGGCCCCAGAGCCCCATGGAGGTGGGGTTGACGGTGCCGTAGTCGCAGGAGACGTACCACCGGTCGAAATTTCCCTGGGGGATTTCCTGGGCCATCTCCGGCTGGTAGAAGTCGTACACCCGCCCCTCCGCCTGCACCCACTGCCCCAGGATGAACCGCCGGTAGAAGACGCCGGAGTACAGCCGCTGATACCGCTGCCGGATCTGGGGGGTCAGGCTGGGGTTGTCCTCCATGGTGAAGTGGAGCCGCAGACAGTTTCGGGCCTCCGCCTCCTGGATCCACTCCCGGTAAAACCAGTGGGTGGGGCCGGCGGGGTTGCAGTTGAACCACAGCCGGCTGCCCGCCACGCTGCATCGGGCGCAGGCCTGCTCCACGAAGGACTGGGGCATCAACGCCACCTCGTCCAGCAGGATGCCGGCGAAGGTGATTCCCTGGATCAGGCTGGCGGAGCTTTCGTCCCGCCCGCCAAAGACGTAGAACTGATTTTCCCGTCCCCGGAACCGCACAGTCACCAGGTTTTCCGTCCGCCGCTCCTTCCAGACGGCCCCCAGGGCCTCCAGCTTGGGCAGAACCTCGGACAGGACGTTCCGTCGCAGGGAGGCGATGGTCTTCCCGCACACGCCGAATCGCTGCCGCTGGAAGCGGCTCATGGCCCACAGGAAAAAGCCCAGTCCCATGGCCAGGGTCTTCCCGGAGCGCACCGCTCCGTCGCAGATGATGGCGTCGCGGGAGCGGTACTTGCTCCCCGGCGTCCACCAGGTCAGGACGGTGCGCTGCTTCGGGGAGAAAACCGGGCCATTCAAGGCTCCGCCTCCCCGGCACGTCCCAGCGCGTTAAGAAAGTCCTCCAACCCTTCCGGTTCCTCGGAAGCCGCCCGGGCCAGCTGCTCCAGGGCCTGCAGCCGGTCGATGAGCTTGATTTCCATGGAACCCTTTTCACTGCGCTTGATTTCGCTGAGCAGGCTCAGATCCAGCTTGTCCAGCTCCGGGGACTGCTCCAGGATCAGCCGGACGCAGTCGTTGGCCTCGCCAAAGGCCAACTCCGCCAGCCGCCGGGTCACATCCTGCCGGTTCACCTTCCCGTTTTTGATCCGTTTCTTCAAACCTGCCTCCTTCAAAAAACCTCCCTCCTCATCCCAAGCCGGGAAAACGGGGAGAGTTGCCCCAAAAGATGCAACGAAGAACAAAAGGTTCTATAATAAAAGTTGGGGTCAGGTGAAGATCACCTGGCCCCGAATGTAAATTTAGGGTTGAGCATGGAGGA
>CANQQU010000079.1 GCA_947626085.1 uncultured Oscillospiraceae bacterium
GGTGCGGACGCCGAAGGAAGTGGAGATCTCGTCCTTGGCCTTCCCCTCGGCGGAGAGGACGGCCTTGCAGGTGTAGAGGTAGGGGTCCTCCACCCCGTCCCACAGGTGGACCTTGGGAATGGTCAATGTCACGTCCGTCCCTTCCCCTTCGGCGATGGTCTTTCCCTCGCCATCCAGAAGGGCCACAGAAACCTTGCCTTTTTCGCAGTTGGTCCAGGTCTGTACCCGGACGGAGCCGTCGCTGCCCACGACGGTGGGAGTCACCGCGATGCCGGGCCCGGCAAAATAATCCATGTCAAAATGACATTTGTTTACAACAATAAGATAGACGTCCCGGTAGATGCCGCCATAGAAGGTGAAGTCCGCCTTCTGAGGGTACACCCGGTCGTTGACGGAGTTGTCCGCCTCCACATACAGCTCGTTCTCTTCCTTCAGCAGCGCCGTGATGTCTGCCCGGAAGGTGGAGTAGCCGCCGTCGTGGGTCATGACGGTGGTTCCGTTGAGGACCACCTTGGCCGAGGCGTTGACGCCCCGGAACTCCAGATAGACGACTTCCTTCTCCGCGTCAAACGCGGGCTTGGGGAAGGTCTTGCTGTAAGAGCAGGTGCCTCTCCAGTAGTCGTTGCCGCCGTCCTGGCCGTCGATGTTGTTCCAGGTGTGGGGAATGTCCACATCCTGAACGGTCCCGTCGTGGTAGGTGAATTTCCAGCCTTGGTTGAGTAGGGTTTGCTTGCGCATGGGCGTCTCTCCTTTCACAAAGTGCAAAGATACCTGCCCCGCCGGACAGGTGCGAACCCTGGCGCCCCTGAAGGGGCGCCAGAGTCGGGATCAATGCGGGAGATTATTTCTTCTTGGGCTTCAGAAAGGAATCCACGATCAGCGCCACGCAGGCCACCACGAAGAGGACCACGCTGACGATGACCACATAGAAGACATTCCAGCCTTCCGTGTTGCCCTGGTTGTAGGAGAACAGGCCGGCGATCATCAGCACCCGGGCAGCCAGGGTGTTGCCCAGCGCGTAGACGAACAGCAGCACGGCGCCCACGGAGGAGGCCAGGCTCACATAGTCGTTCTTCACCAGGTACGCGACGGCGCAGAGCGCGACGCCAACCACGCCCGCGACGATCAGCAGCGGCAGATCTACCAAGGCATTGGCGGTACTCATGGTGCTGGAGATGATCATGGTGATCACACCGGCCAGACCGGCCACGCCAGCCACCAGCGCGATCACGGAGCCCTTCTTCACGGTCTCCTTGTCATTCCGGGCAGCGAGGACATACATCGCGCCGCACAGGACCATCAGAACGGCGGAGACGGCAATGACGGCATAGTAGGCAGCCCGCCACGGGGTCATCAAGGAGACGATCCTTGTGGTGCTGTTGTACCGGTTCATCAGATGGCTCTCAGACAGGGCAAAGAGGATCTTGTGGACGGAATCCTTCACCGCCCGCTGCAAGGTCGCGTCGCCGTTCAGGAGGGTCTCGCTGACCTTGTTGCCATCCACCTGGCCCTGGAACAGGAAGGAGTTCTCCAGGGTGGTGCTGGTGTAGAAGCCGGACTGGCCACGGGTATCGTAGCAGGTGACGCCGGAGGACAGCACCGCGCCGTACAGGTCGGTGTCATCGTAAATGTCCGTAACGGCATAGCCGATGAAGCCCCATTCCTTCTGGAGGATCTCGGTCATCAGGCCCTTACTGGTGGTGCATTCGATGCCGCCGATCTTGGAGAAGGAGGTCATCAGGCCACGCATACCGGCATTGTAGTCGGCAGTGTCGTACTTGGTGGCTTCAAAAGCGTACTGGTAGGCCCGGAGCTCCACCTCACGGGCACGCTGCTCGGTCATGTAGGGAGACACGCCGCCACGCTCGGATTCCTGGTCGTTAAAGGCGAAGTGCTTGGGCGCGGCAATCAGGCCGTAGTCCAGAGCGCCGATGGCAAACTCCATGGCGGCAACGCCGGACAGGATGGGATCTTCGGAGTAGTACTCGCCGTTCCGGCCGTTGTAAGCGTGCCGGTGGGTGTTCAGGCCGGGGCCCCACAGGATGGGAATGCCCACGAACAGGGACTCTTCACCGGTGAACTCGCCCAGGCGCCGCATCAGATCGGGATTGAAGGTGGAGGCGGCCATGGGGGCGTTGGCAAACACTTCGGGATGCCAGTTGCCGTTGACATCGGTAGCGGGAATGTTCCAGGGGGCGCCGGTATCCTTGGAGGCGTTCAGGTTCACCGCCACGCCGTTGCCGGCGTTCTCGGTAACGTAGGTCTCCACGATGCCGATGGACTCCAGAGCCGGGAAGGTGGGGCCACCGAAGGTGGCCAGGTACTGCGCTTCCTTCAGAGTCAGCTGATCCAGCAGCTGGTCCCACTTGGGATCGTCGTAGTCGGTGCCGTACATCTCATAGAAGTTGATGCCGCTGTCCTTGCCCCAGGTGATGCCGGACACATCGTCATCGGTCTTGATGGTGTACAGGTGACCGTTCAGATCGTCGATCAGCTTCTGGTTGGTCAGGGTCATGGAATCATAGGTCTTGGGGAAGGTGCCGGCCCAGTCGGTACGGGACAGGTAGGTGACCTCGCCGGGCTGGTAGTAGTTCCAGTCAGAGTAAGGCAGCTGGTTGGAGATCTTGGCGCCGGTCTTGGAGATACCAAAAGCGGTGCGGGAGATGAAGCTCTCGTCGATGGTCTTCTTGTAAGCCATGGCGGCGACGCCCTCGCCGGAGAGCTTGTCGGCAGCCACGCCCTGGGCGGCCAGAATGTTGTTCAGAGCCAGGTGGGCGCCGTTGCCGGTGGCAAAGTAGTAGTCGCCGGGGTCCATGACATAGGTGCCGTAGGTGCCGTCGCCGTTGTCATACTCCTCGTCGTAGCTGGCGATGTACTGCAGATCCACCACCACGGTGACCACTTCGGATTCGCCGGGCTGGAGGACAGAGGACTTCTCAAAGTTGAGGAGCTGGATGGCGGACTTCTCCAGGCCGCCCTCGGTGTAAGGAGCCTGGCCGTAGATCTGCACGGAGGTCTTGCCGGCCACGGTGCCGGTGTTGGTGACCTTCACGTTGAAGGTGGCGGTAGCGTTGGGCACGCCGTTCTCGTCCACGGTGGCGGAGAACACCGGCTCGCCCTCAAACTCCTGGGTGAAGGTGGTGTAGCTCAGGCCGTAGCCGAAGCCGTAGGCCACTTCGTTGTCGTAGTTCCACTCGGTGGTGGAGGCGTAAGCGCCCACGGGAGAAGTGGCGTTGCCCTTGCCCATCACCGCGTCGTAGTACCGGGTCTCATAGTACCGGTAGCCAACGTACATCCCTTCGGCCTCGATCACATAGGCGCCGGGGGTGAAGCTCAGCACGCCGCCGGAACGGGTGATGACATCAGCGGTGTTGGTGTAGTAGTACTTGCCCATGTTCTGCATGGCGGGGGCGGACATGTTGTAAGTAGCGAAAATGTCGAACAGACCGCCGGAGGGGCTGACCTTGCCGGAGAGGATGTCGGCCACGCCCAGCATGCCGTAGGCGCCGGGGGCGCCGATCCACATGATGGCGTCGATGTCGGGATCGTTCTTCAGATCGCCGATCTCTACGGCAGAGGAGCTGCTGATCAGGACGATGACCTTGTCGGAGCACTGCTTAGCGGTCTCAATGATGTCCCGCTCGTTCTTGGTCAGAGCCAGAGGCTCCTCAAAGCCCAGGCCTTCCACCACGCCGCCGGGCAGGTAGTCGGTCTGCTCCGCGCTGGGACGGGCCAGAACCACGATGGCCGCGTCGCCATACTGGGCGAAGCTGGAGGCATAGTCGCCGTTGACGCCGGCGATATCCGCCAGGGAGGGCTCGCCGGGATCATAGACCTCCGCCGCGCCTTCGTTCTCGGCATGAGGATACTTCTCGCCCAGGGCGTCGTAAACGGACACCATGGTGGGGTTCACGGTGTAGCCCGCGCCCTCAAAGTCGAACTCGTCGCCGGACCAGCCGTCCACCGTGTTCTGGATGGAGACGGTGCCGGTGGCACGGTCCTGGGTGACCGCCCGGGAGATGGTGTGGGCGAAATCGGTCTTATTCTGGCTCAGAGCCTGCTCCAGGGTGATCACAGGACCCCAAACCTTCACGCCAAAGCTGGAACCCAGCAGGTTGACGTGGGAACGGATGCCGAACAGGGTGACGGCGGAGCCGGAGGCCAGCGGCAGAACGCCGTTGTTCTTCAGCAGCACAGCGCCCTCCTGGACCTCTTCCCGGTTCAGGTTGATGGCCTTCTGGATGAGGGCATGGGAATTGCCGGTGCCGTCGGAGTTCAGCACCTCGTCAGAGGGCTTGAACTTGTCGTACAGGGGATCGTCGGGATTGTCCACCGACTCGAACTTGGAGCTCTGGGTTCCAATGTAGGTGTCGATGGTGCCCGCGTTGGCTTCCAGGATCATGCCCACGACCATGGCAAACGCCAGGACGAAGGCGAAGAGGCTGGTTAAGCCCTTCCACAGGCCCTTGTTTTTCGTTTTCATGCGCGTTCCTCCTTAAATTTTTCTCTCGCAAGACCCGCAAGGCCGTGACCGACCCGGCAGACTGTACGATTTGACTAAATTATATCATTTTTATTAAGAAATATCAAAAGACAAATAACATTGTTTTGTTCAAATTTGAAAAATTTATGTGTAAAGGCCCTTTATTGAATACAAAATTTGTAATTCTTGTACAAATAGAAAAAAAGCCTTGTTTTTCCCGGGAAAAACTTTTATAATAGAGAAAAACACGGGAGGGAACTGGGATATGAAGCAGTATGAAGTCCACAATCAGCGGATGCGGCAGAATATCTGCGAGGCTATGTACCGCATTCTGCTGGAGGTCCCGTTCCCCAAGATCACGGTGAAGAGCATCCTCCAGGAGGCCCACATTCAGCGGGCCACCTTTTACCGCTACTTCCGGGACAAGTTCGAGGTGGCGGAGGCCATCAACCAGTGTCTCTCGGATTCCATGGCCCAGGCCTACATGCGGGTGGTGTACGACGGGGCGAGCCCTTATTCGGAGCTTCCGGCGTTGCTGGAGCCTCAGAACCGCCAGCTGCTGGGCGTCATGATGCGCCTGCGGACAGATCATCTGGATCTTCCCCAAACCCTCCGGGCTACCTTTCAAAGCTGCTACCGCCGCCGGTTTCCCGACTGCGGGGTGTATGAAGCGGACCTGGCCGGCGCCAGCTTTCTGGCCCTTACCTACTGGTTCGTGGAAAAAAATCCCACGCGGGAGGAGATCGCCGCTATTCTGAGTTCCAACGACAAGGCCCGCTGGCTGGCCCGGCTGTACGGCGTCCCGGCGGACCAGCTCCTGGCCTTCCTGGCCGAATACGGCGAAAAGGGGGAGGAGCGGGAAGACGCCTGAAAGCGCCGCCCCTTCGCTGCCAAAATACTGTTATCAAACGTGTGAGCCTCCGCCGGCCGGCGGAGGCTCAAAACTTTACTTTTCAAACAGGAACTTTTCCGGCAGCTTCACGCCGAAGTCCTTCGCCAAATGCCGGAAATCGTCGGGGGTGATGGTCTGGCGCTTGTAGTCCTGCATGGAGCGGACCTTCACCAAAATTTCCGCCGATTTTTCCACGGTGTGCATCAGGCCGAAGGTCAGATCGAAGTCCTCCCCGGAGCAGAACATGCCATGGTGGGCCCAGATGGCCACGTCGTATTTCTTCATCAGCTCGGAGGTGGCCACGGCGATATCCCGACCGCCGGGGACCATCCAGGGCACCACGCCGATGCCGTCGGGGAACACCACAGGGCACTCCGTGGCCATTTCCCACAGCTCCCGGGTGAAGGCCTCGTCGGTCAGAGGCAGAACGAAGGTCAGGGCGATGGTATTGGCCGGGTGGGCATGGTAGATGACCCGGTGCTTGCCGCCGGTGGCGGTAAACTTCACCTCATGGTTCATCAGATGGGTGGGCAGCTCGCTGGTGGGCCGCCCGCCATTCACCAGACCCCAGCAGATCCGGTAATTGTCCCCCGCCTGGTCCAGCTCGATGATGCAGAAGGAGTCGGCGGGCTTGACGGTGACGTTGCGCATGAATTTTCCGGAGCCTGTCACCAGGAAGTACTCCCCGCCCAGCTTGGGAACGCTGGTGCCGATGGGCTTCCACGCCCCGGGACACAGCTCCTCCCGGACGGACTCGACTTCCTCGGGCCGAATGCGGTAGCTCAGATTGCCGCCGTTGCGCTCATGCCAGCCCTGCTTCCAGCCGTCGTCGGCCATACGCATAAAGCCCTTTACAAATTCCGCGTCCAATACGTTCATTTTGGTATCCTCCTATCAAAATTATCGGGTGATGACGTCCACAGGGACGTTGAAGATCTTGGCCACCTTCAAAATGGTGTCGATATGGCGGCCCACAGCGGCGGCCATATGGTGGGTGGGGCCGGCCTCGCTCCACTTATCGCAAAATTCCCGGGCGCCGCAAGTAAAGCGGGTCCGCATATTGGTGTCCCCAAAGGTGAAGATGGGGCCTTCCTCGTTGACGCCCTCGGCCACCACGAACTTGAAGTGCCCGTCCCGGTCCTGGGTGATGCCCAGATAGGTCACGGGGCCCGCCGGGGGATAGAACTGGGTCAAATAGCCGCCGCCGGTCTTCCCGTGGAACACGGGGACGATCTTCATGGTGGGCTTCCTGACCTGGGAGATGTCCGCGTCCCCGGAGCCGGAGTGGCCGATGATGCAGATATCCTGGTCAAAGTCGATGGAGTACATCTCGGAGAGCTGGCCCGTGCCGGAAATGGTCTTGAGGATGCTCATGGCCATGGCCACCTTGATGTCCCCCTCCACGGCGCAGGCCGTGCCCTGTTTGATGAGCATGGAGAAGGCGGGGATGAGCATGCTGTCCAGCTTCCCGGCCACCCCCTGAGCGAAGCCGTC
>CANQQU010000080.1 GCA_947626085.1 uncultured Oscillospiraceae bacterium
TGGGCGCCGGAATAGCTCAGCTCCCGCAGCTCGTCGTAGGTCACTTCCGGGATGGGCAGGGGGTCCTTGACGATCCGGGGGTCCGCCATGAGGATGCCGGAGACGTCGGTCCAGTTTTCGTAGACCTCCGCGTCCAGGGCCGCCGCCGCCAGGGAGCCGGTGATGTCGCTGCCGCCCCGGGAGAAGGTGCGGATGTGCCCATCGGGCATCAGGCCGTAGAAGCCCGGAGTGACCACGCCCCGGCCGCTGACCATGGCCCGGAGGGCGGCGTAGGACCGGGCCTTGTCCACCTCCCCGTCCAGGGCGAATTTCACCCAGTCCACCGCGTCGATGAACTGGAAATCCAGGTAGGCGGCCATGAGTCGGGCGGAGAAGTACTCGCCCCGGCTGACCAGCTCGTCCTGGGTCACGGACTTGGCGTCCAGCCGCTGCTTCAGGGCGGCGAACTCCTCCTCCAGATTCAGGTCGATGCCCAGCTCATCCCGGATGGCGATGTAGCGGGAGGAGACCATTTCCAGCACGCTGGTGCAGTCCACCCCGTAGAGGGTGTGGGCATAGCACAGGTAGAGCAGGTCTGTTACCTTGTGATCCTTTTTGTTCCGCTTCCCGGCGGCGGAGACCACCACCACCCGCCGGGACGGGTCGGACAGCAGAATGTCCCGCACCTTCCGGTACTGCTTGGCGTCGGCCATGGAGCTGCCGCCGAATTTCGTCACTTTCAGCAAAATGGGACCCCTCCCTTTCTCACCCTGGCAGGGCGGCAATGAAGGCCTCCGGGTTCTCTTTCAGCCAGCGGTGCATCTGGAAGATGGGCACCGGCTCGGTGACGGCGGCGCCGTCCCAATTTTCCCGGGTCCGCTCCCGGGGCCAGTCGCCGCCCCGGACGTAGTAGCACAGGGCCTTGTCGTTGGTCACGCGGACCTTGGGGCCGTAGCGGCAGTAGAAGCCCCGGCCGTTCAGGAAGTCCACGCAGTCCTGCACCACATTATATGCGGTGGGATACCGGCCCGCGCCCTGGCCCAGGAAGCTCTGCCGGCCGGAGGTACTGCCCACCAGGGTGATGAGATTGTAGTTATCGGGCACCGTGGCCTCGGGGACGCCCTGGGGGAACAGGGTGGGCTGAACGAAGGCGTGGAACGCCGCTCCCTCCCGGGCGGCCTGGCAGATCAGCTTGCAGGTGTAGCCCCGGGCCCGGAACCGGGCCACGTCCTCCCCCCGAATCCGGCGGATGCCGGCGGCGGGAATGGCGGAGATGTCCAGGCTCACCCCGAAGGCGATGTTGGCCGAGACGATCAGCTTGTGCCAGGTGTCGATGCCGTCCACGTCGGTGGTGGGGTCGGCCTCGGCGTAGCCCAGGGCCTGGGTCTGGGCCAGGGCCTCCTCGTAGCTCAGGCTCCGGCGGGTCATGGCGTCCAAAATATAGTTGCAGGTGCCGTTGACGATGCCCCCCACCTGCTCCACCGTCTCGATCCGCCGGACCCGCTCCAGCTCGCTCAGCCACCCGATGCCTCCGCCGACGGAGGCGGTGCAGCGCAGCAGGGTGCCCTGCTCCTGAGTCAGGGGCAGCAGCTCGTCGTAGAAGGTGGCCACCAGGGCCTTGTTGGCAGTGACCACGTTTTTTCCCGCCTGGATGGCGGCCAGGACGTACTCCCGGGCGGGGTGCAGCCCGCCGATGGCCTCCACCACCGTGTCCACCGTGGGGTCCAGGAGGATGTCGTTAAAATCGTGGGTAACTTTGGCGTCCGGCAGGGACAATGGCCTCCGGCACAGCACCCAGGCCACCTGCATATCCGGCCGGGGGCCCGTCAGTTCATAGACGCCTTGGCCAACAGTGCCGAAGCCGAGCAGACCGATGCGCATAGATGGTTCCTCCGTCTTTCTTTATGGCCGGAAAGGGGCCTCCGGCGGCAAAAATACTTGCGTTTTTTTCGGGAACAGTATATCATAACCTTACCGAAAATGCAATAGTGACCCTTTGGCAAGTATTTTTCGATTCCCGCCCCGGATTTGTGCAAAGGGGCCGAAAGGAAGCGAGCCTATGCGTTATCTCTCCACCCGGGGGCGCTGCGCCCCGGTCGAACCGGCCAGGGCGGTGATCCTGGGCCTGGCCCCCGACGGGGGGCTGCTGCTGCCGGAGAAGCTCCCGGCGCTTCCGCCGGAGGCGCTGCTGAGAAAGGACGACATTGCCCGGACCGCCGGGATCCTGTCCGCCTTTTTCCCGGACATTCCTAACCTGGCGGGCCTGACCGCCCGGGCCTATGCCGGGAAATTTCCCGCCGGGGCCATGACCCCCACCGTGGAAGCGGGGGAATTTGAAGTATTGGAGCTGTTTCGGGGCCCCACCTCTGCGTTCAAGGATGTGGCCCTGTCGGCGCTGCCCCACCTGCTTGCCGCCGCCAAGAAGGTCTGCGGGGAGAAAAAACCCACCTACATCCTCACCGCCACCTCCGGGGACACGGGCAAGGCCGCCCTGGAGGGCTTCCGGGACGTGCCGGGGACCCGGATCTGCGTCTTCTACCCCCAGGGGGGCGTGTCCCAGATCCAGCGGGCCCAGATGGTGACCCAGCCCGGGGAAAATGTGACCGTCCGGGCGGTGGAGGGGAATTTTGACGACGCCCAGTCCGCCGTGAAGGCGGTGTTCCGGGCCTGCCGGGGCCGGGCGCTTCCGGCGGAGTTGTCCTCCGCCAACTCCATCAACATTGGGCGTTTGGTCCCCCAGATCACCTACTACTGCCGGGCCTACCGGGACCTGGTGGACCGGGGACGGATCAAAATGGGGGAAAAGGTGCATTTCGCCGTGCCCACCGGAAATTTCGGGGACATTTTGGCAGGGTTCTTGGCCAAAAAAATGGGCCTGCCGGTGGGGAAGCTGCTGTGCGCCTCCAACGCCAACCATGTCCTGACGGACTTTTTGCGCACCGGGGTCTATGACCGGCGGCGGCCCCTCCAAAAGACCCTGTCCCCCTCCATGGACATTTTGGTGTCCTCCAATTTAGAGCGGCTGCTGTACCTGCTCCTGGAGGACCCGGAGATCGTCCGGGGGATGATGGAACAGCTGGAGGAACAGGGGGTCTATACCTTGCCGGAGGCGGCCCGCCGGATGCTGGAGGCCCATTTCTGGGGGACCTGGTGCGGCGACGGGGACGCTCTGGCGGAGATCGGCCGGGTCTGGCGGGAATGGGGCTACCTGTGCGACCCCCACACCGCCGCCGGCTTCTACGCGGCGGAGCAGTACCGGCGCCAAACCGGGGACCAAACGGAAACGGTGGTCCTCGCCACCGCCTCCCCCTTCAAATTCCCGGCGGCGGTGCTGACCGCCCTGGGCGAAAAGCCGGAGGAGGCGGACGGCTTCCGGCAGCTCCGGGCCCTGGAAGCGCGGACAGGCCTTCCCGCCCCGGAAAATCTGACCATTCTGGAGACGCTGCCGGAGCGGCACACCGGGTCCCTCCGCCGGGAGGAGATCCTGCCCTTCGTACTGGACCAATTGGAAAAAGAGAGGAATCTGCCATGAAACGCTGTACCATCCGTGTTCCCGCCACCACCGCCAATCTGGGACCGGGATTCGACGCCTTCGGCTGCGCCCTGAAGCTGTATACTGACGTGACTTTTGAAGAGACGGCGGCGGGGCTGGAGATCACCGGCTGCGACGAGGCCTTCACCGGCCCGGACAACCTGGCCTACACCTCCTACTGCGCCGTGCTGGCCTCCCTCAGCGAGGAGGTGCGGGGAGTGAAGATCCACATCGACGCAAACATCCCCATCTGCCGGGGGCTGGGTTCCTCCGCTGCGCTGCTGGTGGCGGGGGCCATGGGCGCCAACGTGCTGCGGGGGAGCAAATTGTCCACCCAGGGCCTGCTGAACATCACCAACGCCATGGAGGGCCACCCGGACAATCTGGCCCCCGCCTTTTACGGCGGACTCACCGCCTCCATGGTGGACAACGGCCTGCCGGTGACGGTGAATTTCCCCCTCCATCCGGACTGGGAATTTTTGGCTCTGGTGCCGGATTTCGACCTGCCCACCCCGCTGGCCCGTTCGGTGCTGCCCACCGAGCTCCCCCGCGCCGACGCGGTCTACAACATCGCCCACGGCGCCATGGTCCTCAAGGCCCTGGAGCTGGGGGACGAGCGGCTGCTGCGCAACGCCATGCAGGACCGGCTGCACCAGGATTACCGCAAGAGCCTGATCCCGGACTTTGAGCGGATCGAGGCCCTGGTGCGCACCACCGGGGCGGCCTTCTGCCTCAGCGGGGCCGGGCCCACGCTGCTGTGCATCACCCTGGACCCCCATCTGGAGGAAAAGCTGGCGAAAAAGCTCCCCGCCATCACCCAGGCCAACTGGGAGATGATGCCCCTGTTCGTGGAATTTCAGGGGGCCCGGGTGATCGCCGCGGAATGAGCCCGGCCGCCTGATTTTCCAGCGGGCAGCCCGGAAAGGACGCTATTATATTATAATGTATAGGAGGCACGGCCATGGACGAGGAGATCCTCTTTTTCTTTGGGGCCCATATGGACGCCCTGCCTATTTACCAGGCCCTTTGGCGGCTTATTGCGGAGCAGCTTCCCCAGACCCGCCGGAAGGTTAGCAAGACCCAGATCTCCTTTTACGACCGGCGGATGTACGCCTGCGTGTCCTTCCTCCCGGCCCGGCCCGCCGCCCGGCGGCCCAAAACCGGGTGGCTGACGCTGACCTTCGGCCTGAACCGGCGGGAGACGGATCCCCGGATCGACGTTCTATCGGAGCCCTACCCCGGCCGCTGGACCCACCATGTACTGCTGTCCTCCCCGGAGGAGGTGGACGACCGGATCGCCGCCTGGCTCCGAGAGGCGGCGGCCTTTTCCGCCGAAAAACGATGACCGCTCCGGCGCTTTGGCCGGATCCCAGGGGTGTTCACGCTTTGTCTATTGATTTTAGAAAACGGATGGTGTATACTAACACTGTATTAGGCGAAAAATGCCGCCATGAGCGTAAGGAGGACCTTGGAATGGGGAAAAAATGGTGGGTTTTGCTGCCAGTCTTGCTGGGCATCTGTATTCTGCTGGGCTGCCGGAAGGACCCGACTCCGACCGGGGATCCCACGGAGTCTGCCCCCCCGGCGAAAACCCATACCGTCCAATATGTGATTCTAGGCCAGACGGTGGAGACGGAAACCGTTGCGGAGGGCGACTATCCCCAGGACTATACCCCCCAGATCAACGGCCTGGCCTTCTACGGCTGGCTGGATGAGCAGGGGGCGGCGGTGACCCCCTCCAATCAGCCCATTCAGTCGGACCGGGTGTACACCGCCCGGATCTATCCCGATATTTCCGGCCACCGGCCCTATCTGTATACCGATCAATACGGCTGCCTCCGGCCGGACGGGGAGCTGACCGCCAACGATCTGGTCAACGCCCTGGCGAGCCTTGCTCAGGGGGAGGCCATGAAATACTTTCCGGGCCTGCCCTCCGGGGACTATCCCGTTCCCACGGACCAGCTCAAGACCGTTTTGTCCGGCCTGTTTCCTCCCAGCTATTTGGAGTCGCCTCTGGCGGCCCTTAACGAGGCCACCGTTACCCGGGGCCAGTTCGCCACGATGATGAACGGCCTGCTGGGCCGGGGCGCGGGAGAGCCGGTGACCATTTCCGACGGCGCCACCCGGCCCATGGACTTATCCCCGGAGCGGGCGGACTATTTGGATATGCTGGAGGCCGCCATTCCCCATGTGGTGGACCGGGAATCCGGGTCCTCCCTGGCCGTGGGAGTGGAGACCCTGCCCCTTCCCCAGGGGCTGCCCACCGGCTACTTCTTCCGGGGCGGGTATCTCTACTATGCCGACGATCAGGGAAGGCTGGCGTCCAACGCCACCGTGGGGCTGCTGACCTTTGACGAAAACGGGCGCTATACCAGCGGCGACGGGGAGCTGGACACCATCGTGGCCGGGATCCTGGCGGAGATCATGGAAAAGGAGCCGGGCTTGAGCCGGCTGGAGTACCTGCGCAGGGCCTTCTGGTACTGCCGGGACAGCTTCACCTATCTGCGGCGGTACGGCTATAACTTCGGCGAGACCGGCTGGGAGATCGACGACGCCAAGATGATGTTCCTGGAGAAGCGGGGCAACTGCTACAACTTTGCCGCCTCCTTCTGGGCCTTGGCCCGGGGGCTGGGCTATGACGCCACCGCCATCAGCGGCACCATGACCGCCACGGATCAGCCCCACGGCTGGGTAGAGATCCCCTTCGATGGGGAAGACTATATTTTTGATGTAGAGATGGAGTATGTCTACGTCCACGAGCGGGACGTCCATGACAAGGATATGTTCATGGTGACGCTTGAGGACGGAGAATGGTGGAATTACAAGCGCCCGTAACGGACGCCGGAATTTGAGGACACTGCCTTGAGCCTGGAAAGCGTTGGACTGATCAGCTGCCTGCTGCCCCTGACGGCGGCGCTCTACTTCCTGCTCCCCTGGGAGCGGGGAAAAAATTGGGTCCTGCTGGCGGCGGGGCTGCTCTTCTATGCCTTCGGCAGTCTGCCCGGGGTGGCGCTGCTGCTCCTGGCGGCCCTGGTCAACTATTTGCTGGGGCTGCTGATCCGGAGCGGGAAGCTGGGAAAGCTGCCTATGCTCCTGGGCGTGGTGGGGAACCTGGCCTTTTTGGGGGTATACAAGTACCTGGACTTCCTGCTGAGTTCCCTCTCCCCCTGGCTGGCCGTCCCGACCCTGGGGCTGGCGGCCCCCCTGGGGGTGTCCTTTTTTACCTTTAAGTGCGTCAGCTATCTGGTGGACGCGTACCGGGACCGGCGCAAAGCCACCCGGAGCTTCCCGGCGCTGCTGCTGTATATCTCCTTCTTCC
>CANQQU010000081.1 GCA_947626085.1 uncultured Oscillospiraceae bacterium
AATGGGTAGTAAATTCAAGCTGCTGTCTTGCGGAAATGCCCGTAAACTGGGGATTTTTTGAGATAATCATTTGATTTTGAAAAAACCTATTGACAAATCCGATTTGCCTGTGTATACTAACTGTACTAACACTGCTAATACAGTTAGCATGGTTAGTACACTTCATACAAGGAGGAACGCCTATGATCCATTTGGACTACCGGGATGCCCGGCCGATTTACAGCCAGATCATCGATGGGCTCCGGGAGCAGGTGATCGCCGGAATCCTGCGGGAAGGCGACAAGCTCCCCAGCGTCCGGGAGCTGGCGGGGGAGCTGGCCATTAATCCCAATACCATCCAGCGGGCCTACCGGGAGCTGGAAGCGGCGGGATGGATCGCCTCCGTGCCTGGGAAGGGCAGCTTTATCTGCGGGATCCCGAAAAGCACCGGCCAGGTTGCCAGTCTGCTGGAGACCTTTGACAAGACCGTGTCGGCGCTGTTGCTGCTGGGCGTGACCCGGCAGGAGCTGTCGGCCCGGGCGCTAGGGAGGGAATCGGAATGTTTGAACTGAAAAATGTCACCAAGACCTTCGGCGGCTTCACCGCCCTGGACGATCTGAATATGACCGTCCCCAACGGCACGGTGTACGGTCTCGTGGGCCCCAACGGCGCCGGCAAGACCACGGTGATCCGCCATATGCTGGGGGTCTACCGCCCCGACCGGGGCACCATCCAGCTGGACGGGCAGGATGTTTACGAAAATGTGGCGGTGAAGGCCCGGATCGGCTCCATCCCCGACGACATTTTCTACTTCCCCTCCGCCACTCTGGAGGAAATGCGGAAATTCTACCGGGGGATCTATCCCCAATTCGACGACCAGCTTTTTGAGAAGCTGAAGGAGATCTTCCAGCTGCCCCACGGCCCCATCCGGCGCTTTTCCAAGGGCATGCAGAAGCAGGCGGCCTTCCACCTGACGGTCTGCACCCGGCCGGAGGTGCTGATCCTGGACGAGCCGGTGGACGGGCTGGACCCGGTGATGCGCCGGCAGGTTTGGAGCCTGCTACTGTCCGACGTGGCCCAGCGGGGCACTACCGTGCTGATCTCCTCCCACAACCTGCGGGAGCTGGAGGACATCTGCGACCATGTGGGCATCATGGACCATGGGAAAATGCTCATCGAGCGGAGCCTGGCGGATATGCAGGGCAGCACCGTGAAGGTGCAGCTGGTGGGGGAGCCCCCCAAGGGCCTGAACATTCTCCACGAGAGCGTCTCCGGCCGGCTGAAGACCCTGGTGATCCGGGGGGAGGCCCAGGCGGTGGAGGCCGCCGTGGCCGCGGTCAATCCCGCCTATTTTGACGTTTTGCCTCTTTCCCTGGAGGAGATCTTCATCTACGAGCTGGGAGGTGTGAACTATGAAGTCAAGAACATCGTTCTTTAGTCCCACGGTGTTCCGCAAGGACCTGACCCGCTTCGCGCCCGTTTGGGTCCTGTACGGCGTGGGCCTGCTGCTGGCCCTGCTGGTGATTCGGGGACGGCTGGCTGTCAGCCTTGCCGAGTCCATGGGCGTCATGGCCGCTGTGGAGCTGTGCTACGCCCTGGTGGTGGGCCAGGTGCTATTCGGCGACCTGTTCCAGAGCCGGATGTGCAACGCCCTCCACGCCATGCCCCTGCGCCGGGACTGCTGGTTCCTGACCCATATGGCGGCGGGCCTGTTCTTCTTCCTGGTCCCCACGGGAGCGATGGCGGCGCTGGCGGCGGTGCAGATGGGAAAGTTCGCCTGGGTCGCTGGGATGTGGCTGCTGGGCTGCCTGCTGGAGTACCTGTGCTTCTTCGGCGTCAGTGTGTTCAGCGCCCTGTCCTCCGGCAACCGGGTGGGCATGGCTCTGATCTACGCCCTGATCAATTTCGTGTCCCTGATCGCCCAGTGGCTGTCCGAATACCTGCTGGACCCCCTGTTCTATGGGCTTTCCGTTCCCATTGGGCCCTTCCGGCGCTTCTGCCCGGTGTGGAGCCTGATCGACCGGGACTTCTTCAAAACCGCCGGCGGGTATTACAGCGATTTTTCCGACGCGAAGATCAAGCTGGTCTCCGAAGGCTGGATTTACGCCTGCGTCTACGCCGCGGTGGGCCTGGCGCTGATTGGCCTGGCGCTGTACCTGTACCGCCGGCGGAAGCTGGAGTGCGCCGGGGACCTGATCGTGGTCAAGGCGCTGGTGCCCGTGTTCCTCACGGTGTACACCCTGTCCGCCGGGGTGCTGTTCACCACGTTCTTCATGATCTTCGGCACGGTGGAGATCTATTCCGTCCTGGGCATGACGCTGCTGGCGGTGGGCCTGGCGGTGGGCTACTACACCGGCCGGATGCTGCTCCGGCGCACCGTGAAGGTGTTCCAGCCCAAGTCGCTGCTGGGCCTGGCGGGCATCGCGGCGGGGCTGGCGGTGATCATGGTGGCCGTCTATCTGGACCCCATGCGGGTCACCTACCGGGTCCCGGAGCGGGAGGAGATCCAGGCCGTCTCCATCGGGGACTATTCCGTGGCCAGCGAGGACTTCCTCTCTGAGGAGGACGCCATCTCCGCCGCCCTGGAGCTGCACCGCAGCGCCCTGGAGTACCGGGCGCCGGAGCGCGCCTATCCCCTGGCGGAGCGGTACTCCTTCACCCTGACCTATCGGCTGAAGGACGGGTCTATTCTGAGCCGGACCTACGCGGTGCCCATGAGCGATCCGGCGGTGAAGGGGCTGAAGAAGCCCTGGAGCGACTGCCAAGTGGTCCTGGGCTTGAGCAAGGAGGAGATCGACGCTGGCAGCTACCCCGCTTTGAGGATTTATATCAATGGCACCTACATTGAAGATCCCCAGCAGGTCCATGAAGTTCTGGAGGCCCTGGCCCAGGACTGCCAGGAGGGGAATCTGTGCCAGCTGGGCTTTGTAGCGAGGTGGGACAGCTCCCTCTATATGGAGATCGAAGAGCAGGACTACAATCAGACCTATTTCTACCACCATATCGTGGCCAGTCCCGACGCCCAGCATATCATCGGCTGTCTCATTGCCAACGGCTGGCGGTATGAGGACGGACGGCTGGTGACGCCGGAGGGCCAAGAAGCCTACGGGAAATAGCCTGCGGAAAGGAGGAGCCCGCCATGAAAAAAGAAGTGCTTGCCTGCCAGCTGGGAGTGCTGGCATTGTGCGGAGCCCTGATCCTGGCCATGTGCCTGAGCCGGGGGAAGCTCCTACGGCTCCCCACCGTCTGGCATGACGGGGTCCCCGCCGCCATTCAAATTCAACAACCATATTATACGGAAAGGAATGATCTTTATGTTTATTATTGAATCTATTCTTCGGTTTTTGTCCAGGATTTTGTCCGGCTCCCTGCTTGATACGATCCTGTTCTATTCCGCGCCGGTGGTGACGGGACTCCTGCTGGTCACCGGTCTGATCCTCTACCGCTTCGCCAAGCAGAAGTATCAGGCGGACCCGGCGCGGGTCTCCGCTGGGCGCGTCAAGGGGCTGAAAGTCTTTATGATCGTCAGCGCCGTGCTGTTTGGCTTGACCACCCTGGCGGTGGCGGCCTTCACCTTCATCACCTATACGGTCATGACCTCGATGTAAAGAGGCGGCCCGGAGGCCGCCTCCGGGCCAAGCCGCCAAGCGGAAGGTAAAAACGCTTTATTGAAGCAAAAGGAGGAGATTTCGTGGATTATTTGCTTCGCTTTCTAGCGGATTTTGTACCGGCCAACGCCATGCTTTACGCCATTCCCCTGGGGATGGGTCTGCTGTTCGCAATCAGCTGCTATCTCTACCGCTCCGCCCAGCGGAAGCAGCGGGAGGACTCCCAGAGCGTCAACGCCGGGCGGATCAAGTCCCTGAAAGCCCTGAAAATCGTCAGCGGCGTGCTGTTTGCCGTGACGGTTGGGGTCGTGCTGGCCTACACCGTTCTGGTGTACGGGATCATGGTTTCTATGTGAGGTGTTTTTTATGAAGGATCGGACGTTTTACCGGGTTTTGGCGGCGGTGGTCGCCCTCTGCACCGTCCTGACCCTGGCCCATGTGGGCTACGGGGCCTGGGCCTATCAGAACAGCTCCATCGTCCAGTTTATCGCAAAGGAGCCGTGGTAATATGAAGCTTGTCAAGCAGCTTGCCGCCCTTCTGGCGGTGGTGATGGTGTTCGCCCTGTTCAATTTCAGCATGTACCGGGTATTCACCGGGCGGCTGGGCAACAATTTCAGCGGCGCCAGCCAGCTGAAATCGGTGGAGGTGGCAAACTACCTGCCCTTCCAGCCGGAATCGGACCTGGCCCGGGTGGACGCTTCCGTGAAGCTCTCCGGGGACCTGCCCGTTCTGGACGGGGCCGCCGCCCTGGTGCCGGTGTACGCCTCCGTCATCGAAAATCTGTACCCCCAGGGCTCCGTGACCTACGAGGGCGGAACCTTCTCCAGCGACAATTTCTACGGGGAGAATTTCGCCTCCGACAGCGCTATGCAGTATTACAACACCGTCCGGGGCTACAAGGCCATCGTGGACGGGGACACGGACCTCTTTTTCGGCGGGGGACCGTCGGAGGAGCAGAAAAAATACGCCCAGGAGCAGGGGGTGGAGCTGGTCTACGTCCCCATCGGGCGGGAGGCCTTCGTGTTCTTCGTGAACCAGGCCAACCCGGTGAACGGCCTCACTTCCGACCAAATTCGGGACGTCTACGCCGGGGACTGCACCAATTGGAAGGATGTGGGCGGCCCCAACCGGGCCATCAACCCCGTCGCCCGGATCGCGGGCAGCGGCAGCCAGACCCGCATGGAAAAATTCATGGGGGACCGGCCCTTCGGCCCCAAATCCCCCTTCGCCATCACCGGCGGTTCCCTGGGCTATTCCTTCCGGTTCTACTTAGAGGGCATGGTGCAGGACAGCAGCATCAAAATGCTCGCTTTGGACGGGGTCTACCCCAGTATGGAGAATATCCAGAGCGGCAAATATCCCCTGGTTTCGGAGTTTTACGCCGTCTACCGGGCGGACAATGACAATGAAAATATCCAAATCCTTCTCGACTGGATCCTCTCCCCGGAGGGCCAGGAGATGATGGCCGCCACGGGCTATATTCCCCTCTCTCAATCATAAACGCACCCCGCCGCCGAGGAATCGGCGGCGGGACTGCTTTTGAAATTCAAAGGACGATGTTTTCCTGCCCGCCCGCCAGCCAGGCCGCCAGATTGGAAAACACGATCTCGGCCCGCCGGGCCATGGACTGCTCCGTGGCGAAGGCCATGTGGGGGGTCAGCAGGGCGTTTTTGCAGTGGAGCAGCGGCTCCCATTCCGGCAGCGGCGGCTCGGAATCGAACACGTCGATCCCCGCTCCGGCGATCACGCCCTGATCCAGCGCCTCCGCCAGGTCCCGGGCTGCCACCACCGGCCCCCGGGCCACGTTGATCAGCAGGGCGGTGGGCTTCATCTGGGCCAGGGCCGCCCGGTCGATCATGCCCCGGGTGTCGGGCGTCAGGGGGCAGTGGAGTACCACCACGTCGGACTTTTCCAGCAGCTCCTCCCGGCTTACCTGCCGGATGTAGTCCGGCAGCTCGGGATGAATCGTCCGGTTGTGGGCCAGAATTTCCGCGCCGAAGGCGTGGAGCAGCGCCCCGGTGCGCCGGCCGATCCGGCCGCAGCCCAGGATGCCCACGGTCTTGCTCCCCAGCTCCCAGCCCACCAGGCCGTCCTTGACCCCGCCATTTCGGCACCGGTCTTCCGCCTGCCGCAGATTCCGGGCCAGGGACAGGATCATCCCCACCGCCAGCTCCGCCACCGCCTGGTCGGAATAGCCGGAGGCGTTGCTCACCCGGATGCCACGTTCCCGGGCGGCGGCCAGATCCACATGGTCCGTCCCGGTAAAGGCAACGTCGAGGAACCGGAGCTTTTCGGCGCTCCGGATGGCCGCCCCGGGCAGGGGCATATTGGCCAAGATCGCCGCGTCCGCGTCCCGGAGCCGCTCCGCCAGGAGGTCCGGGTCTTTTGTTGCCGAATAGTGTTCAAAGGCGTGCCCCTGCTGGATAAAGGGCGCCTCCAGCCGTTCCAGGGCCTCCTCTGGGATGCCCAGGGACTCTAAAATCACGATTTTGCTCATAGCCGGTCCTTTCCTCTCCTTCCGGGAGATCAAAAATTGCAAAAATACGGCACTTATGCTATAATAGCCCCATCCGATTTCACGGGAGGCACACCATGGCACAGATCGTTTCCATCCAGGATCTCAGCGCCCCGGAGCTGGCGGCCTATTCCCAGCTGACCAACGCCCAGCTGCGCAGCCGGCTGGAGCCGGAGAAGGGGATCTTCATCGCCGAGAGCTCCAAGGTCATCGACGTGGCTCTTAAGGCCGGCTGTGAGCCCGTTTCCCTGCTCATGGAGCGGCGCCATCTCTCCGGCCAGGGGGGACGGCTCGCGAAGCGGTGTGGGCCTGTCCCGGTCT
>CANQQU010000082.1 GCA_947626085.1 uncultured Oscillospiraceae bacterium
CCGAGGCCCTGGAAAATCTCCACCGGGTGGACACGGTGGTGCTGGACAAGACCGGCACCCTGACCACCGGCAAGCCGGCGGTGACGGATATCCTCCCCGCCCAAATGGGGGAGGAGACCCTGCTTTCCCTGGCGGCGGCGCTGGAGGAAAAGTCCGAGCATCCCTTTGCCAAGGCCATTTTGGAGCGGCAGGGAGAGAAGCCCCATCCCGTTGCCGAGGATTTTGAGACCCTGCCGGGCCGGGGCGTGGCGGGCACCGTGGGCGGAAGGAAATACTATGGCGGCAACCGCCGTCTGATGGAGGAGCTGGGCGTTTCGGTGCCGGCGCTTCCCCAGCTGGCGGGGGCAGGGAAGACCCCGCTGTACTTCGCGGAGGAAAACGGCGACTATCTGGGAGCTATCGCGGCGGCGGATGTGCTGAAGCCCGACTCGGTGGCGGCCGTGAAGGCCATGGGGTCCCTGGGCCTGGAAACGGTGATGCTTACCGGCGACAACGAAAACACCGCCCGGGCCATCGCCGCCTCTGCCGGGATCTCCCAGGTGATCTCCGACGTGCTGCCCGGCGATAAGGCCGGGGCGGTGGAGAAGCTCCAGAAGGCGGGCCACCGGGTCTTGATGGTGGGCGACGGCATCAACGACGCCCCGGCCCTGGTGACCGCCGACGTGGGCATGGCCATCGGCGCGGGCACGGACATCGCCATGGAGTCCGCGGACGTGGTGCTGATGCAGGGTTCCCTGTCCGGGGTGAGCAAGGCCGTGGAGCTGAGCCGGGCCACCATCCGAAATATCCGGGAAAATCTGTTCTGGGCCTTTTTCTACAACACCCTGGGCATCCCCATTGCCGCGGGCGTGCTGTATCCGGCCTTCCATTTGCAGCTGAGCCCCATGCTGGGGGCGGCGGCCATGAGCCTGAGTTCGGTGTTCGTGGTATCTAACGCTCTGCGGCTGCGCCTGTTCAAGCCCAAAACCGCTTCGGCGGTGGGAAATCATCCGGCCCCCAAGGCCCGGAAAATCAAGGAGGAAAAACCCATGGAAACTACGATCAAGGTAAACGGCATGATGTGCGGCCACTGCAAGGCCCGTGTGGAGCAGGCTTGCATGGCGGTCCCCGGCGCCCAGGAGGCGGTGGCGGACCTGGAAAAGAAGCAGGTGACGGTCAAGGGCACCGCCGCTCCCGAAGCCCTGAAGAAGGCCATCACCGACGCCGGTTACGAAGTGGCCGGCTGATATGCGCAGAGCGTTTTACTACAATTCCTGCGGTTCCGGGCGAATCCACGCCTGGCGCTGGGTGCCGGAGGGGGAGCCCAAGGCGGTGATGCAGATCGTCCACGGCATCTCCGAGCATTCCGCCAGGTATGAGGAGTACGCCCAATATCTCAACGGACTGGGATTTTTGGTAGTGGCCCAGGATCACATGGGCCACGGCCTGTCCATCGGGGAGGACCGCCTCCATGGCTATTTCCATGGGGGCTGGTTTTCCGCCGTGGAGGACACCTACCAGCTCTTAGAGCGCACCAGGATGGAGTACCCGAAGCTGCCCTATGTGCTGCTGGGGCACTCCATGGGCTCCTTCCTGGCGCGGAGCATTCTGGCGGAGCATCCGGACAGCGGCATTTCCGCCTGCATCCTCTGCGGCACCGCCTGGGAAAATCCCGCCCTGCTGCGGCTGGCGGTGCCCGCCTGCCAGGTCTTTTGCCGCCTGGACGGAGAGCAGGCGCCCAATCCCATGCTGGAAAGCCTGGTCTTCGGCAGCTACAACCGGCGGGTGAAGGAGCCCCGCACCATCTACGACTGGATCAATTCCAGCCCGCAAGAGGTGGACGGCTTTGTATCCGACCCCCTGTGCGGATTTATCGTCAGCGCCGGGCTGATGCGGGATATGCTTTTGGGCCTGGAGTATACCGAGCGGCGGGAGACCCTGGCCCATATGGACAAGGAGCTTCCGGTGCTGTTCGCCTCCGGAGCCGACGACCCGGTGGGCGCCTACGGCAGAGGAGTGACCCAGGCCGCCAACGCCTTTCAGCGGGCGGGGATGAAAGACATCACCGAGCAGCTGTTTCCCAACGCCCGCCACGAGATCCTTCGGGAGGCCCGGAAGGATCAGGTCTACGCCTACCTCACCGGCTGGATGGCGGAAAAGGCAGGCACGCCCAGAGAAAAGAAAAAGGAAAACTTCCTGAATTAGTCCAAAATATTGGACAGTTCTTGTGGTAGAATACAGCCAGAAAAACAAAAGGAAAGGTTGATGGTTATGTATTCTATCCGCTATGTTCATGGGCACATTCAGGTTTACGACAGCAACGGCAACTTCCTGTTTTCGGCGGACAACGAACGGGAGGTCAGAGAGGAGCTGGAATCGGATGCGGAATCTGCGTCTTGATCTGTGCTATGACGGAACCAGGTACGCCGGCTGGCAGCGCCTTGGAGGCGCTGCCAACACCCTTCAGGGAAAATTGGAGCAGACCCTCTCCCGGATCTTGGGGGAGGAGATCAGCGTTTTCGGCAGCGGGCGCACCGACGCCGGCGTTCACGCTTTTAGGCAGGTGGCCAATTTTCACTGCCATAGTCAGTTGCCCGCCGGGGAGATCTTGGCGGGCCTTCGCCGGTATTTGCCGGAGGATATCGGCATATATTCTTGCCGGGAGGTCCCGGAGGGGTTCCACGCCCGGCTCAGCGCCAAGGCCAAAACCTACCGCTACCGGATCTGGAACAGCGAGGAGCCTTGCGTCTTCCAGCGGCGGTATGTGGCCATCTTCCCGGAGCCGCTGGACGACGCCGCCATGGCCCGGGGGGCGGCCTATTTTCTGGGGGCGCATGATTTTTCCGCCTTCTGTCTGCGCAAGGGGAAAAAGCGCTCCTCGGTCCGCGCCATTTCCAGCTTCACCGTGGAGCGGACGGGGCATGAAGTGACCCTCACCGTCACCGGGGACGGATTTTTATACGGCATGGTCCGCATTTTGGCGGGAACGCTGATGGAGGTAGGCACCCACCGGCGGGACCCGGAAAGCATCCCCGCCCTGTTCGGGGAAAAGCGGGCCCTGGCCGGTCCGCTGGCGCCTGCCCAGGGGCTTTGCCTGATGGAGGTAGACTATTGAACATCCAGATTTTCGGCAAAGCCAAGTGCTTTGACACCAAGAAAGCCCAGCGCTGGTTCAAGGAACGGCGGATCCCCTTCCAGTATGTGGATCTGGACCGCTACGGCCTTTCCGGCCGGGAATTCGACAGCGTTCTTGCCGCCGTGGGCGGCATCGAGAACCTGATCGACTATGGCGGCAAGGGAGAGGAGATCACCCTCTTGCGGTACATGGACGACCGGCGGGCCAAGGAGGACAAGGTTTTTGAGAATCCCAGGCTGATGAAGACGCCCATCGTCCGAAATGGCCGCCAGGCCACCGTGGGCTTCTGCCCGGAGGTCTGGCAGCAATGGAAATAACACGAAAGCGGTTTCCTCGGAGGAAACCGCTTTTTTTGGAAAATAAGAAAGATTGTTCTTGCAAAACGCACAAAAAAGTGGTATTGTAGGAGGGCACTATGACCAAATTCCTGGAATCCGTCAATGGCTTTGTCTGGGGCGTGCCGGCGCTGGTCCTGATCCTGGGGGTGGGGCTGTATTTAAGCGCCGCCACCGGCTTTGCCCAGCTCCGGCTGTTTCCCCGGGCGGTGAAGGAGTTTTTCGCCAAGCTCTGGGGACGGGACGGGGAAGGCCAGGGCGTTTCTCCCTTTCAGGCCCTCTGCACCGCCCTGGCGGCAACGGTGGGGACCGGGAATCTGGCCGGCGTGGCGGGGGCCATCGCCATCGGCGGGCCCGGCGCCATCTTCTGGATGTGGCTGTGCGGGATTCTGGGCATGATGACCAAGTTCGCGGAGACGGTCCTGGCGGTCCGTTACCGGGAGCGCTCCGGCGAGGAATTTGTGGGCGGCCCCATGTACATCATCCGCAACGGCATGGGGGAGAAGTGGAACGGCCTTGCCCTGCTGTACTGCTTTTTTGGGATCGTGGCAGCCTTCGGCGTGGGTAACGCCACCCAGATCAACGCGGTGATCACCAGCCTCAACGGAATCCTCACCGCCTTCGGCGGGGAGGAGACCATCCGGGGCAACCTGATCATGGGCGCGGTCCTGGCGGTCCTGGTGGCGGCCATGCTTCTCGGCGGCGCCAAGCGGATCGGGCAGGCGGCGGAGCTGCTGGTGCCCTTTGCGGCCCTGGGCTATCTTCTTTTGGGGGCTGGGGTGCTGATCGGACGGGCGTCCGCCATCCCCGGGGCCTTCCGGGCCATCTTCGTGGGGGCTTTTTCTCCCGCCGCCGTCACCGGCGGAGTGCTGGGCTCGGCTTACCGGGCGCTGCGGGTGGGGGTTTCCCGGGGGGTGTTCACCAACGAAGCGGGAATGGGCACCGCCTCCATCGCCCACGCCGGCGCCCGGGTGTCCCATCCCGGAGAACAGGGCCTGATGGGGATCATGGAGGTGTTTCTGGACACCATCGTGATCTGCACCATGACCGCCCTGGTGATTTTGTGCAGCGGAGTCCCCATTCCTTACGGGCAGGACGTGGGCGTGGAGCTGACAACTCGGGCCTTTTCCCAGTTTTACGGCTCCTGGGTCGCGGTGCCCATCGCGGCGGCGCTGTGCGCCTTTGCCTTTGCCACGGTGCTGGGCTGGGGGCTCTACGGCGCCCGGTGCGCTGAATACCTCTTTGGCCGTCCCGTGTGGAAGCCCTTTGCCCTTTTGCAGGCCGGCACGGTGCTTTTAGGGGCGGTGCTGAAAACCGGCACGGTCTGGCTCCTGTCCGAGACCGTCAACGGCCTCATGGCCATTCCCAATCTGATCGCCCTTGCCTGGCTCAGCCCGGTTTTGATCGGGCTGACCGGAGACTATATTAAAATTCTAAAGACGGGCCCTGCGCCCGATCCCGGAGGTACTTATGCAGATTTCCATCAACGCCAACCGCTGCGAACCCTCTCCCATGCGGAAATTCCATCCCCTGGCGGTAGAAGCGGAAAAACAGGGGAAGCGGATCTATCATCTGAACATCGGCCAGCCGGATCTTCCCACCCCCAGGGCGTACTATGACGCCATCCGGCGCTTTGACGAGCATACGCTGGCCTATGCCGAGTCTCCCGGCTCGCCCGTCCTGATCGACGCCATCCGGGGGTACTACAGGCGGCTGGGGGTGGAGCTGGCGCCGGAGGATGTGCTGGTCACAACCGGCGGCAGCGAGGCGCTGCTGCTGACCTGCCTGAGCATCCTGGACCCCTATACCGAGGTCATCATTCCCGAGCCCTACTATCCCAACTACACCACCTTCGTCCACGCCGCCGGCGGCGTGATCCGGGCACTGCCCACCTGCCCCGAGGAGGGCTACCGCTACGCCTACCGGAGCCGGATCGAGAGCCTGATCACCAAGAACACCCGGGCCATTCTGCTGACCAACCCTGGCAATCCCACTGGCGTGGTGCTGGATGAAAAGGAGATGCGAATGATCGCCGACGTGGCGAAGAAGCACAAGCTGTTCCTGATCTGTGACGAGGTCTACCGGGAGTTCTGCTACGACGAGAAATTCGGCGTCCCCACCATGGCCCGTTTCCGGGATATCGATCAGAATCTGGTGATCATCGACTCGGTCTCCAAGCGGTTTTCCGCCTGCGGCGCCCGGGTGGGCTGCGTCGTCACCCGGAACAGGGAGCTGCAGCAGGCGATCCTGAAGTTCTGCCAGTCCCGTCTGGCGGTGGCCACGGTGGACCAGATGGGGGCGGCGGCGTTGTACTCCGTAGACCCGGAATTTTTCCTCCGCTCCAAGGAGGAGTACCATTTGCGGCGGGACCTGGTGGTGAGCCGGCTGCGGCGGATCCCCGGGGTGATGGTGGAGGAGCCCATGGGCGCATTTTACGTCATGGCAAGCCTCCCGGTGGACGATGCGGACAAATTCCAGTACTGGCTGCTACAGTCCTTCCAGGACCAAGGGGAGACGGTGATGTTCGCCCCCGGTGCGCCCTTCTATGAGACCCCCGGCAAGGGCGTCAACGAGGTGCGGATCGCCTATGTGCGGAAGCGGGAGGAGCTGGAGCGGGCGCTGGAGCTGCTGGAAAAGGGTATCGCGGAATACCAGAAAACCGTAATGAATGAATAAGCAAACCGTCCGCCCGCCGGGAAATGAACTGCACCCCATTTGTTAGACGATGTGATATAATGTCTAACAAGTGGGGTGATTTATAATGCCAAAAGGAGTAC
>CANQQU010000083.1 GCA_947626085.1 uncultured Oscillospiraceae bacterium
TCATGGCGATTGAGTCCTTTCGTTAGAGTGTGGTTGTGGTGACTTTATTCTAGCAAACTCAATCGCCTTTTTCTAGCCATTCAGTCTCACATCTATTGTAACGCTACAATTGAGGGCAATTTTTTCAATTTTCCCTCTTTACAAACCGGGCAAACCCTGCTATAATAGCGGAGCAACAAAAAATGTACGCGCCAGTGGCTCAACGGATAGAGCATCGGATTCCGGTTCCGAGGGTTGGGGGTTCGAATCCCTTCTGGCGTACCAAGAGCCGCACCCGCTTGGGCGCGGCTTTTGAGCTGCCAGGAGGGATTCGAACAGTCAAATGCGACCTGCCGGTGGCAGGTCGCCGCCCAGTTTCCTAACTGGGCGCTCCTTCACAAGACGAATCCCTTCTGGCGTACCAAAAGCCGCACCTGCGAGGGTGCGGCTTTTGATATGTCGGGAGGGATTCGAACAATCAAATGCGACCTGCCGGTGGCAGGTCGCCGCCCAGTTTCCTAACTGGGCGCTCCGCTATAAAACGAATCCCTTCTGGCGTACCAAGAGCCGCACCTGCGAGGGTGCGGCTTTTGATATGTCGGGAGGGATTCGAACAATCAAATGCGACCTGCCGGTGGCAGGTCGCCGCCCAGTTTCCTAACTGGGCGCTCCGCTATAAAACGAATCCCTTCTGGCGTACCAAGAGCCGCACCTACGAGGGTGCGGCTTTTGATATGCCGGGAAGGATTCGAACAATTCAATGCGACCTGCCGGTGGCAGGTCGCCGCCCAGTTTTCTGACTGGGCGCTCCTCCGCGAGACGAATCCCTTCTGTCGTAAAAATAAGCGGCTTTCCCGAAGGACAGCCGCCAGATTTGTAATAATAAATTTATCTCATCACAAAAATTCTATGCTCTGAATCTCATTTTCTTTAAGGCACCAGCCTTCACCATCATCTGTGTCAATACCCACGGAGGAATAACCGTCGTCTTCATCATCCGCTTTGCAATAGTGACTTGCTCTTCCGGTAAACTCCGTGCCGTCAATACATGACACTTTGATCCGAGCCGCTTTATCGGCGGCTTTTTCCATCATGTCGTCTATGCTCATCGTTCTTCTCCCTCCGGTTTATCGGGGACAATACGCGCTCCCTGTTCTGAGAGTCCACCGAAAGAACGCGGTCCCTTGACAGTCTGAGGCGGCTTATGTCTCCGCGGTGGTTTTCTTCTCCTCGGGGTTCCGCTTGACGCTCTTCCTGCGGCGGCGGCGAGGCTTGCGGGTCCCTTCCGGCTCCGCCGTGTCCGCCCGGCGGGAATAGGTCTGGGCAGTCTGGGCGCTGCTCTCGTAGACCAGGCGGCTGGCCCGCACCGTGCCGTCGCTCTGATCCGACAGCCGCACCCGGATAAAGAACTTCCCATGATCGGGGCACTCCGCCAGGTCCATATACCGGTGGCCCCGCTGGGAAAACCAGCGCTGGCTCTCCATGGGCTTGCCGCACACCGGGCACCGGTTCTCCTCCCCCGCCATGGCCTCCATGGCGGACTTTCGATCCGGGTAGCCGTAGTAGACATGGCGGCTGATGCACCCCGGCACCTCCGCCCCGTGGAACCCGTTGTCGTGATTTTCCAGGGCCTTGTCGTATTCCCGCATGCCCCGCTCCAGCTCCAGCCGGGCGCAGATCAGGGCGGTGTGGTAGGCGTCCCCCAGGGCGTCGTGGGCCGGGCGGGTGGCCTCGATCTCAAAATAGGCCATGGCGGTTTTCAGCGCCTTCTGGGAGGTGGAGCCGTCCGTCTGGGCATTGAAGATCATCTGGGCATTGTACCAGCGCTCGGTCCAATCGGTGTCCAGACCGTAGAGCTGGAGATTCTCCCGAAGAATGGTAATGTCGTCGAAGCCCCAGGTCAGAAAGATCACATTCTCCCCGCACCACTGCCGGAACCGGTCCACCGCCTCGGGAAAGCCGACTCCCTCCGCCAGCAGCCGGGATTCCTTGATCCCCGTGAGCTTGCTCACCCGGCGGTTGAGACGGCGGTAATATTTGGGACGGACCATGATCTGAAACTCGCCGTTCAGTTCCCGGTCTGTCAGGCGCACCGCCCCCATTTGGATGATCTCCCCCCGAATCTGCACGGGAAGCACCTTCTTGGAGGACGGAGAGCCGGGCCAGGGCTGATTCCATTCCATATCCAAAACGATATAGTCCATTTCGCAACCTCTGTTTTTATTGTGCTGTTGGGTATTATATCACACCAAAGCGCCTTCTGTAAACAAGAAGTTGCAAAAAATATCACCGTTTCCGGAAAGCGCCCTATTTCCCCATAAGCTGCCGCTCATTCAGTTCCCCCGCCTGATAGCCCTTGGGCTTGTCGCACACGGGGCAGGGATCGCAGGCGCGGACGCTTTCATAGGTGTAGCCGCAGTTCAGACAGCGCCAGGTGATGGGCTGCTCCTTCTCATGCAGGGTCCCGGAGGTGTATTGGTCGTACAGGCTCTGGAACGCGTTGTGGTGGACGCCCTCGATCCGGGCGATTTGCAGCCAGAGCCGGGCGGCCTCATCGCAGCCCTCCCGGCGGGCCACCTCCGCGAAGGCCGGATAGGCCTCATCATGCTCGTGCATTTCTCCGGCGGCGGCGTAGGCCAGATTCTCCGCCGTGCCGCCCAGCTGGAAGGGATAGCCGCCGGAAATATCGATGTTGTCGGCGCAGCCGCCCATTTTTTGCAGCTGCTCCAAAAATTCCTCGGCGTGGACCGCTTCGTTGGCGGCGGTCTCCTCAAAGACCCGGGCGATCCACTCCTGGCCCTCCTTTCGGGCCACCTGGGCGTAGACGGTGTACCGGGTGCGGGCCTGGGCCTCCCCGGCAAAGGACCGGGCCAAATTTTCAAGGGTCTCGCGATTGCTTGCATCCATGGCAATGCCTCCTTTATAAAAGGCAGTATGCCCATGGGCCGGAAAAACTATACGCCGTCCGCCGCCGTTCCGGCAAGAAGGATCTGCGCGATCCGCTCCGCCGCCGTGCCCGGGAACCGGGCCGCCAGATTGTCCGCTATGGTCTGCCGCCGGGCGGGGTCCTGGACCAGGAAGGCCGCCATCTCCGCCGCCTCCTTCGGGTCCTCGCTGCCCATAGCGCAGCCCCGGGACAGAAAGTACTCAAAATTCCGCCGCTCACAGCCGCCCACGGCGTTGATCAGCACCATGGGAACGTGCTTGCAGGCCGCCTCGGTGACGCTGAGACCCCCGGGCTTGGTGACGATCAGATCCGCCGCGTCCATGTACTCGGCGATCCGGCTGGTAAAGCCCACCACCCGCAGCCGGGGATCGGACAGCTCCTCCAGACTCCGGCAGAGGTCTTCGTTGTTCCCGCAGACCGCCACTACCGTGGCGCCGGATTTCTCCAGTAGGCCCAGGGCGATTTTCCGAATGGGCCCCGCCCCCATGCTGCCGCCCAGCAACAGTACCAGCGCCCCCTCCGCCGGCAGCCGAAGGGCCCGGCGGGCCTGGGCCCGGTCCCCTCTGCGCCCAAAGACCTGACAGGTGGGGATCCCGGTGGGCAGCAGCTTCTCCTTCGGGAGTCCAACGGCGGCAAATTCCGGGATCAGATCCTCCGCCGGGAGAAAGTAGCCGTCCAGCTGACAGCTCTCCACGGTGGGCGAGCAGGTATAGTCCGTCGCGGCAAAGTAGCAGGGCATTTCCGCTCCCCAGACCCGCCGCACCTCGGTCATCATCAGCCCGGCGAACACATGGGTACACAGCACCGCCCCGTAGCCGCCCTCCCGCAGCAGGTCATGCAGCCGCTCCGCCCCCATGGCCAGCAGCTCATAGACCGGGGTGGCCTCCTCCGGCTCCGCGGGGTTGTGTTCCATGGCCCGGTAGCTGGCGTCGATGAGCATGGGACCGTACTTATAGAGCCGCACATGCCAGTTGCAGACGAATTTGGAAAACCGGGGGGACAGGCAGGCCAAAGCATCCTCCAGCCGGCAGGAGGCCCCTTTGGCCTCCAGGGCCTCCATCACCGCCCGGGCCGTGGAATTGTGGCCCTCACCGGTGTTGCAGGAGAGCATCAGCACCTTCAAGTCAGACACATCCTTTTTTCGGTCAACTTGTCAGGTATTGTACCATGTCTTCCTATAAATTGCAAGATAAAAGACGGCGTCCGCCATGAGCGGACGCCGCCGGGTCGCGCCGTTTAGCAATTTTCTGAGGGCGCCAGGGAAAGGGCCTCCGGATCCCCTACCAGGGTCACGTCCGGGTGGAGCTGCAAAATAGAGCCCGGCACCTGAGGCGTCACCGGCCCGAAAAACACGTCCCGCACCGCCTGGGCCTTGGCGATTCCCGTGGCCACCATGACGATCTTCCTGGCGGCCAGGATGCCCCGTATGCCCATGGTATAGGCCCAGCGGGGCACCTCCTCCCGGCTTTCAAAAAACCGGGCGTTGGCGCTGATGGTGGACTCTGTCAGGGCCACCCGGTGGGTGGGCAAAAGGAACACGTCCCCCGGCTCGTTGAAGCCGATGTGGCCGTTGCCGCCCAAGCCCAACAGCTGAAGGTCCTGGCCGCCCAGGCTTTCCAGCAGCCGGTCATACCGGGCGCATTCCTCCCCGGCATCCCGGGCCAGCCCGTCGGGCAGGAAGGTGCTGCCGGGGTCCAGATCCACATGGTCAAACAGATTTCGGCGCATATAGTACGCATAGCTCTGGGGGTGTTCCGGTCCCAGCCCAACGTACTCGTCCAGATTCACCGTGCGGACCCGGGAAAAATCCAGCTCCCCCCGCCGGTAGGCCTCCACCAATTCGGCGTAGGTCCCCACCGGGCTGCCGCCCGTGGCCAGGCCCAGAACGCTCTCAGGCTTCAGCAGCACCTGGGCGGCAATGAGCCGGGCCGTGATCCGGCTGACCTCCTGGTAATCTTTTCCACGGATGATGCGCATAGCAATCCCTCCAAAAGAGTTGTTTTTGCGCTGTAAGTATACATTATTTCGCCTAATTTGTACAGTACCATCGAAAAAGTTCAGCATTTTATGCAAAAACTCGGTAATATTCGGCACGTCTCTTCTGACCATAAAAAATAGGACAAAATTGGTACTGTTTTTATTGCCAGCTTGTGCTACAATGTGGGCAGCAATGATTGGAGGCGTTACCATGAATAAGAAAATTTTGGTCCCCTGGGGCCTGGGTATCGCCGTTGCCGGCGGGCTGCTGGCGGCCTTCACCCGGGACGCGGCGCTGGCCGGGGAGGTCGATCTCTGGACCGTGCTGTTCGCCCTAGGGCTGATCCTGGCCCTGGCGGGCCTGGCCGCCGCGCTGGCCGCCTTCCAGCCCCAGCGGAAAAAGGCGGACGTGGGCACCGTCACCATGGCGGCGCTGTTCACGGCCCTGTGCTACATCGGCTTTGCCTATCTGCGGATCGACA
>CANQQU010000084.1 GCA_947626085.1 uncultured Oscillospiraceae bacterium
TGGGCACGGAGAAGACCGCTTTTCATCTGGGCAACGTGTTCTGCGTCCTGGCGGCTCTGTTTTTGGGGAGCTTCTGGGGCGGGATGTCCGGAGCCATCGGCCTGACCCTGGCGGATTTCACCTCCGGCTACCTCACCTCCGCCCCCAAAACCTTTCTGCTCAAGCTCTGCATCGGCGCGGTGACTGGGTTTGTGGCCCACCGGCTGTTCCACATCAGCCGGGAGGAGGAGCCCCGGGTGAACCTGGGGGCGGGTCTGGCCTGCGTCGCTGGGATGGGCTTCAACATCGTGGCGGACCCTCTGGTGGGCTACTTTTACAAGATGTATGTTTTGGGGGTCCCCCAGGAGGCGGCGGACATTTGGGCCAAAATGGGCGCCATCACCACCGGGGTCAACGCCCTGCTGGCCATGGTCTGTTCATTCCTGCTGTACCTCGCCATCCGTCCGGCTCTGCGGAAGACTGATCTGCTGCCAAGATTATAAAACACGGCCCGGGACATCCCCGGGCCAAAAAGGGGAGGGCCTGGTCGGGCCCTCCTTCGCTATGGATGTTTACCGGCTCTCCAGTCCGTCCTCCTGGGGGAGGGCGGTCCGGAGCTGGGTTGTCTCTTGTCCGTCATAGTGTTCCGCCTTTGCCGGGACTGTTCCCAGCCACATAGCCGCCACCAACAGGGCGCACAGGATCAATACCCCTAAGTTCCTCGCCAGCTTCACGGTAATCCCTCCTTCTTGTTTTTTCTCTCCGTAATAGTTTTGGATAGTATCATTATAGCACCGAAGGCCCTCTTCGTCAATGGTAAATTTACAAAAATTTCATAAAAATTTTACAGTTTAGTCTAATTTACATAAAACCCATTTGCCCGCTTGCAATTTAATTCCGCCGGGGGTATAATAGCCGCAGTACCGCAAAGGAGGCGCCGCCCATGAAGGCCTGGCAGCATTTTTGGACCATCACCCGGCACCGCCACGCGGTGCTGGCCGGGTGCTTTCGGGTGGGATTATACTATCAGGGGCTGACCCACGACCTGTCCAAGTACAGCCCCGTGGAATTTTGGAACGGGGCCAAATATTACCAGGGCACCCGCAGCCCCAACACCGCCGAGCGAGAGGATCGGGGCTACTCTCTGGCGTGGATGCACCACAAGGGCCGCAACCGCCACCACTTTGAATACTGGACCGATCTGGACCTGACCACCAAGCGCTATGCCCCGGTGCCCATGCCCCGGCGCTACCTGGTGGAAATGGTGATGGACCGCCGGGCCGCCTGCCTGATCTACCAGGGGAAAAACTACACCGACGCCTCGGCCCTGGAATACTTCCTGCGCAGCAAGGACCGGATCGAGATGCACCCCCAAACCCAGCGGGAGCTGGAGTACATTCTGACCATGCTCCGGGACCGGGGGGAAAAGGAAACCTTCCGATATCTGAAAAACAGCGTTCTCAAGGGAAAGCCCTTTCCCTGGGAGGAGACGCCGGCGGAATGACGCCGGCGTTTTTTAATTCAGGGGCTCCTGGGCCGGGCCCGAGACCAGATTGCCATAGGCGTCGAACCGGGAGCCGTGGCAGGGGCACTCCCAGGCGTTTTCATCCGGGTTCCAGCTGAGCTCACAGCCCAAGTGGGGGCAGCGGATATTCACAGGATGGAGCTGTCCGCTTTGGTCCTTGTACACGCCTACCTTTTCCCCGTCCAAAATCACCACGCCGCCCTGGCCGGAGGCCAGGGCCTCCGCCTGCTCCTCCGGAATGTGGAACAGCTGCCGCAGCAGACTTCTGGCGGTCCGTCCGCCCTCGGCGGCGGCGACGGGAATGGTCTCCGGCTCCAACCGCTGGGGGGCAAAAACCTGGGCGTTGGGATTGCTCCGGCCCTCCACCTGGTCCAGCAGCAGCTGGGCCGCCACCATGGAGTGGGTCATTCCCCATTTGCCGAAGCCGGTGGCCACCAAATAATCGGGCGTTTTCCGGGAAAAGCTGCCGATATAGGGCACCTCGTCCAGCGTCACGCAGTCCTGGGCCGACCAGCAGGCTGCCTCCCTGCTCTCCGGGAACCACTGGGCCGCTCGGTCCCGCAGCATTTGATAGCGGCCTCCCTCGTTTTGGCCCGTCCGGTGGCCCCCGCCGCCCAGGAGCAGCAGATCCCCGTAATTTCGGAAGGAAAAGGCGTCCTTCCCCTGCCCCACCGCCATCCCCGGGAATTTTGGAGCGTTTTCCAGGGCCAGGACGTAGGAGCGCTCCTGGTGCATCCGGGCAAAATACATCCCGGGAAAATTCAGGAAGGGAAAGTGGCAGGCAAAGACCACCTTTCCCGCCCGCACGGTTCCGTGGGGGGTGATCAAGCGGTCGTCCTCCGCCTTTTGTACCGGCGTCTGCTCGTAGACCTGCAGATCGGACGCCAGCGCCTTTAGAAATTTCAGGGGGTGAAACTGGGCCTGGCCGGTAAATTTCACCGTCCCGGCCACGGGAAAGGGCAAAAAATCCCCCTTTTCAAAGCCGGCGGGCAGACCCAGCCGGGCGGCGATCTCCGCTTCGGCCCGGAGGGTCTTCTCCTCCTGGCCGTAGACGTAGGAATCCAGGGTTTCAAAGTCGCAGTCGATGCCGTCCCTGGTAATGAGCTGGGCGTACTCCCCCACCGCGGCCAAATTGGCCTGGGCGTACTGCCGGGCCTGGGCCATACCCACGACCTTGACCAGCTTCTCATATTTCAGCCCATGCTGGGCGGTGATTTTGGCGGTGGTGTTCTTTGTCTGCCCACTTCCCAAGCGGTTGGCCTCCAGGATCACCACCTGATGGCCCGCTTTTTGGAGATAGTAGGCGATCAGCACCCCCGCCATGCCCCCGCCGATCACCGCGATCTCCGTTTCCAGGTCCCCGGAAAGGGGCTCCCTGGGCGCCAGATCGCAGGTTTTGGACCAAATGGATTCCATAAAATCCCCTCCATGGTAAAAAATGTAAGTACATTCTTGACCGTGGAGGGGAAAATTATACGATTATTTTAGCGCCGGGACCATGGCCTCCGTCTCCGCGCCGTCTTCCAGGACCAGGTGGAACAGGTACACCGGCTGGTAATAGCCCTTGGTGTCCGGCCGGTAGTCCAGCTCCCAGGCGGTGACGGCGGCGGAGGTCCTGTCCTCACTGAGCCAGTAATTGCCCCCGAAGTCCCCTCGGGTCAGCTTCTCGTAGGCCTCCTGGGGGGATAAAATGGCGGCCTCCCGGTAGGGGGTCAGGCGGACCAGGCTGCTCTTCACCCGGGTCAGGGTGCCGGCCTGGACGGTACATTCCAAAGTGCCGGTGACGGCCTCCGTCCCGGTGACGGTGGGCGGAACGGTGAAGCTGTGCCGCCCGTCCCCTTCGTAGGTCATTTCCGCCGTCTCCGGCAGGTCGATGCCCAGTTTCGCCAGCTGGGCCAGCAGATCCTCCCTGGTCTCCTGGGTGCCCGCCTCCAGAATATCCAGACCCGCCGGCCGGCAGCGCAGATCGTAGCTGCCGTCGATGTAGTAGATATAAAGATCATAGCCCTGGTGGTCAGAGTACCAGGCCCCGTCGTCATAGTACTCCCAGTCAAAATGATCGGTTTTCTCCCGGTCGATCCCCAGCTGTTCCTCAAAGCCCTGGGCGATGGCGTCGCAGGCGGCGTGGTCCGGTGGGGTGAAATAGTAGACCTGGGCGGTCTCCGGCCCGGTCAGGTCGCACCGCAAATCCCAGGTAAAGCCCTTGGTGGAGAAGCGGTACACCGGCGCCCCCGGCAAATTCCCGTAATCCTGCAAGGCGTAGCCGCCGAACAGCACCGCCATGGCCAGGGCAAACGCCGCCGGCCCCAGAAGATACCACAGCCGCCCCTTCCCCGGGGTCAGGAAGATCATCACGCACCAGTAGCCCAGCATGGTCCCCAGGCAGTTGGTGAACACGTCGTCCACATCCGCCAGCCCCCGGCCGGTGAAGAACTGGACGGTCTCCAGCGCCAGGCAGAACCCCAGGCCGATCCCAAAGACCAGATACCATTTCCGCAGCCGCCGCCACAGCAGGGGAAGCAGCGCCCCCAGGGGCACGAACAGGGCGATATTCAAAAAGATGTTCAGCCAGGTCCGGAGGGTGAACTGATTCCAGGCCTCCCGCCAGGCCAGAAACAGATAATAGTTTACATAACTCATTCTGCCGGTGGGCTCGGGGCTCCGCTGCAGCACCGTCACCGACAGCACCACCGCCAGGTAGGCCGCCAGGGCGGCCATCCCCAGCCCCCGGGGGATGGAGATTTTGGCCGTGCCTCTCTTGGTTGACATAATATTGTAGCACGCCACCCCGCCCCATGCAACTGCCACTGCAATTAGCGCAGGAATCGCGGCGTCGAATAGGTACGAAAACAGCAATTTGACAAATTCCGGCATAGAAAAACACCCATCCTTTCGGGGTGATTATCCCACAGGACGGGTGTTATGTCAAATTAAGATTTTATGAAGATTTTGCATGGAAAGGGTGGCTGGTCGGTGTCCGGCCCTCATCAGGGCAGATACCGCACCGTCAGATCCCCGAAGCTCACGTTGGCGTCCAGGGTCAGGATCCCCTCCGGCTCCGGGTCCGGCGCCCCCACCTCCTGGCAGGCCCCGAAGGAGGCGTTCCGCTGCCCAAAACAGACGGCGAATCGCCGGGGCACCAGGATCGTCGTCTCCCCGAAGGAACCCGCTACCCGGATATGGCAGTCCTCCGCCAGGGTCCGGACCCCGTTCAGGTCCAGGGTATAGTCCCCAAAGGAGGTGTCCATGGTCCCGCCGGACAGCACTGGCAGGTCTACCCGCCAGGTATTCTCCGAAAAGGACCCGGAGCAGGTGAAATGGGTCCCGTCGGCGCTCACCTGGTAGCCCTGGGCGCTCCGGCCCCGTTTGCTTCCGTCATAGGAGAAGACCACCATGGGCTTGCGGGCCCGGCGAAGCACGTCCACCAGCAGGCCCAGGCCCAGCACCACCAGCAGCAGGGGCATCAAAAAGTTCTTGTTTTCCAGCCATTCCGGCAGAATCCCCAAATTACTCACCAGGAAATACAGCCCCGCCAGGGTCACCCCCAGCCGGAGAACGGTGAACCTGCGCAGCATGTACGCCCCGCCGAAGACCAGCAGCGCCGTGGGCCAGAGGATGGCCCAAAAGTTCGCCTCCCAGCTCAGCAGCTCCGCC
>CANQQU010000085.1 GCA_947626085.1 uncultured Oscillospiraceae bacterium
CATGAGCTGAATGAGTACATGCTGGACTACCTGAACAAGGAGTTCATGCTGGGCTTTATCGCCGACGCGGAAAAGGCCCTGGAGCATTCCGCCGAGGTGGCCTACGCCAACATGGAGAAGGCCATCCCCATTCTGGAGGGCAGCCTGCCGGTCTTCGCCAAGGAGAAGCTGGACAAGAAGGAATGCAACGACGCCTGCAAAAAGCTCAGCGCCGCCGTCAAGACCTGCATCGATCCCCTGGCCATCGTGAAGGACAGCCTGACCTACACCTTCCCCTCCAGTTTGAAGTCCGAGATCGACACCTACTTTGCCGCTATCCCCAAGAACGCCAAGGCCGTGCGGATCCACGACCGGGATCAGCGGAAGCATGACCGCCTGGTGGCCAAGGGCAAGAAGCCGGATTGGGAAGTGGCCGACGCCGCCGTCACCGATCTGGAGCTGGTGAAGCACAACATCGCCCACCTGATCCAGCGGCTTGCCGACCACTACAAGGCCAGCCTGGAGAAGCGGAGCACCCGGAATTATGAGGCCGAGACGGTGGAAGCCATCGATTACCTGAAGGCCAACGCCTCCGGCGTGGTGGCCAAGGTCACTCGGCGGATCGCCAAGGACCGGGCCATCAAGCTGATGACCGAAGTGGGCATCGCGGAGCCCCATCGGCGGTACAATCAGTACCCCTTCGAGTTCTCCGGCGGCATGCGCCAGCGGATCGTGATCGCCATCGCCCTGGCGGCGAACCCGGACATCCTGATCTGCGACGAGCCCACCACCGCTCTGGACGTGACCATTCAGTCCCAGATTCTGGAGCTGATCAACAAGCTGAAGCAGCAGCGGCAGCTGTCCGTCATCTTCATCACCCACGACCTGGGCGTGGTGGCCAACATGGCCGACCGGGTGGCGGTGATGTATGCGGGCAAGATCGTGGAATACGGCACCGCCGAGGACGTGTTCTACCACTCCGCCCATCCCTACACCTGGGCGCTGCTGTCCTCCATGCCGGATCTGGACACCAACGAGAAGCTGGAGGCCATTCCCGGCACGCCGCCCAATATGATCTATCCCCCGAAGGGCGACGCCTTTGCCCCCCGGAACAAGTACGCCATGCAGATCGACTTTGAGCGGCAGCCGCCCATGTTCCAGATCTCCGACACCCATTTTGCCGCCACCTGGCTGCTCCATCCCGATGCGCCCAAGGTGGATCCTCCCAAGGCCGTTGTGGATCGGATCAACAGAATGAAGCTGAAAAATCAAAAGGGAGGGGTAGAGGATGGAAAATAATCAAGAGGTCCTGCTGCGGGTGGATCACCTCTGCCAGTACTTCAAGATGGGCCCCAACGCCGTCACCAAGGCCGTGGACGACGTAAGCTTTGACATCAAGAAGGGCGAGGTCTTCGGCCTGGTGGGCGAGTCCGGCTGCGGAAAAACCACCACCGGCCGGTCCATTATCAAGCTGTACGACATTACCTCCGGCAGCGTCTATTTCAAGGGCATTCGGATCGCCGCCGGCACCCAGTCCTATAAGGACGCCATCAAAAAGGCCCAGGAAGAGCTGAAGGAGAAGTCCAAGACCGCCTCCCCCGAGGAGGCCGCCAAGCTGAAGGCCGAGACCGACGCCTTCATTGCCGAGCAGCGCAAGCAGATCAAGCTGGCCCGGAACGACCAGAAGAACTGCGACAAGGCCTACGCCGCCCAGCAGGTGAAGAAGGTCGAGGAGAAGTATGCCCCTCTGCTCTCCGCCGCCACCGGCGCGGAAAAGGAAAAGCTGACCAAGGAGTACAAAGACGAGCTGCGCAAGGCCAGAAACACCCGTCTGGTCACTCAGATCCAGATGATCTTCCAGGACCCCATCGCCTCTCTGGATCCCCGTATGACCGTCCGCGAGATCATCTCCGAGGGCCTGGTCATTCAGGGCGAGCGGGACAAGAAGGTCATTGACGAGAAGGTCTATGAGATGCTGGAGCTGGTCGGTCTGGTGCGGGAGCACGCCAGCCGGTATCCCCATGAGTTCTCCGGCGGCCAGCGGCAGCGCATTGGCGTGGCCCGGTCCATCATCATGAACCCGGAGCTGATCATCGCCGACGAGCCCGTGTCCGCTCTGGACGTGTCCGTCCAGGCCCAGGTCATCAACCTGCTTAACGAGCTGCGGGAAAAGTTCGGCCTGACCCTGCTGTTCATCGCCCACGACCTGTCCGTGGTCAAGTACTTCTCCGATCGGATCGGCGTCATGTACTACGGCAAGATGGTGGAGCTGGCGGATTCCGACGAGCTGTTCCTGAACCCCATGCATCCCTACACCCGGAGCCTGCTGTCCGCCATCCCGCTGCCCGATCCCATTTACGAGAAGCAGCGGAAGCGGATCGTGTACAACCCCCTGGCGGAGCACGATTACAGCAAGGATCCGCCCACCTTCCGGGAGCTGAAGCCCGGCCACTTTGTCCAGTGCAACGAGGCCGAGTACCAGAAGTATATGGAGCAGCTTAAGTGAAGAAGCTGGACCGGAAGGCTTTTTTGAAGGACCTGCTGATCGGCGCCGTCGTGACGGCACTGGTATTTGGGCTGGGCCTTTACCGGGAGTACGGCCTGCTGCGCTGCTTCTGCGACGGATTTTTCGTGACGGCAGTGTTTCAGATGGGCGTGGGCGTCATCGTCCTGGCCCGGAACAAGGGCTCCTTCGATGCCGTGGGCTTTGGACTGCGGTCGGTCCTCCAGACCCACTTTCCCTCCTTTGCCAACGGAGAAAAGGAAGACATCATGGCCTACCGGGAGCGCAAATCCCTGGCCCGGAAGTCCGCCACACCTCTGCTCCTCTCCGGATCAGTGTACCTGGCGCTCTCCCTGATTTTCCTGGCGCTGTACTATTGGAGCGCATAAGCACAAAAGCCCGCCCCCACAAGGGGCGGGCTCTGCGCGTAAAGACCACTATAGGCGCCCCGCCGGCAGGCGGCGAGGGCGCTCCGCGTTCGCGGACATTCCATTTTCCCAGCGAAGGTTTGGGGCCGGGCTTATCGCCCGGCCCCAATTGATGTTTTAGAAGACCATTTCACCAAATCGCGAAGATCAGGCGGTAGAAAACCTGGGAGATTGGCGACTTTTTCTGGAATGTCGCCACATTTTCACCCAAAATCAGATCAAATTCCGCCAATTCCTCCGACGAGAGGGTGTGATTGCTGTATTTTGCCTTCTGGGCCAGGACCCGGAGGTCCTTATCCGGCTTTTGCCGCAGCAGACGGCACAGATAAACATGATACCGCCACCGGCACAGGGCCTGCCGGTTGGCGTCTCCCGCGGCAAACCGCCGGGCCCGGAGCAGGAGCCGCAGCTTCCACTGGCCCCACACCGCGCCGGCGGCCAGGCCGATCCCAAGTACCCAGGACAGTACCGCGGCCCAGGGGAAGGGTTTTCCTGCCGGGGCGTTCCCGCCGGGCCGGTCGGTCCCACCGGGGGCTTGCGTGCTTTGGGTCCCGGAGGGATCGGAAGGCTCCGAGGATTCAAAAGGATCGGCTGACTCGGAAGACTCCGAAGGATCGGAGGGCCGCTCCGTGGCCTGGGAGGGGCTGCTCTCTGTGGACTGGGTCTCCGGCTCCGTAGGCAGGGGAACCCCTTCGACGGCGGCGGTACATTCCAGCACCGCCCAACACGAGCCGTTGTAGTATTCCACCCAGGCGTGGGCGTCCCGGCCACGGACCACGGCTTCCCGCCCCCCTTGGACCGACACCATGAAGCCCGTGACAAACCGGGCAGGGACCCCGGCGGCCCGGAGCAGCACGGTGGCGGCGGTGGCGTAGTGGACGCAGTAGCCGGTGCCGCTTTCCGTCAGGAACCACCGGGCGAAATCCGTCTCCCCCTCCGGCATGGCGGGGGTATTCAGATCATAGCGGGCGGAATTTCGCACATAGCTGGCGATTTTCCGCACGGTCTCCAGGGTGTAGCCGTCTGACAGCCGCTCTACCCCAATTTCCTCCAGCAGCGCTTCCGCCCACTGCCGGGTCTCGTCTGGCAGAGAGAGCAGGGCGCTGCCCTGCCCCGGCGGGTTTCGGACCTGGGCCGACGCCTCCGGCCCTTGGAACACGGGAAAGGAATAGCTGGTCAGATTATCCGTATTGGGCATTTTCCCCTGGATGAGCTCCTGGGTCCAGCCCGCCCGGGCGATGTAGTAGGGGAAGTAGAGCAGGGGCTCGGCCCGGTAGCTTTGGACGGTCACGTTCCCAAGGGGTTCCCCGCCGGCGGGCCAGAGGGATTCCCATTGCTCGTCCCCGGAGTATCGCCAGCTGGTGCCGCTGTAAACGTCATAGGAGGCGCCCCGCAGGTACACGGGCCCGCTCTGCGGGGCGGTCACCGTGAGGATCAACCCGGAGCGGTTCCCCGTCAGCATGGGAAGGGACAGATCCATTTCCTCCAGATCCTCCAATCCGGGGGAGACGGGAAGGGTCACATTCCCCACATCCGGCCGAAGCTTCTCCATCAGGGTTTTTGACAGCTGCTTGAGCTGGGAGGAGATTTGCGCGCTGAAATCCTGGCGCTGATACCCCTCCTGGGGGACAGCCAGGAACAGGATCCCCAGGGCCAGGGCCAGGGGCAGGGCCAGCATGGCCGCCAGGCGGCCCCCTTGAACCGGATCTCCCCGGCGCACCGACTGGGGCAGGATCAGCAGCAGAAAGCCCAGCAGCAGCAGGAACAGCGCCCAAACTGCGGGCACGGTGTCCGTCACCACCAGGCAGGCGCCCAGGGGCAGCAGACACAGCGTGGCCGCCCAGCTGGCGACCCTGCCCCGGCAGGCCGCCACCACGCCCGCCACGGTCAGAAGGGCGCAGAGCAGGTACAGCGCCAGACTGTAGGGCGTATTCGGGGCGGGGGGCTGGGTCCCAAAGTAGAGGGGGCCCAGCCCATAGGCCAAGTGATAAAAGTCAGTGACGGTGTAGGCCAGCATCTCGGCCTGGGCCAGGAGATCTCCATAGAACCAGGCCGCCGCCCCGGCGACGGCAGCGCCTGCCAGCAGCAGGGGCGTCAGGCGCCACACCACGAGCCCCGCCCCCACCAACGCCCACGCGGCGCACCAGAGGGCCAGGCTCCCCAGAGACACCTCCAGGGACATGCCGGTGA
>CANQQU010000086.1 GCA_947626085.1 uncultured Oscillospiraceae bacterium
CAAGTGGCTGGTGGTCATCGCCATGGGCATGGCGGCCATGAACATCATCCTGCTGCGCAACGCCTTTGAGGGCGTCCCCTCGGAGATCGAGGAGGCCGCCATCGTGGACGGCGCCAGCGAATTCCAGGTGATGACCCAGGTGTACATCCCCATGAGCAAATCCACCATCGCCACGGTAGCCCTGTTCTTTGCGATCTCCCGCTGGAACGGCTACTTCTGGGCCCGCCAGATGATCTCCAACGCCAACGAGCAGCCCCTGCAGGTCTTCATCCGGCTGCGGTTGGAGCAGTACACCGACTCGGAGGTCATGGCAGGATGGAACGAGGCATATGCCTCGGACTCGGTGATCTACGCCCTGATCGTCTGTTCCATCGTGCCCATCCTGATCATCTATCCCTTCATCCAGAAATATTTCGCCAAGGGCGTGAATATGGGCGGCGTGAAGGAGTAAGCGTCCTACTTTCATTATAATAAGTGCGCATTCCGGGGAAACCCGGCAAAAATAAGGAATTAGGAGGAAATTCATTACCATGAAAAATGTAAAGTCTGTTCTTTCTCTGCTTCTGGCCGTCGTGATGATCGCCGGCCTGCTGGTCGGCTGCGGCCCCAGCATTGAGGTCCCCCCGGTCTCCACCGGTTCCAAGGAATCCACCCCCAACCAGCCCGCGGGCACCTCCGGCAGTGAGGGCCCCGAGGCCACCGAGCCCCCGGTTTCCGAGCTGACCTTCGCTCCGGGCACCGTTTTGCGGATGGCCGTCGGCTACAACAGCACCAAGACCGGTCTGTTCTTCGACGCCGAGACCGCCGGCGAGGGCATCACCCTGGCCGATGGCAATACCTACCGCGCCGGCGACCTGAAGCCCACCTGGGTGGAAGTGGAAAACCGGCTTGGCATGAAGTTTGAAGACAAGTACCAGGGCAACAGCGCCAGCAAGGAATTTGAGTACTGGAAAGAGCGCCTGGGCGAAGTGGACATGGTCAGCGGCACCGCGGCCCTCCTCAGCGAGAACGGCGAGGCCGGCAGCCTGGTCAACCTGGCCGAGTACCTGGACCAGATGCCCAACTTCAAGGCTTATCTGGAAGCCAACCCCATCGTCCGCATGTCCATCACCGGCAACACCGACACCGGCGCCATCTACTTCAGCCCCTACTTCGACGGCGTCAACGACATCGAGCGGATGCCCCTGATGCGTGTGGACTGGGTCGTGAAGCTCCTGGACGGCGAGGGCGAGTTCACCGCCTCCGCCAGCAAATCCCTGGCCGCCGCCGTTTACGAGCCCTATATGCCCACCACCGGCAAGGTGACTGTGGACGTGGTCAAGGCCGACGGCTCCGGTGTGGAGCAGGTCACCAAGGACTATGATGCCGCCGGCAACATCATTGCCAACATGAACGCGGCCGGCACCCTGGACGGCGTCGCCGCGGTCAATATGCTCCGGAAGTACATCGACGAGGCCTACGGCGGCTACTACGGCACCACCCGTTCCAACCTGTTTGTCGGCCAGAATGCCGCTTGGGACGCTGACGAGCTGGTGGCCCTGCTCCGCTGCGTCGTCGCCAACCCCCAGACCCTCAACGGCACCGATTCCGTCCAGGGCCTGTTCTCCCGTGAAGACGCCAACAACCAGCGCCGGGTGGATATGTTCCGGTTTGCCGGCACCCTGTTCGGCGTCCGGGGCCTGGAGTCCCGTCAGGATTACCTGTACGTCGGCACCGACGGCACCATGAAGGATGCCCGTCAGGATGTGGACACCTACAAGGCCATGGAGCGGATGCACGCCATGGTGGAGGAGGGCCTGATCTCCAAGTCCTTCATCGACGGCTCCGAGGAGAACTCCGGCACCATGCTGGAGAACGACCTGGGCTTCATGCACTATGACTACAACCAGACCCAGACCATTCTGAACGACACCAAGCTGCAGGACGGCGAGAAGTACATGGCCGTCATGGTCCCCGTGGCCCTGTGGCACGACGGCACCTCCGATGAGGGCGTCTATATGCGGTTCACCGAGTCCTGGCGTTCCGTGAAGACCGACGGCTGGGGCATCTCCAAGGCCGGCGTGGGCAGCGATCAGGACAAGCTGAACGCCTGCCTGAAGCTCATCGACTTCGCTTATTCTCATGAGGGCCAGATCCTGATGAGCTACGGTCCCGATTCCTTCATCAAGACCAACGACGACGGCAGCTATGTCACCTTCAACTTCAACGGCGAGGAGTGGCCCGAGATCGCGGACGCCACGTACCAGGAGCTGTGGGAGAAGGCCGGCGGCAACTACACCAACTACGCCCGGTTCTATCTGGGTTCTACGCTGTCCTTCGTGAAGAGCCAGGCCTTTGAGTATCAGTGCACCCATGAGGTCGGCCGGGAAGGCGCCGGTTACATCTCCACCGCCATTGCCCTGGGCACCATCAAGCATCCCGAGCTGGCCGTGACGGACAACGGCTGGTACACCATCGTGCCCACCGTCCTGCCCACCACCTCTGTGGAGAACGAGCGGATCAACACCTTCACCGAGCTGAACGACAAGTTCAAGCAGGATAAGGGCAACTACAACATGCTCATCGACCTGATCGTCAATGGCTACACCTTCGACCCCGCCATCAAGGACGCCGAGTCTGCCGCCGCTACTGTCTCCGACACCTGGATGGGCAAGCAGTACCTGGCGCTGAAGCAGGACGCCTGGCAGCGTGACCTCACCTACTACGATTCCCTGGCCTAATCGCGAGACCTGAAAAAGAAGGGGCATTTGCCCGAAACGGATAAGATGACCCACTGCCCCGGGCGGCTCCACCGCCCGGGCAGAGTGGGACGATACTTCCTTGGGAGGAGGTCGTCATGTATAAAAAACAGTTGACTGTGCAAAGGGTCCTTTGCCTGGCGGCGATCGTGGTCAGCGTTGTGCTGTTTCTCTACTCTCTGGGGATCATGACCGATCTGTATGACGCCCTGTACGACACCATGCGCAATCCCAATGACCTGTACCAGACGGACGTTCCCGGATCGATCGTGTACTACAATATGCAGGGATTTAACCAGTATTTTCTGATCTACAGCATTGGTCTGATCCTGCTGGCTTGCCTGCTGTTTGTCACCAACACCCACAGCCGCCGGAAATATTATATCGGAAACTATGTTTCCATCGGATTGTTTGCGGCCGCCAGCGTGTACATCACCATTTTCGGCCACAGCTATATTGAGATATTCAAGGCCCAGTTCCTCCAGGTGGATTTTGCCGCGCTGAAGGAGCATGCCGAGATGTGGGGCACGCTGTACACCGAATCCACCTTCTGGTTTGACATCCACTACGCGGTCTTCGGCCTGATGCTGCTGGTCAGCGTCCTGCTGATCGCCAACGCCGTGTGGAAGGTCCTGCTGATGAAGGAGGAGTCCAAGCTCATTGAGGAAGGAAGGAGGGCTGCCGTATGACCGCGGAAGAACGCAGCGTCCAGAGAGACCGGATGAGGTTTACCAAGAATTCCCTTTCTTCAAACCTGGCGATCATTGGAATTTTGTTCAACGTGTTCTACTTCGTCAGCCTGTATAAGTCCGATGTGGGCACCTATTACTATACCATTCTGATCGGCGGCTCCATCGTGTACAACCTGATCTTCATGCTGGCGGTGTTCCTGGCCTCCGAGGGGGTCAAGAACTACAAGCAGAGCTATTCCTATCTGCTCCTCGTCATCGGGGCGCTCCAGATCGTCCGCATTTTCATCATCCCCAGCCAGGCCCACGCCGCGCTGACCCTGGTCAACGGCGCGGAAGTCCCGGTGATGGAGGACGCCCAGTTTATTCGGATCGTGGTCTACCTGGCGGTTTCAGCCGCCTGCCTGATCCTCTCCGCTCTGGTGAATCTTTACAAGTGCCGGGAGCTTTCCACCCACATCAAGTCCCTCGAGACCCAGACAGCATAAGGAGATGAAGACATGGCTACACTGAGCTTGCAGCATATCGATAAGATATATGACAATAACGTTCAGGCGGTCTATGACTTTAATCTGGACGTGAAGGATGGGGAACTGATCGTGCTGGTGGGGCCCTCCGGCTGCGGAAAGTCTACCACCTTGCGGATGGTCGCGGGTCTTGAGGATATTTCCAAGGGCAAGCTGCTCCTGGACGGGAAGGACATTACCACCACCCCGGCGAAGGACCGGGACATGGCCATGGTCTTCCAGAACTACGCCCTGTACGGCCACATGACCATTTACGAAAACATGGCGTTTTCCCTGACACTGCGCAAGGAAAACCCCAATGTCATCCACAAAAAGGTGCTGGCGGCGGCCGAGATCCTGGGCCTGACCAGCCAGCTGAATAAGAAGCCTGCCCAGCTCTCTGGCGGCCAGCGCCAGCGGGTGGCCATGGGCCGTTCCATCGTCCGGAACCCCAAGGTGTTCCTGTTTGACGAGCCTTTGAGCAACCTGGACGCCAAGCTCCGGGGCGCCACCCGGCGGGAGATCCTGCTCCTGCACAAGCGCCTGCAGGCCACCATGCTCTACGTCACCCACGACCAGACCGAGGCTCTGACCCTGGCGGACCGGATCGTGTGCATGTCCATGGGCTATGTCCAGCAGGTGGGCACGC
>CANQQU010000087.1 GCA_947626085.1 uncultured Oscillospiraceae bacterium
GCGTCAGCTATCTGGTGGACGCGTACCGGGACCGGCGCAAAGCCACCCGGAGCTTCCCGGCGCTGCTGCTGTATATTTCCTTCTTCCCCCAGATCGCGGCGGGGCCCATCACCCGGTTCGACGATTTTTCCCGGCAGCTTACCGGGCGGCGCTGCAATCTGGAGCTGTGCGCCGGGGGCCTGCGCCGGTTCGTGGCGGGCATGGGCAAGAAGCTGATCCTGGCCGGGATCGCCGCCAAGGCGGCGGACGGGGTGTTCGCCCTGGCCGCCCCGGATATCCGGCTGGCCTGGCTGGGCGCGGTCGCCTACCTGATCCAGATTTATTTTGATTTTTCTGGCTATTCCGACATGGCCATCGGCCTGGGGCAGTTCTTTGGGTTCCAGACCCCGGAAAATTTCAACTACCCCTATATTTCCGCCTCGGTGACGGAATTTTGGCGGCGGTGGCACATCAGCCTCTCCACCTGGTTCCGGGACTATGTCTATATCCCCCTGGGCGGCAACCGGAAGGGAAAGGGCCGCACTGCCTGGAATAAATTCCTGGTCTTTGCCCTGTGCGGACTGTGGCACGGGGCGGCCTGGACCTTCCTGGCCTGGGGCGTGTGGCACGGGATCTTTTCCGCCCTGGAGAGCCTCCGGTGGATCGACACCAGAAAGCTGTCCCAGTCCCGGGCGGGGAAAATCGCCTGCCATGTCTACACCCTGCTGGTGGTGCTGCTGGGCTTCGTCCTCTTCCGGGCGGAGAGCCTGGCCCAGGGCTTCCAGATGGTGGCGGCCCTGTTCACCGGCTTCTCCTTCACCGCCGCCGGCACCGTGACCCTGGCCCGGCTGGCAAACCCCGAGTGCCTGTTTGTTTTGTGCCTGGGGGCGGTGCTGTCCACCCCGGTGTGGCCCTGGCTGCGGGAGAAGCTGGGCCGGGCCCGGCCCGCCTTGGAGTGCGCCGCCTGCCTGATTTTGCTGCTCCTGTGCCTGGGGAAGCTGGCGGCGGGGGATTTCGCGCCGTTTATCTACGTCCAGTTTTAGAGGTCTGAAATGGGAAAGAAATTCTTTAGTTGGCTGTTTTTGCTGGGCTTTTTCGCCATGACGCTGACGCTCAGCCTGGGGATGCTCCTGTTCGGCCCCTCCACCGCCGGTGCCAACGAGATCCTGGCCCAGCCGCCCAAGGTTCTGGACCGGGACGGGGCCTTTAACCAGGAGGTGCTGGCCGACGGGGCGGCTTATCTTGCGGACCACTTTTATCTCCGCAAGGAGCTGATCAGCCTGAATGACCTGCTCTCGGCCCACATTTTCGGCGTCTCCGGCGCGGAGGATGTGATCGTGGGCCGGGAAGGGTGGCTCTACTACGCCCCCACTTTGGAGGGGTACACCGGCGCCGCCTCCCTGGGGCCGGAGCTGGAAAACGCGGCGGAAAACCTGGCTCTCATGGCCCAGTACTGCGCCGAAAACGGGCGGCAGTTCCTGTTCTGCGCCGCACCCAATAAAAATTCCCTGTACCCGGCCTGGATGCCGAGCTACGGCGCCGTGGCCCAGGAGCGGGATATCCACCGGCTTTTTGCCCTGCTGGAGGAAAAGCAGGTGCCTTATCTGGACCTGTACGCCCTGTTTGACGGGGAGGAAGAGGTCCTCTACTATGTCCACGATTCCCACTGGAACCAAAAGGGCGCGGCCCTGGCGGCGGACGCCATCAACGCCGCCTTCGGTCTGGAGAGCGATTACTACTCCGGGCCCTTCGATACCGCCGCCCACCGGGGGGACCTGTATGAAATGCTCTATCCGTCCCAGGCTTTCGCCGACCCGGAGACCGGCCCGGTCTACGCCGGGGCGCTGACCTTCACCTACGACCCGGCTTTCGGCGATAAACCGGACAGCATCACCATCGTCACCCAGGGTCCGGGGACCGGCAGCTTGCTTGCCTACCGGGATTCCTTCGGAAACGATCTGCACCCCTACCTGGCAAGCAGCTTCGCCTTTGCCCGGTTTTCCCGGTCGGTAAGCTTTGACCTGACCCTGCCGGGGGAGAAGGTCCTCATCGAGCTGGTGGAGCGGAATCTGCGCTATTTGGTGGCCAATGTGCCCAAAATGCCCGCCCCGGTCCGGGATTTGACCCTTCCTACGGCCTCCGGCCAGGCGGAAACCCCCTCCTACAACGCCAACGGCGCGCCGGAGGGCCTGACCCTGGTTCGGGGCGTCCTGCCCGAGGGGGCGGCGCCCGGCGCGGCCTATCTGATCTGCGGCGGGAAGGCCTACCAGGTGTTCCGGCTGGAAAACGGAGGCTACGGCGCCTACGTCCCGGCGGAGGAGCCGGCCACGGCGGTGGCCTGCACCCTGGACGGGCAAATACAAGTCTTTTCCATCTCTGAATAAAAATATAGAAAGGAAATCGGTATGAAAAAATTTGTTGTTTTGGCCCTGGCGCTGGCGCTGCTGCTGGCCGCCTGCGGGCCCGCCAATTCTCAGGAGACCCAGGGCCAGCCCGATCAGACCACTGCCGGAAAATCCGCCCAACCCCCGGAGACCACCGCCGCCGCGGAGCAGGTGATCTCCACCCAGGAGCCGACCCAAGCCCCCACTCAGGAGGCCACGGAACCGCCTACCAGCGTCCCCGGCGCGGACCCGGAGCTTATGGCCAAGGCGGAGAGCTGCATCGATAAGACCGTGGAGGATCTCATCGCCCTGATCGGCGAGCCCCTGACTTGGGACTACGCTCAAAGCTGTTTGGGAGATGGAGAAGACGGCCGACTGCAGTACGATGGTTTTTATGTGGATACCTACCGGGAGGGCGACACGGAGATCGTCCGGTCGGTAACGGAAGGCCACGCTTGATAGCAGAAGGCTGATCGATTTTGCGCGCGGCGTCCCTCCTGTGTTCCGGCGCTGACCAACCGGAACGGACCCGCGCCACCGGAAGGAGCGGAGAGGTATGAAAAAGGAAGGCAGACGGAGATGGCTCATCATCGGCATTGTGCTGCTGGCGATCCTGCTGGCCATTGCCGGGGCCATTGTGGCCACCGTGTACCTGACAGGGGAGCGGCCCTATGACCTTGCTTGGAACACCATGCCCCAGGACGGGGTGCTGACCCTGAACACCCTGGAGGATGGGTATCTGGAGCTGTCCTGGCCGGAGGGAGAGAACGCCCAGTTCTATTATATCCAGGTGCTGCGGGGGGAGGAGGAGCTCTACGCCATCCTGGCGGAGACCGAACGGAGCTGCGTTCTGCCCCCCCTGGGGGATCAGGAATGCACCATCCGGGTCCAGTCCGGCCGCCGGTATGATATGCTGGGGAAGAAGGACCTGGTGCGCTTCGGCGACGAGGACCTGTCCGCCACCGGGGTGTTCACGCCCCCCACCGCCGAGAGCGTGACCTGGGAGGCCAACCCCACCCGGAAGATTTTGAATGTGTTCGTCAGCGCGGGGGAAAACGAGACCTGCCGGGTGGAGATGCTCCTGGAGGGAGAGGAGACCCCGCCCGCCCGGGAGCTGACCGTGGGCCAGACCACCTATACCTACGGCGCCGGCGGGGAGCTGCCCCTGCTCCCCTACGGGAAGGAATACCGGATCCGCTGCGCCGTCTGCCGGACCACCCGGAACCTGGTGTTCCAAGGCCCCATGACCGACGGGCCCACCCTGGATCGGGAGGACCTGCTGGGCACCAAGCTGGCGGTGGCCTGCCAGGATCTGGGCAATAACCGCTACCTTCTGACCTGGAACGAGACCAAGGGCGAACGCTACCAGGTGCGGATGCGCATGGAGGGGGAGGAAGAGTGGCGCACTGTGGCGGAGATCCCCCGGGGGGAGGAGCGGCAGTATGTCACCGGCTACCTGCCCCAGAACACCAACTATGAATTTGAAGTGCTGGCCCTGGGCGGCCAGACCCTGCCGGGCAGCGAGTACGCCGCCGAGCCGGGCTATGCCGCGGCCCTCACCGGCTATTCGCCGGTGGGCTCCACCATTTGGCCGGTGCAGGATCTGAAGGTCTACGATACCCCGGGAAAACATCAGGTGATCGGCACGGCTCCCCAGGCCACGGCCTACTGCGTCCTGGACCGGGAGGAAGGGATGTTCCAGATCCGCTTTGGGGACGGCTACGGCTACATCGACTGCAACTACTGCTTGATCAACCTGGCGGAGTTTTTGGGGGATCTGTGCCAGTATGACATTGTCAACAGCTATCAGGCGCTGTACATGGTCCACGAGTA
>CANQQU010000088.1 GCA_947626085.1 uncultured Oscillospiraceae bacterium
GTTTCCGTGGAGGAGGCCATCTTCATTTTACAAAGGCAAGGCTATCTCGTGACGCCCAGCGCCACGTAGATTATACCACATCTTCTCTGTTTTGAAAAGCCCCATTTTTGAGGGCTTGATTTCGTGCGCCCTTTTTCGGAATGGTGCTGGAATCACAATGTTTCAACCTTCTTCTCTCCCTTCATTTTGAGTCTGACCCGCATTCCTTCGGAAGGATTCCGGGGGTGAACAGTTCCCCGGCTTTTTCCCCGGCTTGTGGACACGCGGAGCGGACATTTGTTTTTAAAAAGATTGGTATGATTCTATCACGTTTTCCCTGTTTTGTCAAGGCGAATCGATTCGTTTTCAACGAAAAACGGCCCCCCGAAGGGGGCCGGCGTTTACTCCAGCATTTCCGCGCATTTCTTTAGATGTTCCGTAATTTTCAGGTGCTGAGGACAGACCGACTCGCACTGCCGGCAGCCGATGCAGTCCGAGGCCCGGTGGCCCTCCGGCGCGGCGGCGCTGTATCGCTCCGCGGCCAGAGCCATCTGCCCGCCGCTCAAGCGGCAGTTGGCGGCGTCAAAAATATCCGGGATGGCGATGCCCTTGGGGCAGCCGGGGACGCAGTAGTGGCAGGCCGTGCAGGGGATCGCGGCGGAAGCGCCCAAAATCTCCTGGGCCCGGCGGATCACCTGCCGTTCCTCCGTGTCCAGGGGCTGGAACGAGCCCATATAGGACAGATTATCCTCCATCTGGGCAAGATTCGACATTCCCGAAAGGACCGTCAGCACCCCGTCCAGGGAGGCGGCAAAGCGAATAGCCCAGGAGGCGCAGGACATTTCCGGCCGGCACTCCTTCATCAGGCGGCGCACCTCCTCCGGCGGGTCAGCCAGGCGGCCGCCCTTCACCGGCTCCATGATCACCACGGGCTTGCCATGGCGGCGGGCCACTTCATAATTGGCCCGGGAGGTGACGGCCGGGTTTTCCCAGTCGGCATAGTTGATCTGGAGCTGCACAAAGTCCGCCTCGGGATGCTCCGTCAGCAGCTTGTCCAGCAGCTCCGGTCCAGCGTGGAAGGAAAACCCTGCGCGCTTGATCAGGCCCTTTTCCTTCTGTTCCGCCACAAAATCCCAGAGGTGGAATTTTTCGTAGCGCTGGTAGTTGTTTTCCATCAGAGAATGGAGCAGATAGTAGTCGAAATACTCCGCGCCGGTGCGTTTCAGGCTGGTGTAAAATTGATTTTTCGCCGCCTTTTCCGTGGGCGCCATGCGGGCGTTGAGCTTGGTGGCCAGGGTGAAGGATTCCCGGGGATGGCGGGAGACCAGTGCCTTCCGGGTATCGCTCTCCGAGGTGCCGTAGACGAAGGCGGTGTCAAAATAGGTAAATCCCGCCTCCAGAAACCGGTCCACCATCTGTTCCATCTGCTTGAGGTCCGTCAGCAGGCCCTTCTTGGGCAGCCGCATCAGGCCAAACCCCAGCTTGGGGGTCTCCTTCCAAAATTCGTCGGACATGACCTTGACCTCCTTTTTTAACACTAAGAAAAACCGGCAAGGCCTCCATAGCCTTACCAGTTTTTGGTTGGAGTGTGATTAGTAGGATGTGTGTTTCCAAAATTCGGAAAAACCAAATCGAAGCCCAGCGCAGCGGGTTCGATTTGGAAAGGAGGAGCAGCGGCATGAGCGCGCTCTGACTTTTATAATAAAAGTCGGAGCAAGCGATATAAAGCTTGCTCCGACGTGGTCCGAGTGACTGGATTCGAACCAGCGGCCTCTTGAACCCCATTCAAGCGCGATACCAAACTTCGCCACACCCGGATGTGCCTGCATCTTTGCTGCCTGGATATATTAGCACACCCTGACGAAAAATGCAAGCCCTTTTACAAAATTTTTTATTCCCCCGGCTCGGACTTGATGACCTTGCCCATGTTCCAGAGCCGGATCACCTGTTCCTCGGCCTGCCGCTTTTCCTCCTCGGTGCTGTATTCCAGATACACCGTGTGGGCGCCACAGTCGGCGCACTCCACCTGGACGCACCAGCCACCGTCATGCACCAGCGCTCCAACACCCCGGCAGGCGGGGCAGTCTTCTAAAACGCGTTCTTGTTCCAAAGCCATTTCCTCCTAATAAAATTCTTGTTCCTGCTCGTCATACAGGGCCAGCCGCAGGCACCGGGCGAAATCCGGCTTGATCTCCGGCAGATACCGGCCCACCGCCTGGGCAAGCTGCATGGGATTCATGGATGGCTCCTGGCAGCGGGTCAGCGCCCGCAGCTCCAGCTCCCCCGCCCCGGTCTGCCGGACGGCGATCCGGCGGATCAGGGGGATGACGTCCTGCTCCACCGGGCCGGACTTGCTCTTTTTCTCCACCGGCAGGGCCGGGCGGCGGAAAAGGGCCTCGATTTCATCCGCCGCCTCCGGCGGCACCCCTCGGTCGTACTCCAGGGTAACAGCGCTTTCCAGAAGCCGCAGCTCCCGGAGCTTCCGGCCGCCTTCATAGACCTTCAAAATTTCCACCCCGGGAACCAGCGCCCGGTTCAGCCGGTCCCGGATCTCCTCCGGAGACGGGGCCTCCCCCTCCAGCTGAAAGTCCAGCAGCTCGCACAGGCTTTCCGTTCCCAAACTCATGGGCAGGGCAATGGACACGCTGGGTCTGGGCGTGAAGCCCTGGGTGTGGGTCAGGGGCAGCCCTGCCCGCTGGAAGGCCCGCTGAAGCAGACGCATCAGATCCAAATGGGAAAGGTATTTTCCCTTCCCCGTCTTGGAAAACTGGGCCCTAAGCATCGCAGACCGCCTCCTTCAAAAGGGCGTCGGCTCCGCAGCCGGCGCATCCTGCCCGGCAGTCCCGGGTGGTTCGTCCCTCATAGGCCCGGCGGCGCTCCCGGAGCAGGAAGTCCTTCTTAAGCCCCACGTCGATGGCGTCCCAGGGCAGGATCTCTTCCTCCCCAAAGCCCCGGCAGGCATAGTAGTCCGGGTCCACGCCGCACTCCCGGAAGGCCCGCAGCCAGGTCTCATAGGAAAAGTACTCGTCCCAGCCGTCCAGCCTCGCGCCCAGCTCCACTGCCCGCCGGAGGACGGGGCCGACCCGCCGGTCTCCCCGGGCAAACACCGCCTCCAAGCGGCTCAGCGCCGGATCGTGGTAGTTGAACTCCACCCCTCGGACATTCCGCAGTCGCTCCTTCAGGAGCCTTGCCCGCCGGAGATACTCCTCCATGGGCAGCTGCTTTTCCCACTGAAACGGGGTGTGGGGCTTGGGCACAAAGTACGCCGCCGCCGCGTGGATCCGCAGGCCCCGCTTTTTGTTGACGGCGTTGGCCCGCCAGGTAGCGGCCACCTTCTCGATCAGCTCTGCGATGGCCAGCACATCCTCCTCCGTCTCCGTGGGCAGGCCCAGCATGAAATAGAGCTTCACACTGTTCCACCCGCCGGCAAAGGCCACGGCGCAGGAGGAGAGAATCTCCTCCTCCGTCAGGTTTTTGTTGATCACATCCCGCAGCCGCTGGCTGCCCGCCTCCGGGGCGAAGGTCAGGCTGCTTTTCCGCTGGTTCTGGAGCCTGGCGGTGAGTTGACGGGAAAAGTTGTCCGCCCGCAGGGAGGGCACCGACAGATTCACCCGCCGCTCCCGACAGTAGGGCAACAGCTTGTCCGTCAGCTCCTCCAGCTCCCGGTAGTCGGAGGTGGACAGGCTGGACAGCGTCAGCTCGTTGATCCCCGAGTCCTCCAGGGTCTCCACCGCCTGGCGGTACAGCACCTGGGCGCTCTTTTTCCGCACCGGCCGGCAGGAGAATCCCGCCTGGCAGAACCGGCAGCCCCGAACGCAGCCCCGAAACACCTCTAAATTGGCCCGGTCGTGGACGATCTCCGTGGAAGGGACGATCATCCTTGTCGGGAAATACGCGCCGTCCAGATCCTCCACGATCCGCTTGAGCGCCGTCGCGGGCACGCCCGCATCGGGAACGATGGCGCAGATCGTTCCATCCGCCCCGTACTCATGCCGGTAAAAGGATGGCACATACACCCCGGGGATCTTGGCCGCCTCCCGCAGAAACCGGGGCTTGTCCCATCCCTCCGCCTTGGCCTTGTCGTAGAGGGAGACGATCTCCACGGTGCTCTCTTCTCCCTCACCCAGGGAGAAGAAGTCGAAAAACGCCGCCAAGGGCTCCGGATTAAAGGCGCACACAC
>CANQQU010000089.1 GCA_947626085.1 uncultured Oscillospiraceae bacterium
AGGTCCTGCAGACCATCTTCAACGGGCCCCACTTCATCTCCCTGGTGGTCCTGGTCGGTATGCTGACCCTGTTCTTCGGCCGGTACGGTCTGGTCAACAACATCGTGGCCAGCCTCGGCGGCGAGCGGGTGTCCTACTTCCTGGAGGCCTCCGCCTTCCGCCCCATGTACATCCTCTCCAGTAACTGGCAGGACTTCGGCTGGAGCGCCATCATTTACATCGCGGCGCTGTCCAGCGTGGACCCGGGACAGCATGAGGCCGCCATCCTGGACGGCGCCACCCGGTTCCAGCGGGTGATCCATGTGGACCTGCCCGCCATCATGCCCATGGTCAGCGTGATGCTCATCATGTCCATCGGCGGTCTGATGGGCGTGGGCTACGAGAAGGCGCTGCTGATGCAGACCGACGGCAACCTGGCGGTCAGCGAGCTCATCGCCACCTACGTTTACAAGCAGGGCCTTACCGGCATCCCCGATCAGGCCTACGCCACCGCCATCGGCCTGTTCAACTCCATCATCAACGTGATCCTGCTGATCATCGCCAACACCACCTCGAAGAAATTCTCCGAGAACTCTCTGTGGTAAAGGAGGGCTTTGGAAATGTCGAAAAATACGCTGTCTAAGTCCCATCCCATTAAAGATGGCCTGGGCGACAAGGTATTCTACACGATCAACGCGATCGTTCTGGGCATCCTGGCCCTGATCGTCATCTACCCTTTGTACTTCATCATCATCGCCTCTATCTCCGACCCCGACGCGGTGCTGGCCGGTCAAGTGGTGCTCTACCCCGTGCAGATCACCATGTCCGGCTTCCAGAAGATCCTGGAGCGGACCGACGTGTGGCAGGGCTACCTGAACACCATCATCTACACCGTTCTGACCGTGATTCTGTCCCTGGTGGTCACCATTCCCGCCGGCTGGGCCCTCAGCCGGCCCACCCTCCCCGGCAAAAAGCTGCTGATGGTCTACTTCATCATCCCCATGTTCTTCGGCGGCGGCCTGATCCCCTTCTACAACGTCATGAGCAGCCTGGGCCTGATCAACAATATGTGGGCCATCGTGCTGCCCTCCATCCTCTCCGTGTGGAACCTGTTTATGACCAAGACCTTCTTCGAGTCCAGCATCCCCGCCGGACTGGTGGAGGCCGCGAAAATTGACGGCGCCGGCGAATTTCGAACCTTCACCTCCCTGGTGCTGCCCCTTTCCAAGGCCATCCTGGCGGTCATGGCCCTGTACTACGCCATCGGCCAGTGGAACAGCTACTTCAACGCCATGATCTTCCTCCAGGACGAGACCATGTATCCCCTGCAGCTGGTGCTGAAGGAGATCCTGATCGCCTCCGAGAGTACCATGGGCGGCAGCGGCGAGACCATTCTGGAGCAGTACCGCCTGGCCAACCAGATCAAGTACGTTTCCGTCATCGTATCCAGCGTCCCGGTGCTGATGCTCTACCCCTTCGTGCAGAAGTACTTCAACCAGGGCGTGATGATCGGCTCCCTGAAGGGCTGATCCCAAATAATCTATCAATTTTGGAGGTAACGCGACAATGAAAAAACTGATTTCCCTGCTGCTGGTTTTGGTCCTGGCGCTGTCTCTGGCCGCTTGCGGCCCCCAGGGCGGAACCGAATCCACCAAGGGCGAAAGCGCCGGTGTGGATAAGCTGGTCTCCGACTACGGCTACCAGTGGACCGACCCCAACGCCCCCATCCTGAACGAGGAAGGCTCCAAGGCCATCTCCTTCAACATCTACTCTTCCAAGAACGCCTCCGCGCTGGACTACAACGACATGAAGATCATGCAGGACCTGTATGAAAGCACCAATGTCTATGTGTCCTGGGAGAACGTATCCGAGTCCGTCTACGGCCAGCAGAAGAACCTGATCTTCGGCAACGCCAAGGATCGGCCCGACGCCATCTACCACGCGGGCATGACCGCCGGCGAGATCATCAAGTACGCCCAGCGGCATGTGCTGCTGCCCATCAGCGACTACTTAGAGTATATGCCCAACTTCTCCAAGATCCTGGAGGAGCGGCCCGACATCAAGGCCCAGCTCACCAGCGAGGACGGCAAAATCTACTCCCTGCCCCGGGTGGAGGAGATGGGTCTTCTGCAGAGCCCCAACATCCTGTTCCTGAACAAGAACTGGGCCGCCGAGGCCATCAAGGCCGGCAAGGTGGACGGCCTGACCGAGGCCGATCTGAAGGACGGCCTGACCCTCACCGCCGCCCAGGCGGAGCAGCTCATGACCTACTTCCGGGATAACGACATGAACGGCAACGGCGACGCCGCCGACGAGCGGCCCATGAGCTTCGTCTACAACAACTGGCAGGGCAACCAGTGCGACCTGTACGGCATGTTCGGCCTGAACGACAACCTGGAGCACCGGGTGGTGGTGGATGGCAAGGTCACCTACACCGTTCAGGACGACCGCTTCAAGGAAGCTACCAACTTCATCGCCAACTGGGTCAGCAACAACCTGATCGACAAGGTCTCCTTCGAGATCTCCCAGGATAACTTCCTGGCCAACGGCAAGGGCACCGAGACCTACGGCTTCTTCTACTGGTGGGAGAGCGAGACCGTGGTCTCCAACCCCGAGAACTACGTCGTCTGCGCCCCCCTGGTCGGCCCCAACGGCGACCAGACCGCCTGCGTTTCCAACAACCCCGAGATCAGCACCGGCGAAGTGGTCATCTTCGCGGACGTGCCCAATGTGGAAGTGCTGCTGACCTACTTTGACCGCTACTACGATCCGGTCATCTCCGCCCAGATCAACTACGGCCCCATCGGCATCGTGTACGAGGAAGAGCGGGACGCCAACGGCATGCTGGTCCAGAAGGAAGTGCCCGAAGGCATGACCACCGACGAGCTGCGGCTCCAGAACGCGCCTCTTGGCTTCATCTACCTGTCCGACTACGCTTGGAACAATGTGGTCAACATGGAGCCCCGTGCCCAGCTCCGTCTGGAGCGGCTGGACGCCTATGTGACCCCCTACATCCCCGAAAACGTCACCCCCACCCCCAACCTGCAGTTCACTCTGGAAGAGCTGAACACCCTGAGCAACTACGAATCCAGCCTGAATGACTACATCCGCACCAACCTGATCAAGTGGCTGATGAACGGCGGCGTGTCCGACGCCGACTGGGCGACCTTCGAGAGCGAGCTCACCGGCCGGACCCATCTGGACGACATCCAGAAGGTCTATCAGGACGCCTACGACCGCTACATCGCCAGCAAGTAATTCTTGAGGAGGACGCGCATCATGAAGAAACTGAACAGATGGATCGCGGCGCTGCTGTGCCTGGCCATGGTGCTGATGCTGGCCGCCTGCGATCAGACCCCCGCCTCCAACGGCGAGAACACCGCTCCCGAAATCGCCGGCGTGCAGGATTCCAGCGTGGAAGCCGGCTCCGAATTTGACGCCCTGGCCGGCGTCACCGCCACCGACGCCGAGGACGGCGACCTGACCGGCAAGATCACCATCACCTCCATGCCCAGCCTGGACTTCAAGAACGGCAAGGCCACCCCGGAGAGCGCCGGCGCCTATGAGCTGACCTACTCCGTCACCGACGCCGCCGGCGAGACCGCCGAGGCCTACGCCACCCTGACCGTCACCCGTCAGACCGGCGAAAGCACCGTACTCTATCAGATGGACTTCGCCACCGCCCAGCCCGACGGCCACGGTTGGGAAGCCAGCGTCGCCGAGGGCGTCAACGCCACCGGCGAGCTGAAGGACGGCGCCTACGTCTTTGAGATCACCGACCCCGGCGCCGGGGACGGCGACATCCAGCTGAAGAAGGCCGGCGTGGCCCTGAAGGCCGCCGACTATGTGGTGAAGATCTGGGCCAAGTCCACCAAGGAGACCTACTGCCACATCCTGGCGCGGGACGAGAGCGTGGAAGACTGGGCCACCTTCGGCGGCGCCTACAATATGAAGATCGGCGAGACGGTCGCGCCTCTGGAGCTGCGGTTCACCTCCGAGGGCGAGGGCAGCGCCGAGCTGATCCTGAACCTGGGCAAGATCACCCCCAATCCCGATAATCCCGACGACACCACCCCCACCGAC
>CANQQU010000090.1 GCA_947626085.1 uncultured Oscillospiraceae bacterium
TTATGCTTGCTTTTCCAAATATTTGCAGAAGAATCCCTGTTTTCGCTTCTTGAAAACAGGGATTCTTTGACAGACTGGGGTGGGAGAGGAACCCTCTCCCACCGAGCTGTTATCGATTTTCCCTTGACGCCAGGTACTTGCGGACCATCAGCGCCACCTTGAAGACGATGGCGTGGTCGAACTGCCGCAGGTCCAGGCCCGTCAGCTTCTTGATCTTCTCCAGGCGGTACACCAGGGTGTTCCGGTGGACGAACAGCTTCCGGGAGGTCTCGGAGACATTCAGGTTGTTCTCAAAGAACTTGTTGATGGTGAACAGGGTCTCCTGGTCCAGCGAATCGATGGCGCTCTTCTTGAAGATCTCGGACAGGAAGATCTCGCAAAGGGTGGTGGGCAGCTGGTAGATCAGCCGGCCGATGCCCAGGTTCTCATAGTTGATGATACTCTTCTCCGTATCGAAGACCTTGCCCACGTCGATGGCGGTCTGGGCCTCCTTATAGGAATCCGCCAGCTCCCGCAGATGCTCCGCCACGGTGCCGATGCCGATCACCGTCTTGACGTAAAGATCGTTTTTCAGCGTGTCCTCCATGGTCTTGGCCAGCCGCTCCAGCTCCCCGTCGGGGGTGCCCGGGCTGATCTGCTTCACCACGGCGATGTCCGTCTCGTTGATGCTCAGCACAAAGTCCTGGGTCCGGTCGGGGAACAGACCGGTCAGCACGTCCACCGCCGTCACCTCCGCGTGGCCCACCTGCCGCACCAGAAATACCGCCCGGGGGGTGTCCGTGGAGAAGTGCAGCTCCTTGGCCCGGATATAGATGTCGCCGGGCAGGATATTGTCCATGATGATGTTTTTCACGAAGGTGCCCCGGTCGTGCTTCTCCTCATAGAAGGTCTTGGCCTCGTTCAGGGCGATGTGGGCCATGGCGCAGAAGGACTTGGCGGTTTCGTCGTCCCCGGTGCAGAACACGGCGTACTCAAAGTAATTGGAACTGTTCAGAATGGCCTTGAACGCCTTCTGGTGGTAGGTGACGATCCCCTCCCCGGCGGCGGAGGCTTTCAGGGCGCAGTCCGCCCACCGCTCCCCCAGAAGCATGGTATCTGTGGAGGAGATCACATACCCCTCCGTATCGATGACGCCGAAAACCCGGTCCGTCACGTCCTTGAGCTGCAAAATCACGCTCTGAAACACACTGTTGGACATATGATACAAGCCCCCATCTTTAAATCTGCACAAAAACGGATTCCACAAAATTCCGTAATTATTATACACGGCTTTTGCGCATTTTGCAAGTACCTTTTGACATTTTATTGCAAAATCTCAGGGCTTTTTTATGGAAATATCCCAAGTCCTTTTGGGCCGCCTTGAAAATGAAGGGTTTTTATCAGTCAGATTGCCCTTTCTATACCCCGGGCCCTTTGCTTTTTGGCAAAAACAGTGGTATACTAGAGCCACGAAAAAGAAAAAAGGAGGCATTGCCTATGGAACCTGCTGTCGATACTGTGGCCGCGCTTTTGTATTTGCCGTCCATCTTGCTGGCCCTGGGCCTCTCGATCCTGACCTATGTGCTGGAAGCGCTGGCGGTCCAGACCATCGCCCGGCGGCGGGGCGTCAACCATCCCTGGCTGGCCTGGCTGCCCATCGGCTGGGCATGGATGTGGGGCTGCATCTCCGATCAATACCAGTATGTGGTCAAGGGCCAGATCCGCAACAAGCGCAAGGCTCTGCTGGTGCTGAGCATTTTGCAGCTGGTTCTGGAGCTTGCGGTCAGTTTCCAGGCTGTGCGGGCTATGGGGGCCGTGATCGGCTTCGCCCTGAACCCGCCCATGAACATGACCGAGGAGCAGACCATGAATCTGCTTTTGGGCCCGGTGCTGAGCATGAGCGGCTCGATCCTGCTGGATCTGTGCCTGAGCATTCCCCTGACCATCATCCAGTATTTCTGCCTGTACGACATTTATCGCTCTTGCGATCCCGGCAGCGCGGTGGTCTTTTTGCTGCTGAGCATTTTCCTGCGCGTCACCGAGCCGTTCCTGCTGTTTGCCCTGCGGAACAAGGACCTGGGGATGCCGCCCCGTCAGGATCAGATCCCGCCCCAGCCCACCTGGACGCCCCAGCCCCCCACCTGGGAGTCTACCCGTCCTCCCCAGGGGCCCTGGGAACAGTAAAGAACCGCCCCTTCCTATTTTTATAAAAAGCCGAGGCTGGTGTGGCAGAGCCATACCAGCCTCGAATACTGCCGGCCCCCGGAAGTGGTGACGAAGGGGGCCGGCGCTTTCCTTATTTCTTCTTCCTTTCCTCATAGTCCTGCTCGATCCGCTGCTTCCAGCCGGCGTCCAAGGGCTGGGAGGCCCGGACCGCGCCGATGGCGGCGCTGAGGACCTGATAGTTGAGCTGCGTTCCCTGGCTGTCGGCGTGGTAGTTCACCGCCCGGTCCGCGCCGATGCCAAACCGGCCCGCCGTCTGGACCGCGTCGATGTTGGCCCCCAGGAACAGAAATTCCCAGCCATATTTTCCCTTCTGCCGCTGGATCATGGCCCGGACCCGGTCGCCGGTATACTGCCGGCTGGCGTTTTCCATGCCGTCGGTGGTGATGACAAACAGGGTGTGTTCCGGCACGTCCTCGGGCCGGGCGTACTTGTGGATGTTGCCAATGTGATGGATGGCCCCGCCGATGGCGTCCAGCAGGGCGGTGCAGCCCCGAACGGTGTAGTCCCGGTCCGTCAGAGGGGCCACTTTGTTCAAGGGGACCCGGTCGTGGAGGACCTGACTGACATTGTCGAACAGCACCGTGGAGACCAGGGCCTCCCCCGGCTCCCGCC
>CANQQU010000091.1 GCA_947626085.1 uncultured Oscillospiraceae bacterium
GTTGTGGAGACTTTATTCTAACAAACTCAATCGCCTTTTTCTAGCCATTCGGTCTCACATCTATTGTAACGCTACATAATTAGCGGAAAAAGCCACGAAAAAGCCCTTGACAATTCAAGGGCTTTTTGCTATACTTAGGAAGTTGCCAGAGACAGCAGGTGGCTATATGCCGTAAATCCTGCCGAGGTGCGTAAAAAGAATGTTTTTTGCGTGTCTTTCTGTCTTTTGGCGGGAAGACATTTTTTATGGAGGTGAAAATGCAATGCCCAACGCAAAGGTTCTGGAGAGCAAGAAGGCCGTTGTCGAGACCCTGACCGGGAAGATGAAGGAATCGACCTCCGTGGTGTTCGTGGACTACAAGGGAATCACCGTGGCCCAGGATACCGCTCTGCGGCAGCAGTTCCGGGAGGCCGGGGTGGAATACGCCATCGTGAAGAATACCCTGACCCGGTTCGCCGCCCGCAACGCCGGTTATGACTTTGACGAGGTCCTCAACGGTACCACCGCTATGGCCTGCACCACCGGCGACCCCATTGCCCCCGCCCGCATCGTGTGCGAGTTTGCCCGGAAGAACAAGAACGTCCTGACCATCAAAGGCGGCGTGGTAGAGGGCTCCGTCCTCACCGCGGATCAGCTCAACGGCTTCGGCGAGCTGCCCAGCAAGAACGCTCTGGTGGCCCAGGTGCTCGGCACCTTCCTGGCGCCCATTTCCAGCCTGGCCTTTGTCCTGGACCAGATCCGGGAGCAGAAGGAAGGCCCCAAGACCGAGGAACCCGCCCCCGAGGCGTAACGGTCAAACCCAACCCACTTTACAAAATAAACTAAATTTAGGAGGAACAATACCATGGCTAGTGAAAAGATCACTGCTCTCGTAGAAGAAGTCAAGGGCCTGACCGTTCTGGAGCTGTCCGAGCTGGTCCATACCCTGGAGGAAGTTTTCGGCGTTTCCGCCGCTGCCGCCGCTGTTGCCGGTCCCGCTGTGGCCGCCGCTCCCGTGGAAGAGGAGAAGACGGAGTTCGACGTCATCCTGAAGTCCCCCGGCGCCTCCAAGCTGGGCGTTATCAAGGTCGTCCGTGCCGTTACCGGCCTGGGCCTGAAGGACGCCAAGGAGCTGGTCGACAACTGCCCCAAGACCCTGAAGGAAGGCATTTCCAAGGAAGACGCCGAGAAGTTGGTCAACGATCTGAAGGAAGCCGGCGCCGAGGCCGAGATGAAGTAATTTTTCCATTCTTTGGTGGCCCCGCCTTTCGCGGGGCCACCGTGCGTTCTAAGGAGGTAGCCCCTTGGATTTCCTGTCAGATTTTATCAACCTGGAGGGCCTGAATATCGAGCTATTCCTGGAGGCGTCCCTGATCGCCGTGCTGGGCAGCTTCCTGCTGGGCCTGGTAGGCCGGGTGATCTTCGGCAAACGCTCTGGATTGAACCACGCCGTGTCCGCCGCCGTGGGCATTTTGTTCATCTACGCCGCCAGTGTGGCGCTGTACTCTGCCGGAGCGGAATTTAGGGCCATTCTCTCTCCCCTGCCCTTTGTGGAATTTCAGGGGGACAACCTGGTGATCTTCTCCTTCGTTGGGGCGGACTTTCCCGCCATCTGCTCCAATATTCTGAGCATGATCATTCTGGCGTTCCTCATCAACCTGGTGGACACCTGGCTCCCCGACGGCAAGGGCCTGTTCAGCTGGCTCTTCTTCCGGTGCCTCACCGTGGCGGTGGGGATGCTGCTCCACCTGGCGGCCATCGCGATACTGTACTACTTTGTCCCGGAAGGGATCTGGACCTACGCCCCCATGGTGCTGCTGGGTCTGCTGGTGCTGACCCTGGCAGTGGGCGCGCTGAAGCTGCTGGTGGGGGTCGCCATTGCCAGCGTCAACCCCATTATCGGGGCGCTGTACACCTTCTTCTTCGCCACCCTGGTGGGCAAGGAGCTGTCCAAGGCCATTTTGACCACGGGCATTCTCTGCGCCCTGGTGTACGCCCTCAATTCCATTGGCGTCAGCGTGATCTCCATCGCCAGCGCCGCGCTGATCGCCTACCTCCCCCTGCTCATCATTCTGGCCATCGTGTGGTATCTGGTCCATCAGGTGCTGTAGGCAGGAACGTCCCAGGCCGTATTTCGTTGATTTGTGACAGATCGCTTTTCCAACGGATCAGAAAACATCCAGCCGGTACGCACGCGCGTACCGGCTGAAAAAATATTCTTGCTCCCAGGGCCCTGTTCCCGTCTAAATCCCCAGCTGGGCGATGGCATAGCTGATCCAGTCCGCCCACATCCGGTAGTATTTTCCGGTGGGATGGCAGCCGTCGCCGGAGATGGAGGTATACAGATACCCATCCGGATCGGAGAACAGGGTATTGGGATCGATGTAGTAAACGCCGCTTCCCGTCATGGATTTGATCACTTCGTTAAACTTGCTGAGATTCTCCGGGTAGAAATAGCTTCGGTCCCCGGCATAGTTCCGGGTCACCCCCAGGATTCCCTGGAGAATAATGGTCGCGCCAGGCTGCAGCGCCTTCACCTTTTGCAGCAGCTCTCCATAGGCGCTGCGGAAGCTGGACAGCGGATAGCCGCACTCGTTGATGCCCAAACTGATGATGATTTTTCCATAACGGCGATGGGAGAGCAGGGTCTCCAGGCTCTGGGCCTCAAAGCCCAGATCGGAGCATTGGATCCCCGCCATGACCTGGAACACCGACATCCCCACGTTGCAGAAATATTCCGCTCCCCCGCTGCGGGCATAGTCCCGGAAGCCGACGACCCGAGAATCGCCAATAAACAGCACATCGTCAAACCAGGCGT